>JAEUOD010000081.1 GCA_016791065.1 Dechloromonas sp. | reverse complement strand
AGCTTGGTGAGTTTTTGCATGATGGTTCTCCGTTGATGAATTTGGGGTTGGGGGTCTTACTTGCTTGCTGCGGTGATGCGGAACTTGATCAGGACGTCGTTGGCGACGATGTCGAACTTGGCCCAGCTGCCTTCGCCGATGGAAAAATCGGCGCGGCGAATGGTGAAGCTGCCGTCGAAAATGCCGGTCTTGCCCTGCTCCGTGAAGGTGGCGGGAACGACGACATCCTGCGTCTTGCCCTTGATGCTCAGCTTGCCGGCGACTTCATAGCGGTTGCCACCGAGCGGCTTGACGCTGCCGG
Organism: Dechloromonas sp.; assembly: GCA_016791065.1. GTDB lineage: Bacteria > Pseudomonadota > Gammaproteobacteria > Burkholderiales > Rhodocyclaceae > Azonexus. The sequence continues at coordinate 3,661 of JAEUOD010000081.1, read as the reverse complement.
AAACGAAGGTCGCGGTCGGGAAGGCCTTGGTGTTGAACCAGGGCTTGCCGGCAACTTCCTCGTCGCCTTCCGGGGCGCCGGTATCGACGCTGGCCAGTTCGACATTGAAGGTGGCTTTGGCGGCGGTCGGTTTGGCCGGGTCGAAACTGAGCTGGCTGTTGAATTTCTTGAACTTGCCGTCCACCGCGACGCCCATCTGCTTATAGACGAAGGCGACGCTGCTTTTCTCGGGCTGGACCTGGGTGTATTCGGCGGCTTGGGCGGAAAACGCCGTGGCGAGGGCAAAGGCGAGGGCGATTCTTTTCATGTCAGTTCTCCTTGGAATGGCGGGGCAACATGCGGGTGAGGATGTCGTCCTTGTCGATGAAGTGGTGTTTGAGCGCGGCGCCGATATGGCCGACCAGCGTGGCGACGAAGAGCAGGTTGAGGCTCATATGGACGGTCTGCAGTAGGTCGCCGACTTCCTTGTTCTTGTCGAGCAGGTCGGGAATCGGCAGGACGCCGAACCAGACCGTCTGGAAGCCCTTGGCCGAGCTCATCAGCCAGCCCGACAGCGGAATCGCCAGCATCAGCCCGTAGAGCGCCAGGTGGCCGGCGTGGGCGGCGAACTGCATGAATCTCGGCATGCTCGCCGGCAGGGCGGGCGGGATGTGGGTGACGCGCCAGCCGAGGCGCACCAGCACGAGCAGGAAGGCGGTGACGCCGGCCCATTTGTGCCAGGAATAGAGCTTGAGCTTCTCGGGCGAGAGCGGCAGATCCTGCATGTAGAAGCCGAGGGCGAGCAGGCCGAAGAGCAGCACGGCCATCAGCCAGTGCAGGGCCTTGGCAGTCTTGGTATAGCTTGCGGTCATTGCAGTTCTCCTTGGGGGGGCAGGAATGAATAGGCGTCCATGGCGATGACGTAATCGTCGATGCCGGCGTGGAAGCGCTCGGTTTGTGCTTTTTCGCCGGCGGCTCCGAGTGCGACAAAAAGCGGCAGCAGATGTTCATCGCTGGGATGGGCCTGAACGGCGCCGGGCGCCTGGCGGCGGTAGTCGAGCAGGGCCGCGGTGTCGTGGGTGGCAAGGCGCTCGGCGATCCAGTCGGAAAACTGGCGGACGTAGGCAGGTGCTTGCCCGCCCTGACGAGCGACGAGCTGGTAGTCGCGCAGATTGTGCGTGACGTTGCCCGAGGCGATGACGAGAAACCCTTTCGCCGCCAGCGGCGCCAGTGCCCGCCCCAGTTGCCAGGCCTGTTGCGGCCCGCCATGGCTCTGGATGGAGAGTGGGATGACCGGCACGTCGGCTTCCGGGAACATCATGCGCAGCGGCACCCAGGCGCCGTGGTCGAGGCCGCGTTCGCGGTCTTCGCGCACCGGCAGGCCGGCCGCGCGGATCGCCGTGACGACCTCGTCGGCCGCTTCGCGGCAACCCGTGGCCGGGTAGCGCAGGGTATAGAGTTCGTCGGGGAAACCCCAGAAGTCGTGGATGGTCTCCAGGCGGTCGGCGGTACCGACCGTCGGGATGTCGCTATCCCAATGCGGGCTGACGATGACGATGGCGCGCGCCTGCGGCAGGCTGGCGGCCTTGCGGACCAGCGCGGCGCCGGCCGCGCCCGGGCGCAGCGCGAAGGTCGGCGCACCGTGGGGAACGAAAAGGCTGGCGGGGTTGAAGGGCATGTCGGTGACTCCTGAACTGATGGCTGCACTGTAGTCCTGCTTTTTGCTGCGAAATAGCTGACAATGTGCAAATCATTATTCGCGAAATTGCAACAATGGACCGACTCGATGCCATGCACCTCTTCGTTCGTGTTGCCGAATTGGGCAGTTTTTCCGCCGTGGCGCAGCAACTCGGCCTGGCCCGTTCGGTCGTCACGCGGCAGATCGCGGCGCTGGAAACCCATCTCGGCGTCAAGCTCATGGCACGCAGCACGCGCCGCCTGGCGCTGACTTCAGCCGGCACGGCCTATCTGGAAAAGTGCCGGGTCATCCTCAACCTGGTCGAGAGCGCCGAGACGGATATCGCCGAGGAGCGCCTGACGCCGCGCGGCAATATTCGTATCAGCGTGCCGCTCAGTTTCGGCATCAAGCGGCTGGCGCCCCTGCTGCTCGATTTCTCGCGGCGCTATCCGGAAGTCGGGCTGGACATGGATTACAGCGACCGCCGGGTCAAGCTGATCGAGGAGGGGATCGATCTGTCGATCCGCGTCACGCGCCGGCTCGACGGCGGCGACATTGCCCGGCGCATCGGCTCCGGTCGCATGCACGCCCTGGCCTCGGCCGACTACCTGGCGCGCCATGGGCGCCCGCAGCATCCGGCGGAGCTGATTCACCATGAATGCCTGGGGTATACCGCTGGCGGCCAGATGCCGAGCTGGCAATTCATCGTCGATGGCCAACTCGAGAGCTTCCCCGTGCGCAGTCGTATCCAGGCCAACAATGGCGATGTCTTGACCGAGGCGGCGGCCCAGGGGCTGGGCATTACGCTGCAGCCGGATTTCATCGCCGAGGAATGGCTCGCGGCAAAGCGCATCGAGATCATCCTGGCCGACTACCCGGTGCCCGAGCTGGGCATCTACGCCATGCTGCCGAGCAATCGCCATGTCCCGCACCGGGTCAGGGTGCTCATGGATTTTCTTGCCGCCGGGCTGGCCGTTTCCGAGGATGTGCGTTCAAACGTGAAGTGATTCACGGACAGAATCCGGGATCGAGGACACAATGTTTCCAAGCCTCAAATTCCCGGAAAAATCGTGCCCCCGATCCTTCGTCATTCGAATGTTCCACCGCCCGTCAGCCAGCCGGCTCGGCGCGATGTGGCGCGGCCGATTGAGAACGAGATGGCGAATTTCGACCTGCGCGACGCGCTGGCCGAGATGACGGTTCAGGAAACTTCCTTCGGCGAATTCCTCGCCGCCCTCAAGCAGGCGGGTAAGAAGCCCTCGTAATTCAGCCGGGGCTGTCGAGCCAGCGATATTCCATCTGATGTGCCGTCCGTTCCGCCAGGTCGCCTCCGGCGAGGCGTTCGACCAGGTGCAGGCACATGTCGATGCCCGCTGAAATGCCGCCTGAGGTGATGACGTACCCTTCGTCTACCCAGCGTTTTCCTTCCAGTACCGTGAGCCGGGGATAGTCGCGTCGCAACTCGGCGATGTCTTCCCAATGCGTTGTTGCAGCCTTGCTCTCAAGCAGCCCGGACCGGGCGAGCAGAAAGGCGCCGGTGCAGACGGCAGCCACAATGTCGGCTTTCGCGGCGGCTTGTGAAATCCACTCGATGACCGCTGGCTTTTCCAGCTCCGCGCTAACCACGCCGCCAGGTACAAGCAGCAGGTCGATCGGCGGGTGGCTGGTGAAATCGTATTCCGGCAAGACCGATAGCCCGGCCCGTGCCCTCACGGCGGCGCCATCGGCAGCGACCGTGAAGGTCGAGAAAGGGAGCTCAGCCTCGGGGTGGATGCGAGCAAAAACACGGCTGGCCGTGGTGAAGACTTCGTATGGGCCGGCGAAGTCGAGCACCTCGACATCCGGAAACACGAAAATGCCGACGCTGATCGTCATGGGCTTGGCTCCTCTTGCAGGCTGGATGGCAACGTGGGGGGCGGGAAGTCGGCGCAGCCCGCTTCGGCAACGATAGCAGAGGCGCGCAGGCCGAGCGGCACGACGCCAGCCCAGACCGGAATGTCCATG
>JAEUOD010000069.1 GCA_016791065.1 Dechloromonas sp. | reverse complement strand
GTGTCGACCGCATTGAACGAAGGCGAACTGGTCGCCATCTTCCCCGAGGGCAACATCACCCGCGACGGCGAACTGCAGACCTTCCGCCCCGGCATCACGCGCATCCTCGCCGCCAACCCGGTGCCGGTCGTGCCGCTGGCGCTGTCCGGGCTGTGGGGCAGCTATTTTTCTCGGGTCGATGGCGAGGCGATGAAGCGGCCGTTCCGGCGCGGGCTGTTCTCGCGCATCACGCTACGCGCCGGGACGCCGATTGCTGCTGCCGATGCGCGACCCGAGTTCCTGCAACGGCGGGTGGCCGAATTGCGCGGCGCCGATCGTTAGGCAATTTTATGGGTCGCGACCGATAAGGTGCTGGCCACCGGCCTGGATGAGGGCGTTGGCCGATATGGCTTGATTTACAATCAAAAAATTATTATGGCCCCTTGGGCCGACAGGGGAAAACATGCAAGACTCGCCAAGCTTCAATGGCATCGATCGCCTCGAACGCAGCGATGACTGGGGTGTTTACAAAACGCTGCTCGAGTCGACCAAGGCGATCCCCTGGAAGATCAACTGGCAGACCAAGCAGTTCGACTATATCGGCCCGCAAATCGAGAGTCTGCTCGGCTGGCCGCGTGACAGCTGGCTCGGGGCGATGGACTGGATCGAGCGGATCCACCCCGAAGATCGCGAATGTACGACCAATTTCTGTATCAGCCAGTCCGAAGAAGGCGTCGATCACGAGGCCGATTACCGCGCGTTGAAGGCCGATGGCAGCTACGTCTGGATTCGCGACGTGGTGCATGTGATCCGCGACGAAAACGGCGTGACGACCGACCTGGTCGGATTCATGTTCGACATCTCGGCGCGCAAGCAGATGGAGCAGGAGGTTTTCGACCTCAATCGCAAGCTGGAGGCCTGGTCGAACCAGGATGGCTTGACCGGCGTTGCCAACCGCCGCCTGTTCGACCAGACGATGGCCGCCGAATGGGCGCGCGGTAAACGCAGCGGGGCGCCGCTTTCGCTGCTGATGCTCGATGTCGATCATTTCAAGGGGTACAACGATCTCTACGGGCACGTGAAGGGCGACGAAAGTCTGATCCGCGTGGCACAGGCCATCGTTCAGACTCCCATGCGCTCGAGCGATTTGTTTGCGCGGTACGGCGGCGAGGAGTTCGCGCTCATCCTGCCGCAGACGCCGGCCGATGCCGCGCAACAGGTTGCCGAAAAATGTCGGGAAGCGGTCGCCGCATTGAATATACCCCATGCGGCATCGCCGGTCGGGGTGATTACGATCAGCGTCGGCGTCTGCACGATGGTGCCTGGCGACGAGAGTTCCTTCACGACACTGGTCGAGCGGGCGGACGACAAACTCTATCGCGCCAAACGGAACGGCCGGAACTGCGTCTGTTCGTATTAGCCGATCCGGGCCGCTGGTGACAGGCGGTGCGGAAGGGGGCGGCCAAGGTAAAATCGGGCCACTATGAACTGGCCCGCCCTCAAGGAAAAACTCGATCTCTACGAAAAGCTGATGCGGCTCGACAAGCCGATCGGCATTTTGCTGCTGCTGTGGCCGACGCTGTGGGCCTTGTGGCTTTCCGCCGCCGGGCGGCCCGACCGCATCGTGCTCTGGGTGTTCATCCTGGGTACCGTGCTGATGCGCTCGGCCGGCTGCGTCATCAACGATTACGCCGACCGCGATTTCGACAAGCATGTCGAGCGCACCAAGGAGCGCCCGCTGACGGCCGGCAAGGTGACGACGAAGGAAGCGCTGGCGCTGTTCGCCGCGCTGTCGCTGTGTGCCTTCGGCCTGGTGTTGCTGCTCGGCATTCCGCTGGTGATCTGGCTGTCGGTGCCGGCGCTGTTTCTCGCAGCCAGCTATCCCTTCACCAAGCGCTTTCTCGCCATTCCGCAAGCCTATCTCGGTATCGCCTTCGGCTTCGGCATTCCGATGGCCTATGCGGCGCAACTCGGCGAGGTGCCGGCCGAGGCGTGGTGGCTGCTGCTCGCCAACGTCTTCTGGGCGGTGGCCTACGACACCGAGTACGCGATGGTGGACCGCGACGACGACCTGAAGATCGGCATCAAGACCTCGGCGATCACCTTCGGCCGTTTCGATGTGGCGGCGGTGATGCTCTGCTATGCGGCGACGCTGGGGATCATCGGCTGGATCGGCTACACGCTGCATATGGGCTGGGCCTTCTACGCGGGGCTGGCGATCGCCGCCGGCATCATGGGCGTCCACTACACCTGGATTCGCGGGCGCGAGCGCATGGCTTGCTTCAAGACTTTTCTGCACAACAACTATGTCGGCGCGGCGATCTTCGCCGGCATCGTCGTCGATTTTCTGGTTTCCGGAAGGAGCTTCGGATGAAGGCTTTGGTTTTTGCCCTTTTTTTGCTGTCGACCGCAGCAGATGCCGAAGACACGCGGCAATTGGTCAAATTGCCGGCCCCGGCGCAGGAAGCCTTGATCGAGGAAATGCAGGGCAATCTCGTTGCCCTCAATGAGGTGATGTCGCTGATTGCCGCCGGCAAGATCAAGGAGGCCGGCGAGGTGGCCGAGGCCAAGCTGGGCATGTCGGCGATGGGCAGGCACCGCAGCAAGCCGATGGATGCCCGGCCCGGCCCGCACATGCCGCCGGCCATGCACGGCATCGGCATCGATGGCCACAAGGCGGCCAGCGAGTTCGCGACGGCGGCGATGACCGGCGACCGCGACAAGGCGCTGGCGCTGCTGCCCAACCTGACGACGGCCTGCGTCGCCTGTCATTTTTCGTATCGCACCCGATGAAATACCACGACCTGCGCGACTTCATGTCGCAACTGGAAAAGACCGGCGAATTGAAGCGTGTCGGCTTCGAGGTTGACACCCGCCTCGAAATGACCGAAATCTGCGACCGCGTGCTGCGTGCGGAAGGCCCGGCCATACTTTTCGAGAAGCCCAAGGGCCACACCATCCCGGTGCTGGCCAACCTGTTCGGCACGCCAAAACGCGTGGCCTTGGGCATGGGCGAAGAGTCGGTGACGGCGCTGCGCGAGGTCGGCAAGCTGCTCGCCTATCTCAAGGAACCGGAGCCGCCGAAAGGCCTGAAGGACGCCTGGGACAAGCTGCCGATCCTGAAGCAGGTGCTGAACATGGCGCCGAAAACGGTGTCGTCGGCGCCCTGTCAGGAAATCGTCTGGGAGGGCAAGGACGTCGATTTGGCGAAGCTGCCGATCCAGCACTGCTGGCCGGGCGACATCGCGCCGCTGATTACCTGGGGGCTGGTGGTCACCAAGGGGCCGCACAAGAACCGGCAGAATCTCGGCATCTACCGCCAGCAGGTGCTCGGGCCGAACAAGGTCATCATGCGCTGGCTCGCGCATCGCGGCGGCGCGCTGGATTTCCGCGACCACCAGCTGGCCAATCCCGGCCAGCCGTTCCCGGTCGCCGTGGTGCTTGGCTGCGATCCGGCGACCATTTTGGGCGCCGTGACGCCGGTGCCCGATTCGCTGTCCGAATACCAGTTCGCCGGCCTGTTGCGCGGCGGCAAGACCGAGCTGACGCAGTGCCTCGGCTCGACCTTGCAGGTGCCGGCCTCGGCGGAGATCGTGCTGGAAGGCGTCATCCATCCGGGCGAAATGGCGCTTGAAGGCCCCTATGGCGACCACACCGGCTATTACAATGAGCAGGCCGAATTCCCGGTCTTCACCATCGAGCGCATCACGATGCGTCGGAATCCGATCTACCACAGCACCTACACCGGCAAGCCGCCCGACGAGCCGGCCGTGCTCGGTGTCGCGCTCAACGAAGTCTTCGTGCCACTGTTGCAGAAGCAGTATCCGGAAATCGTCGATTTCTACCTGCCGCCGGAAGGCTGCTCGTACCGGATGGCCATCGTCAGCATCAAGAAGCAGTATCCCGGCCACGCCAAGCGGATCATGTTCGGCATCTGGTCCTTCCTGCGCCAGTTCATGTACACCAAGACCATCATCGTCGTCGACGACGACATCGATATCCGCGACTGGAAGGAAGTGATCTGGGCGATGACGACGCGCATGGACGCGACGCGCGATACGACGCTGGTCGACAACACGCCGATCGACTACCTCGATTTCGCCAGTCCGGTGGCCGGTCTCGGTTCCAAGATGGGGCTCGATGCGACCAACAAATGGCCGGGCGAGACGAACCGCGAATGGGGGCGGCCGATCGTCATGGATGCCGACGTGAAAAAACGTGTTGATGACATGTGGCAGGAACTCGGCCTGTGAGCCTTGAGGTTCGACCGCTCGATCTGTCGGACCTTAGCCAGGCCGCCCTCTGGCTCGACCTGCTGGACCACTACGCCAACGATCCGATGGGCGGCGGCGAAGGGCTGTCCGATTACGCCAAGCTCAATCTGGTGGCAGTCATGCGCGAGGTGCCGGGCTTTCACGGCGCCCTGGCCTGGCTCGACGGCAGGGCGGTCGGCCTGATCGACTGTTTCGCCGGCTTCTCCACATTTGCCGCCCGACCGTTGCTCAATGTTCACGACATCGTGGTTATGGCCGACCTGCGTGGCCGAGGGATCGGTCAGGCCTTGCTGCACTGGGCCGAGGAACGTGCCCGGCAACTCGGTTGCTGCAAGCTGACGCTCGAAGTATTGTCCAACAACTCGCGGGCGATGGCTTCCTATGAACAGGCTGGTTTCGCGCCCTATGTCCTCGATCCGGCAGCCGGCCATGCGCTGCTGATGCAGAAATTCCTCCCGGAGGAAACGCCATGAATCAACCCGCACCTGTTCCCGACCTGCAGGGCGTTCGTCCTTCGCTGGTCCAATTGACCCATGTCATCTACGGCCTGCATGCCGTGGCCGTTTTCATCGGTGTCACTTCGGCGGCGACGGTGGCTGGCGGTTTCGTCTTCGGCTTGCCGTCGCTGATCGCCGTCTTCCTCAATTACCTCAAGAGCGGCGATGTCCGGGGAACATGGCTGGAAAGCCATTTCCGCTGGCAGATCCGCACCTTCTGGTTCACCCTGCTATGGCTCGTCGTCTACGGCTTGTTGATCGTCACCATCATCGGTATTCCGCTGGCCTGGATATTGATCGCGCTGCTCGGCTTGTGGGTCGGCTACCGTGTCGTGCGTGGCTGGCTGGCCTTGTCCGGCGTCCGGCCGGTGCCCTAGATCCCCATGTAGCGGCCGGCCTTGTGATTGACCGCGATGACAAGGTTCAGCGCGACAGCGCCGAGGATCGACAAGGCGACGCTGGTTGGATCGCGGAAGAGCGCGGCGGCGGCCAAGATCAGGCAGTCGGCCGCCATCTGCAACTTGCCGGCACGCCAGCCGCGTGTGTTCTGCAGGTGGATGACGAGAATGCCGATGCCGCCCAGGCTGGCCTTGTGGCGGATCAACATGAGCAGCCCGACGCCAGCCAGGAAGCCGGCCATCACCGCGGCGAAACTGCGGTTGAGCGTCTGCAGGCTGATCAGTGAAGGCAAGAGTTCGGCATACAGCGCCAGCAGGCTGACCGCGATGAAGGTCTTGATCGTGAAGCGCCAGCCCAGTGCCTTGACGGCCAGGAGGTAGAAGGGCAGGTTGATGACGAAGAGCGTCGGGCCGATCGGCCAGTTGCCGAGATAGTGGATCAGGAAGGCGATGCCGACCGTGCCGCCGGTAAACAGCCCGGCCTGCCGGAAGAGCAGGATGGCGAAGGCGACGAAGAGCGGTGCGACGAGCAGGGCCTGGGCGTCCTCGAAGAGGCTGTGGCGGATGGCCCGCTCATGGCCGCTCATTCGTTCTCCAGGACGACCGATTTTTCGCCGATCCGGCGCTGCGCGACCCAGGCGATCAGGGCGTCGATCGCGGCACTGCCGGCCTGGCTGCGCGGGTGATTGATCAGGAAGACGATGGCGTAGCGCCGCCCCTGGGCATCGAGGGCGTAGCCGGCGGCCGTCTTGACGCCATCGAGCGTACCGGTCTTGATGTGGGCGCGGCCCGTCGCCTCGGAGCCGTTGAGGCGCTTCTTCATCGTGCCGTCGATGCCGACAATCGGCATGCTGGCAATGAATTCCGGCATCACGGGGTTTTTCCAGGCATCCTGCAGCAGGCTGTTGAGGCTGCCGGCGCTGATCCGTTCGCTGCGCGACAGGCCGGAGCCATTGTCGAGCACCAATTCGTTGAAGCGCAGGCCGCGCGCGTTTAGCCAGTCGTTGATTCGCTGGCGGGCGCGCTCGGCAGTGGCGGGGGCCGAGTCGTTGCCCAGGGTCAGGAAAACCTGACGCGCCATGACATTGTTGCTGTACTTGTTGATGTCGCGCACCGCGTCGGCGAGCGGCGCCGACTCATGCTGGGCGAGCAACTTGCTGCCGACGGCGACGCTGCCGCCGCGCACCTGGCCGGCCAGCGTGCCGCCGAGTTCCTTCCACAGGCTGCGAATCAGGCCGCCGGCCTGGGCATCGGCCGGCAAGGGAGCGAGATTGAGCGGCTTCTCGCCGCACAGTGGGCTGTAGGTGCCGGTCAGTTCGAGGCGATTGCCGTTGTTTTCCGGAATCAGGCGGGCGTTGATGAAATCCTTCCAGTTGCTGCCGCAGCCACCTTCGCCGCTGCGCAACTGGTTGTCGACGCGCAGGTTGTCGCTCGGCGTTTCCATGAGCACGCGCGGCTTACCGTTGTCCGGCAGCAGCGTGAAGCGCAGGGCGCGGAAATTGAGCAGCAGACCATCCGGGCCGACGTTGTAGGGGCGCATCGGCTTGTCGTCGAAGGCGCCGGGGTCGATCGCCGGCACGTTGAATACCGTGCGGTCGAGCACGATGTCGCCGGCGATGTGCTGGATGCCGCGCACCCGCAACTGGCGCAGCAGGCTCCACAGGTGCTCGATGGCGAAGCGCGGGTCGCCGCTGCCCCTGAGGTAGAGGTTGCCGGCGAGGTTGCCGTCGGCACCCGGTACCGAATCGATCCAGGCCGTGGTTTTCCAGGTGTAGGCCGGGCCGAGCAGGTCGAGCGCAGCGTAGGTGGTAACCAGCTTCATGACCGAGGCCGGATTCATCGATACGGCGGCGTTGTGCGCCACCAGGGGGGCACTCGCATCGACCGGCTGGACGACGACGGCGACGTTGGCGGCGGGAATCTGCGCCGTCTTCAAGGCCTTGAGGACGTTCGGCGGCAGGCCGTCGGCGAGGGCGCCAAGCGAGAGGGCGATACCGCCCAGCAATATGCCGAAACGGACGGAAGAGAACAGAGGGCGGGTCATGACAGGGCAATGGGGGCGCGAAGCCCCCATTTTACGTGCCCCGGCTTACTTTCCGTAAAGGTTGAAGCCGGCAATCAGCAGGTCGAGTTGCTGCGCGGTGGCAATCATTTCGTCCGCTGCGCGCTTGGCCTCCTTGGCCGATGCCGTGTTCTGCTCGATGAGGTCGGTAATGTGCTGCATGCTGACCGCCACTTCCTCGCTGGCGACGCCCTGCTGGCGCGAGGCGTCGGAAATCTGCCCCGCCATTTCCGAGACCTGGCTCGCTGAATGGGTGATGCCCTCCAGGCCGGCGACGCTTTCACGCAGCTTGCCAATGCCGGTTTCCACCTCCAGCGCCGCACGCGCCATACTCGCCACCGCCTCGGCGGTGACGTTCTGGATTTCGCTGACCGTGGCATTGATGTCGGCAGTCGAGGTCGTCGTCCGCTCCGCCAGTTTGCGCACCTCGTCGGCAACCACGGCAAAGCCGCGCCCCTGGTCGCCGGCGCGCGCGGCTTCGATCGCGGCATTGAGTGCCAGCAAGTTGGTCTGGCTGGCGATGTCGGCGATGACGCGCGTGATGTCGCCGATCTTGGCGATCGACTGGTTGAGCTGGTCAATCGTCTGGTTCGAGGCCTGGACGGCGTCGACGACACGGTTGGTGGCGGCCATGCTCTGGCCGATGTTGGCATTGCTCTCGGCGACGCGCTCCTGTGATTCGTGCGCGGCGATGGCCGTGTCCTTGGCGCTGGCTGCGACTTCCTGGACCGACTGGCTGAACTCCTCGGTCGCTGCCGCAACGCCCTCGACGCTGGAGAATTGCCGGTCGGACTGGATGGTGACCTGCTCCATTTGGGTTTCGAGCAGCTTGCTGCGCGTGTCGATGGTTTCCGAGGCACACTTGACCTCATCGAGGATAGCCTTGAGCGTGCCCTGCATCACGCCGAGCTTGCAGAGCAGGATGCCGGCCTCATCCCGTCCGGAGACATCGATATCGGTCGTCAGGTTGCCCTCGGCGATGTGCTCGAAGTGCTCGATGGCCTTCTTCAATGGCCGGACAATCGCGGCAACCAGTAACGTGCCGCCGACAATGGCGACGGCCAGGGCGAGCAAGAGCAGGCCGATGCTGAGATTGCGGATGGACACATAGTTGCCCTCGGCCTCAAGGTGGCGCTTCTCGGCTTCGCTGGCGAAGGCGGCAAGCACTGCATCGCCATCGCGCTGGATGGCGGCGTAAAGCGGATTGATCTTGTTCAGCAGGACGATGTTCGCCTCGCCGAATTTGCCGTCGATCAGGAACTGGCGGGCAACCTGGATGCCTTCTTCGACGAAGTGTTGGCGAGTCTCCATGAATTTCGCCAGCAAGGCCTTTTGCTCGGTACTGAAGGGCTGTGACTGGAGGGCGCCGAACAGGCCGTCGATTTCGGCTCGATTTTTGGCGATGATGTCGATGTGACGGCCCAGTTCGTGGTCGTGCAGGCGAGCGTTGCCATGACTCGGGTCGTGCTGCAGGCCGAGCATCACCTGGGAGCGATTGTCGGAGAGCAGCAGCGTCGCCCGGTTGAGCATGTTCGAGGGCAGCAGGTTGGCCCGGTACATTTCGTTCAACTCGCTGTTGGCCTGTGTCAGGCCGCGCAGCCCGACAAAGCCGATCAGAGCGACAACGACGACCAGGGTGCCCAGGGCCGCCCAGAGGCGGGTGCCGAGGCCGATGCCGGGGCGTGCGGTCGAGGGCAGGGCCCCGTTCTGGCCTGCCGCCCGGTAGGCCGCGGCCGCGCTAGCCTTTTGCGATTCGCCCGGCTTGGCACGTACGGAAACATAGCCGACGATGTGGCCATCCTTGCGCAGCGGCGAGACGAAGGCATCGACCCAGTAGTAGTCGCCACTCTTGCAGCGATTCTTGACGATACCGCGCCAGGGGAGGCCGGATTCGAGGGTCTTCCACATGTCGGCAAAGGCAGCTGCCGGCATGTCGGGGTGGCGCACAATGTTGTGGTTCTGGCCGACGAGTTCGGCGCGGGTGAAGCCGCTGATCGCGATGAAAGCATCATTGACGTAGGTGATGATGCCTTTGAGGTCGGTTCGCGAAACCAGGTAGTTTTCGAAGGGAAAAGGGATTTCCTTCTGTGTGACGGGCTGATTGTTCTTCAAGTTGTCCTCTCCGTGGGGGAGAGTGCCGGGCGACCTCGGCCAGCACCCTTGCTGTCCGAATTCTAAACGAATATCCCGGGAGGCCCGCAACCCGGTGGAATACCGGGGTTCGGGCTGAAAAGCATTGCAGTAAGAGGGTTTCCGGTGCTGATGGGTGTAAACCCAGGCGCCAGAAGCAAAGTCAGGTGCTGGCTTGTTGCCAGGCCGCCAAATCACCCGGTTCGATGTAGGTTTCCAGGCGGTTGATGTTGCCCGGCAACTGCTTGCCTTCCCATTGTTCGGTCGCCCAGCGTTTGACGTTGGCACGCAACTCGCCATGCTCGATCGCATGGGCGAGCATGACTTCGGCATCGTGCTCCGAGACCAGGCCGGTGACGAGGCGCTTTGCTGCTTCTTGAAGTGTCAGGGCGGTATTCGAGTGCATGTTGTCCTCCGATGGCGTTCGGGAAGGAAAAAAGGGCCCGGAGAAGCTCCGAGCCCTGCTGTCTGGTGGAGAGGATGAGGATCGAACTCACGACCTCCGCATTGCGAACGCGGCGCTCTCCCAACTGAGCTACCCCCCCTTGCTGCCGGCCATTCTAGCGCAGTCCACCCGGCATCTCAACGCACATCGCGGGGCCAGGAACCAGTTCCTCGCGGCGGACTCTGACGCCTAGGAAAACCATGGAAAGGGTGAGCAATGGAAACTTGCGATATGGTCAGCCGGCATTGCCGGCCATGCGAGGGCGGCGTTGCGCCATTGGCCGGGACGGCCGCAAAAGCGCTGCTGGAGGCGTTGCCGGGTTGGGCGCTGGATGGCGAAAAGCTGCTAAAGACCTTCGCTTTCCGCAATCACTATGAGGCTGTGGCCTTCGTCAATGCGGTGGCCTGGATATCGCATCGCGAAGATCACCATCCGGAACTGCTCGTCGGCTACAACAAGGTTGGTGTCACCTACTGGACGCACGCCATTGGCGGGCTTTCGGAGAATGACTTCATCTGTGCCGCCAAGGTCGAGAAACTGCTTCAGCCCTGACCGGCACCCGCTGCGGCGCGGCGCAGGCGATCGCTAACAGCAGCCCAGGAAGGATCCTCGGGCAGGGCTTCGACGGCGATCAGCGAAAGCCTGGCGTGGTCGAGATCGCGTAGCGCGGCATAGAGGTCATGGGCATAGCCGACCGGCTCGGCCGGCAGCATGCGCCAGTGGTGCGGCATGCCCGCCTGGGGGGGCTGGTTGGGGCTGATCACGCCGCAGACGTCGCCCTTGTGGCGCTGGGCATTGAGGAAATCGAGCAGGCGTTCGCGGGCGACCAGGCGCATCGGCGTTTGCGGCGCGTAATGCGCCTCCAGCGAGCCGGAGACGCGCGGCGCCCCCTTGCTGGTGGCGATGGCCGGCTGGCGGCCGAGGACGGCTTCGAGATGCACCGGCGAGATATGGCCGGGACGCAGCACGACCGGTTCGCCACGCGAGCAGTCGACAATCGTCGATTCGATGCCGACCTTGCAGGCGCCGCCGTCGAGGATCAGCGGCACGCGCTCGCCGAGCTCCTCGGCGACGTGGGCGGCGGTGGTCGGGCTGATGCGGCCGAAGCGGTTGGCCGAGGGGGCGGCGATGCCGGCATGCTCGCCGGCGACGGCGGCGAATCGGCGCAACAGTTCGAGCGCGACCGGATGGCCGGGAACGCGCAGGCCGACGGTATCCTGCCCACCGGTCACGGCATCGGGCACCCAGGCCTGCTTTTTCAGAATCAGGGTCAGCGGGCCAGGCCAGAAGGTTTCCATGAGCTCCCAGGCGACGTCCGGCACCTGCTCGGCCCAGTGATCGACGGCGTCATGGCCGGCGATATGGACGATCAGCGGGTGGTCGGCCGGGCGCCCCTTGGCGGCGAATATCTTGGCGACGGCCGCCGGGTTGGCGGCATCGGCGCCCAGCCCATAGACCGTTTCGGTGGGCAGGGCGACCAGTTCGCCGGCACGCAGCAGCTCGACGGCGCGGGCGTAATCCGCCTCGGCCGGGATCATGCGTCCTTGATGCCGATGGCGGCGCGGGCGGCGAGGGCTGCTTCTTGGACGTTGGCCGGGTCCTCGCCGATCACCGTGAAGTGCCCCATCTTGCGGCCGGGACGGGCGTGATGCTTGCCGTAAAGGTGCAGCTTCAGGCTGTGGAAAGCGTGCAGCTTCGTCCAGTCCGGTTCGCGATAGTGCTCGCCGTCGTACCAGAGGTCGCCGAGCAGATTGACCATGACCGCTGCCGAGTGGGCGCGCGGCTCGCCGAGCGGCAGGCCGCACAGCGCGCGGACTTGTTGCTCGAACTGGTCGGTGACGCAGGCGTCAATGGTGTAATGGCCGCTGTTGTGCGGGCGCGGCGCCATTTCATTGACGATCAGCTGGCCACGGCTGACGAAGAATTCGACGCCCATGGTGCCGATGTAGCCGAGCTTTTCCGCGATGCGGGCGGCGACCTCCTCGGCGTCGCTCTTGACGCAGCCCGAGGTGCGGGCTGGCACGATGGAAACGTCGAGAATGCCGTTGGTGTGCTGGTTCTCGCCGGTCGGGAAGCAGCGGACCTGGCCATGCTCGTCACGGGCGAGGACGACCGAGACTTCGTAGTCGAGCGTCAGGCGCTGTTCGAGCACGCAGGCTTCGCCCTTGAAGCGGCCGAAGGCGATCAGCGCCTCCTCGCGGTTGTTGACCGTGGCCTGTCCCTTGCCGTCGTAGCCGAAGCGGGCGACCTTGAGGATGGCGGGGAACAGCGACGTATCGGCGTTGCGGATGTCGTCCTCGCTGCGGATCGCGGCGAAGGGACCGTGCGGCAGGCCGTTGTCGCGAAGGAAAGATTTCTCGGCGATGCGGTTCTGGCAGACGGCGACCGCGCTTGCCGAGGGGCGCACCGGGACAAACTTGGCGAGGTAGTCCAGCGTGTCGGCCGGAACGTTCTCGAATTCGGTGGTGATCGCGGCGCAACCGGCGGCGAATTCGTCGAGCGCCGCGTAATCGTTGTAGTCGACGCAGAAATGGCGTTCGGCAATCTGGCCGGCTGGCGAATTCTTGTCCGGATCGAGCACCCAGACCTGGTAACCCAGTTCATGGGCGGCCGTGACGAAGAAGCGGCCAAGCTGGCCGCCGCCGAGCATGCCCAGGGTGGCGGGCGGCAGGATCATCGTGCTCATACTTCCGGCAGCTTCATGGCCAGCACCTTCTCGGTCTGGTTCTGGCGGAAGCTTTGCAGTTTGGCGTTCAGTTCCGGGTTTTCATTGGCCAGCATGGCGACGGCGAAGAGTGCGGCATTGGCGGCGCCGGCCTCGCCGATGGCGAAGGTGGCGACCGGGATGCCCTTTGGCATCTGCACAATGGAATGCAGCGAATCGACGCCGGATAGGGCTTTCGACTGCACCGGCACGCCGAGCACCGGCACCGTGGTCTTGGCGGCGAGCATGCCCGGCAGATGGGCGGCGCCGCCGGCACCGGCGATGATCGCCTTGAGGCCGCGCTCGCCGGCCATGGCGGCGTAGTCGAAGAGCAGGTCGGGGGTACGGTGGGCGGAAACGACGCGGGCCTCGAAAGGCACGCCGAATTCCTTGAGGATGACGGCGGCGGCCTGCATGGTCGGCCAGTCGGAGTCGGAGCCCATGACGACGCCGACGAGGGGTTGATGGTGGCTCATCGGAGTCCTGCCTTTCGTTCAGCGGCCTCGATGGTATTGGCCAGCAGCATGGTGATGGTCATCGGGCCAACGCCGCCCGGCACCGGGGTGATCTGGCCAGCAACTTCGAGACAGTCGGCGTAATCGACGTCACCGCAGAGCTTGCCGTCCGGCAGGCGGTTGATGCCGACGTCGATGACCACGGCGCCCGGCTTGATCATGTCGCCCTTGACGAACTTCGGCTTGCCGACGGCAGCGACGACGATGTCGGCGCGCTTGGTGTGGAAGTTCAGGTCTTTGGTCTTCGAATGGCAGACGGTAACGGTGGCGCCGGCATTGATCAGCAACATCGCCATCGGCTTGCCGACGATGTTGGAGCGGCCGATAACTACGGCTTCCTGGCCGGTCAGATCGACATTGCCCTTCTCGAACATTTTCATCACGCCGTACGGGGTGCACGGGATGAAGCGCGGCGCGCCTTGCGACAGGGCGCCGACGTTTTCGGCGTGGAAGCCGTCGACGTCCTTCTCGGCCGAAATGGCTTCGAGCACCTTCTCTTCGTCGAAATGTTTCGGCAGGGGCAACTGCACCAGAATGCCGTGGATGGCCGGATCGGCATTCAGTTCGGCAATCTTGTCGAGGACGACCTGCTGGTCGACATCGCGGTCGTAGACGATCTTTTCGGAATGCATGCCGATGGCCAGGCAGCCATTGACCTTGTTCTTCACGTAAACCTGAGAGGCCGGGTCTTCGCCGACCAGAATGACCACCAGCCCGGGCTTTTGGCCCTTGGCGGTCAATGTTTCCACGCGGGACTTGAAGCTCTGGCGAAGTTCTTCGGCCAGGGCCTTGCCGTCGATAATCTGTGCTGTCATCGTCGCATCCAACAAAAAGAAAACGGGAAAGACCGAGGTCTTTCCCTTTGAATTGGCGACTATTTTACCAGATTACGCGGCGAC
>JAEUOD010000065.1 GCA_016791065.1 Dechloromonas sp. | reverse complement strand
GTTTCGTACATGCCGCCGCCGTTCATCAGCGGAACGATGGACAGCATCTTGGCCGAAGTGCCGAGTTCCATGATCGGGAACAGGTCGGTCAGGTAGTCGCGCAGGATGTTGCCGGTCACCGAGATGGTGTCGAGGCCGCGGGCGACGCGCTCCAGCGTGAAGCGCATGGCGCGCACCTGGCTCATGATGTGGATTTCCAGGCCGCTGGTGTCGTGATCCTTGAGGTACGTCTCGACCTTCTTGATCAGCTCGGCTTCGTGCGGACGATACGGGTCGAGCCAGAAGACAGCAGGCATGCCGGAGTTGCGGGCGCGGGTGACGGCGAGCTTGACCCAGTCGCGGATCGGCGCATCCTTGACCTGGCAGCAACGCCAGATGTCGCCGGCTTCGACGTTCTGCGTGAGCAGCACTTCGCCGGTGTTGATATCAACGACGTTGGCGATGCCGTCTTCGGCGATTTCAAAGGTCTTGTCGTGCGAGCCGTATTCTTCGGCCTGCTGAGCCATGAGGCCGACGTTGGGCACGGTGCCCATGGTGCGCGGGTCGAAATTGCCATGCCATTTCATGAAGTTAATCATTTCCTGGTAGATGCGGGCAAAGGTCGATTCCGGCATGACGCACTTGGAGTCGTACTGCTTGCCGTCGGCGCCCCACATCTTGCCGCCCTGACGCATCATGGCCGGCATGGAGGCATCGACGATGATGTCATTCGGCGAATGGAAGTTGGTGATGCCCTTGGCCGAATCGACCATCGCCAGACGCGGACGGTGTTCCTGGCAGGCGTGCAGGTCGCGGATGATCTCGTCGCGCTTGGATTCCGGCAGGGCCTTGATCTTCTCGTAGAGATCAACCATGCCGTTGTTCACGTTGATGCCGAGTTCCTTGAAGGTCTTGCCGTGCTTCTCGAAGGCTTCCTTGTAGTAGATCTTGACGCAGTGGCCGAAAACGATGGGGTGCGAAACCTTCATCATCGTCGCCTTGACGTGCAGCGAGAACAGGATGCCTGACTGGCGGCAGTCTTCGAGCTGAGCTTCGTAGAAGTCGCAGAGCGCCTTCTTGCTCATGAACATCGAGTCGATGATCTCGCCTTCGAGCAGGGAGAGCTTCGGCTTCAGCACGGTGGTCTTGCCGCCCTTGGCGATCAGTTCCATGCGCACTTCGCGCGGCTTGTCGAGGGTCATCGACTTTTCGCCGTGGTAGAAATCGCCGTGTTCCATGTGCGAAACATGGGTCTGCGACCACTGCTTCCACTCGCCCATGGAGTGCGGGTGCTTCTTGGCGTAGTTCTTGACGGCGCCCGGGGCGCGGCGGTCGGAGTTGCCTTCGCGAAGGACCGGATTGACGGCGGAACCGAGACACTTGCCGAAGCGGACCTTGAGGGCCTTCTCTTCGTCGGTGGTCGGATTTTCCGGGTAGTCGGGAATCTTGTAGCCTTTTTCCTGCAGTTCCTTGATACAGGCCTTCAACTGCGCGACGGAAGCCGAGATATTCGGCAGCTTGATGATGTTGGTTTCCGGCAGCAGGCACTTCTTGCCGAGCTCGGCCAGGGTGTTCGGGAGGCGCTGCTCCTCGGACAGGAACTCCGGGAATTCGGCGATGACGCGAGCGGACACGGAAATGTCGGCCTTTTCGATTTCAATGCCGGCCGGCTCCGTAAAAGCGCGGACAATCGGCAAAAACGCGCAAGTCGCCAGCAGCGGCGCCTCGTCGGTCAGCGTATAGATGATTTTTGACTTTCCACCAGCCATGAATATCCCCTTGCGTTGGATTGGATTATTGGACCCGAAAAGGCAGCGGGTCCGTTTGTATCGTGGTTTGCAAAAGCAAAACATTGGAAGTATCGGCTTACACCGCATCTCAGTCAACGAAACGTGATTTCACGCCGAATTTTCGTTGTCGCAGGGCTGCTGCATGCCCAATATTTGCGGCCCGGTCGGCAGTGCTAATATCTGCCGATCATCAGGAACCAGCAGACCGTGAAGATATCCGTCGGCCTCTACGGCACCAATGCCCACCAGATTGCGCTGGCCCTGATCCAGGGCTTCAACAAGCATTACAGGCTGTTCCGCGAGACGAGCCGCGAAGCCAAGACCCGCTTCGAAGGCGCCGACTGGCTGGGTGTACATCGCGCCGTCAGCGAGCGCATCCGCTTCTACGACCACCGCGTGGATGAATGCGTCGAGCGCCTGCGCGACGATTTCGACGCCCAACAGCTCGACGACAGCACCTGGCAACAGGTCAAGCTGCTCTACATCGGCCTGCTGCTCAACCATAAACAGCCGGAACTGGCCGAGACCTTCTTCAATTCGGTGACGACCAAGATTCTTCACCGCAACTACTTCCACAACGACTTCATCTTCGTCCGCCCAACGATTTCCACCGAAAACATCGAGGCCGACACCACCCCGACCTATCGCAGCTATTACGCCAAGGACGACGGATTGCGCGGCGCAATCGGCAAGATCGTCAAGGACTTCGACTGGCGAAGGCCCTTTGCCGATTTCGAGCGCGATGTTGGATACGTTTACACGGCAGTCCACGGCTACCTGAAGGAAATGCCCCGGCGCGAAGTCAATTTCCAGATTCAGGTGCTGGCCTCGGCCTTCTACCGTAACAAGGCGGCCTACATCATCGGCAAGGCGATCAACGGCGCCGCCGAATACCCCTTTGCCATCCCGGTGCTGCACGACGATAACGGCCACCTCTACCTTGATACCATCCTGCTCGACGCCTGGCGGATCGGTCTGCTCTTCTCGCTGTCGCGCGCCTACTTCATGGTCGACATGGAGGTGCCCTCAGGCTATGTGCAGTTCCTGCGCTCCATCCTCCCCAACAAGCCGCGCTCCGAGCTCTACATCATGCTCGGCCTGGGCAAGCAGGGGAAAACCATGTTCTTCCGCGACCTGATCTATCACCTGCACCATTCGGAAGACCAGTTCATCATGGCGCCGGGCATTCGTGGCCTGGTCATGCTGGTGTTCACCCTACCCTCCTACCCCTACGTCTTCAAACTGATCAAGGACGTCTTCGGCACCTCGAAGAACATGGACCGCGCGACCGTCAAGAAGAAGTTCATGATGGTCAAACAGGTCGACCGGGTCGGGCGGATGGCCGACACCCTGGAATTCTCCAACGTGCTCTTCCCGCTCAAGCGATTCGACGACGAGGTGCTCGACGAATTGCGCCGGCTGGCCCCCGACTGCTACGAGATCGACGGCGAGCAACTGATCATCAAGCATCTCTACATCGAACGTCGGATGGAGCCGCTCAATATCCACCTCGACCGCATGGAGCGCAGCAACAACATCGAAGGCCTGGAACACGCCATCCGGGAATACGGCAGCGCCATCCGCGAGCTGGCCCAGGCCAACATCTGCCCGGGCGACATGCTGTGGAAGAACTTCGGCATCACCCGTTTCGGCCGCGTCGTCTTTTACGACTACGACGAGATCGAATACATGACCGACTGCAACTTCCGCCGGATTCCGCCGGCGCCGGATTTCGAGACCGAAATGTCGGGCGAAGTCTGGTACGCGGTTGCCAAAAATGACGTCTTCCCCGAGGAATTCGCCACCTTCCTGCTTGGCTCACCGCAAATCCGCAAGATTTTCCTGAAACATCACAAGGACTTGCTGACGCCCAAGTTCTGGACCGAAGCCCAGGAAAAAATTCGCAGCGGCCACGTTGAAGACTTCTTTCCCTACCCGCAGGAACTGCGCTTCCTTAACCTGCCAGCGGCAACCCTGCCGGAATCGATAAACAGATAAAGGATTGCTGATCAGACAGTCAGAAACTCTGACTACTCCCGTCATAACAACTCACTTATCTTTGCCACCGAAACATTAATAAAACGATGACCCTTTACCGACAAGGTTGATGGCTCATCAACTCATTGCCATTCAAGGAGAAACACATGCCGCTGACCCTGGCGGTTGCTCGCGAAAGTGCGGACGGTGAAAACCGGACCGCGCTGTCACCAGAGACAGCCAAGAAATTTGCCGCACTCGGCGCCCGCCTCCGCATGGAGCAAAGCGCCGGCACCAGCAGCCATTTCCTCGACTCCGACTATTCGGGCATCGAATTCGCCCCCGGCCTGACTGAAGCCTACGCCGGTGCTGACCTGATCCTGCGCGTCACCCCGCCCTCGGCAGAGGAAATCGCCGCCCTGCCGGAGGGATCGGTACTGATCGGCCTGCTCAAGCCCTTCGAGAGCAAGGAACGCTTGGCTGCCCTCAACTCGAAGAAAATCACCGCTTTCGCCCTCGAACTGCTGCCCCGCATCTCACGCGCCCAAAGCATGGACGCCCTGTCCAGCCAGGGGGCCTGCGCCGGCTACCAGTGCGGCCTGATCGCCGCCGCCCGCTGCACCAAGTTCTTCCCGATGCTGACCACGGCCGCCGGCACCATCCGCCCGGCCCGCGTGCTCGTCATCGGCGCCGGGGTTGCCGGCCTGCAAGCCATCGCCACCTGCAAGCGCCTCGGCGCCATGGTCGAAGCCTACGATGTCCGTGCCGCTGCCCGCGAGCAGATCGAATCGCTCGGCGCCAAGTTCGTCGACACCGGCGTCTCGGCCGACGGTAGCGGTGGTTACGCTCGCGAACTGACCGCCGAAGAAAAAGCCGCCCAGGCCGAAAAGCTGGCCAAGGCCGTCGCCCTCTCCGACGTCGTCATCACCACTGCCGCCATCCCCGGCAAGAAGGCCCCGATCATCATCACCCGCGACATGGTCGGCCGCATGAAATACGGCGCGATCATTGTCGACATGGCCGCGGAGTCCGGCGGCAATTGCGAACTGACCCAACCCGGCGAACACGTCATCGCCAACGACGTGAACATCCACGGCCCGTTGAACCTGCCCTCGCGCATGCCGACCCACGCTTCCGAGCTATACGCCAAGAACCAGTTCAACTTCCTGTCACCCTGGATCAAGGACGGCGAACTCCATTTCGACTGGAGCGACGACGTCGTCGCCGGCACACTACTCTGCAAGGACGGCACCACCGTTCACAGCGTGGTCAAACAAGTATTGGGAGAGTCGTAATGGACGGCCTGCTCGCGCTCTACATCTTCATGCTCGCCGCCTTCACCGGCTACGAGATCATCGCCAAGGTGCCGGTCATCCTGCACACGCCACTGATGTCCGGTTCCAACTTCATCCATGGCGTCGTCGTTGTCGGTGCCATGCTCATGCTCGGCACGGCCGACACGCCCGTCCAGCAAGCCATCGGCTTCTTCGCCGTCGCCCTTGGCGCGGCCAATGCGGCCGGCGGCTACGTCGTTACCGAACGCATGCTCGCCATGTTCAAGAAGAAGGAATCCTGAGCATGACCCTGCCAATCTACGTACAGGGCGCCTGGTTCCTCGGGGCTGCCCTCTTCATCTTCGGCCTGAAAGGCATGAGTTCGCCCGCCTCGGCCCGCAAAGGCATCATCATCGCCGGCTACGGCATGCTCGTCGCCATCGCCGCCACCTTCCTGATCCCCGGCCTACAGAACCTGGCCCTCATGGCCCTGGCGCTGGCTCTCGGCGGCTCGGCGGCCTGGATCTCGGGCAAGAAAGTCAAGATGACAGACATGCCGCAGATGGTCGCCATCTACAACGGCATGGGCGGCGGTGCTGCCGCCGCGATTGCCGCCATCGAGTTCGCCAAGGGTGATACCCATAGCCTGGCCACCACCGTTCTGGCGGTGATCGGCGCGCTGATCGGTGCCGTGTCCTTCACCGGCTCCTGCGTCGCCTGGGCCAAGCTGCAGGGCGTGCTCAAGAAGGCGCATCGCCTGCCGGCCCAGAACGCGGTGAATGTCGTGCTCGCCCTGATCGCCATCGGACTCGGTGGCGCCATGGTCATCGCGGCACCAGCCCGGCCTGAACTTGTCTTCGGCTTCTTCGCCGTGGCGCTGGTGCTTGGCCTGATCGTCACCCTGCCCATCGGCGGTGCCGACATGCCGGTGGTGATTTCGCTGTTCAATGCCTTCACGGGGCTGGCCGTCGGTTTCGAAGGTTACGTGCTGGGCAATCCGGCACTGATCATCGCCGGTATCGTCGTCGGCGCGGCAGGTACCTTGCTCACCCAACTGATGGCCAAGGCCATGAACCGCCCGATCTCCAATATCCTGTTCACGCCCATGGTGGCGAGCGGTCCGGGCGAAGCAATCACCGGCAGCATGAAGGAAGTCGGCGCCATCGATGCCGCCGCGATGATGCGCTACGCATCCAAGGTCATCATCGTGCCGGGCTACGGCATGGCCGTGGCGCACGCCCAGCACAAGGTGTGGGAAATGACTTCGATCCTCGAGGAAGCAGGGGTCGAGGTGAAGTTCGCCATCCACCCTGTGGCCGGGCGCATGCCGGGCCACATGAACGTGCTGCTCGCCGAGGCCGGCGTGCCCTACGACAAGATCATGGACCTCGAAGAGATCAATGGCGAATTCGCCCAGACCGATGTCGCGCTGATCATTGGCGCCAACGACGTGGTCAATCCGAGTGCCCGCACCGACAAGGCCAGCCCGATCTACGGCATGCCCATCCTCAATGCCGACCAGGCTCAAAATGTCATCGTGATTAAACGCGGCAAGGGTACAGGTTATTCCGGCGTCGAGAACGCCCTGTTCTACACCGACAACTGCCGCATGCTCTACGGCGATGCCCAACCCATGGCCGGCGAAATCATCCAGCATTTGAAGGCCTTGGGCTAAGTTCTGGCGCAAAAATCTGTCCAGCGGCCGGGCTTGCCCAGTCGTACAATGGTGGGCTGAACTGACCCGGAAAACCCCATGAAGAGAATCGACGACCTGCTGCTCTGGCTTGCCACCGCGACATGCCTTCTGCTCTGGATTTGGTCACAGTTCGCCGGCCCGGTTTCCGGGCATCTCTTTCTGGCTCTGGGTGCGCTGCTCGGCATAGCCGTCGCACTCTCCTTTTCCGAGCGCCGCCGCTGGCGCTCCCGCCAATCCGCCTACATCAGCGAATTGAAGGATGTCATGGCGGAGTATCAGGTGCTTTCGAGCGAAGCCATGGGCCATGCCGAACTCCAGTTCTCGGCACTGGAACGGGACATGGTCGAAGCACAGGAAATCATCCGCAATTCGGTGGACAAGCTGTCGGGCAGCCTGACCGGACTGGAATCGCAATCCTCGAATCAACGCCAGGTTCTGCGTTCGCTGATCGACGAAATGCTGCAGATGACCGGATCCGAGGACAGTCACAGCCAGGAACAGGCTGGCTTGCAGCGCTTCTTCGACGAGACGAATGCGCTGATCGGAGAGTTCGTCAACAAGATGGACCAGCTCCGAACCACCAGCCAGGGGGTCGCCGAGAGTTTCGAGCAAATGCAGGGGCAGGTCGGTCGCATCACGACCACGCTCAACGACGTGGCTGGCATCACCAAGCAAACCGACCTCCTCGCCCTGAACGCCGCCATCGAGGCCGCGCGAGCCGGTGAGGCTGGCCGTGGCTTCGCTGTCGTCGCCGACGAGGTGCGCAACCTCGCGGCACGCACCGGGGAATTCAACACCGACATCCGTTGCGCCTTGGCGGATATCCTGAGCTCACTGCAGGAAGTTGGCGTGCGCATCGCCGAAGCCAGCCACATCGACATGAGCATCGTCGAGAAATCCCAGGCTACGCTACAGGGACTGGGCGCCGAGTTGCTCGACCTGACCGGCAAAGCCAGGGAGCACTCCGATCACATCACCTCGGTGACCGAGCAAATGCATGAACTGACCCAGGAAGGGGTCATGGCCATGCAGTTCGAAGACATCGTGACCCAGATGATCGGCCGCATCAGCAAACGTACGATGGATGTAGGCGAGTACATGCACGCCTTCGTGGAGTTGCACCACGACCAGGGAGAGGCCGATGGCCTGCAGCGGTTCCGCACGCGTAGCCAACGCCTGGTCGAACTGCTCGTCAATTCCCACGTCAAGGCGGATGCAGCCAGGACGCATGGCGTTACCGCCCCTGCCGGCACCGCAAGCGACGGCGATATCGAGTTGTTCTAACCTACGCCAGAACAACTCGCCCCAATCATTAATCAGGCTTTGCCGGTACTACCGAAACCGCCCTCTCCGCGGTCGCTGACGTCGAATTCCTCGACCACGTTGAAGCCCACCTGCAGGACCGGCACAATGACCAATTGGGCGATCCGGTCCAGCGGATTGAGCGTGAAGCTATCATTACCGCGGTTCCAGACCGAAACCATGAGTTCCCCCTGGTAGTCCGAATCAATAAGACCGACCAGATTGCCGAGCACGATGCCGTGCTTGTGCCCCAAACCGGAGCGCGGCAGGATCATCGCGGCCAGGCCGGGGTCGGCCAGGTGAATGGCCATGCCGGTCGGCACCAGCGTCGTCTGTCCGGGCAGCAGCTGCAGCGGCGCCGCGAGACAGGCGCGCAGGTCGAGGCCGGCCGAACCTGGGGTGGCATAGTGCGGCAGACTGTCGCGCAAACGCGAGTCGATGATCTTGACGTCAATACGGTGCATCAGTTCTTTCCTGTCAGGGTTGCAATGTGTTCGATGAGTTGGCGCGCCAGGACGGACTTGGCTGCTGGCGCCAGCGGATGCAAGCCGGTATCGTCGAACAGCACCAGTCGGTTGTCTTCGCCGCCAAAGCCTTCCTGGATCAAGTTACCGGCGATCAGCGGAATGTTTTTCTTGCGTCGCTTGGCCTGGGCGTAGGCTTCGAGATTGCGGCTTTCCGCCGCGAAACCGACGCAGAACGGCCCGTCCGGCAAGGCTGCGACTTCCGCCAGGATATCCGGGTTCTCGATCAGCTCAATGGGCGGAATACCGCCCGTGTCTTTTTTCAGCTTGTGCTCGGCAGCGTTGGCGACACGATAATCGGCCACCGCAGCCACGCCAATGAAGATATCCGAAGCATCGACATGCGCCATTACTGCCGCGTGCATGTCGAGGGCGCTTTTCACCTTGATGCGCTCGACACCGGCCGGCACGGCCAAGGCGACCGGCCCCGAGACCAGCGTCACCTTTGCGCCGGCATGCCGCGCCGCACGCGCCACGGCATAACCCATGCGCCCCGAAGACAGGTTAGTGATGCCCCGCACCGGATCGATTGCCTCGAAGGTCGGCCCTGCCGTCATCAGCACGCGCTGCCCGGCAAGCACCTTGGGCGTAAAGAAGGCGACGACTTCCTCAAGTATTTCTTCCGGTTCGAGCATGCGACCGGCACCGACCTCGCCGCAAGCCTGTTCGCCGCAGGCCGGACCGAGAATCTGCACGCCGTCAGCCTGCAGTTGGGCAACATTGCGCCGGGTCGCCGGGTTTTCCCACATCTGCCGATTCATCGCCGGGGCCAGCAGCAATGGACAATCGCGCGCCAGAACCATGGTTGCCAGCAGATCGTCAGCCATGCCGTGGGTGATGCGCGCCATGAAATCAGCCGAAGCCGGCGCCACTAGAATCAGGTCGGCCTGGCGCGAGAGATCGATATGCGCCATGGCATTCGGCATGCGTGCATCCCACTGATCGGTATAGACCGCCTTGCCGGAGAGCGCCTGGAAAGTCGTCGCCGTCACGAAATGCGCAGCGCCCTCGGTCATCGCAACCTGAACGTCCGCCCCATGCTTGCCAAGCAAGCGAACCAGTTCGGCCGCCTTGTAAGCAGCGATGCCCCCGGTAACACCGAGAACGATACGCCTTCCTTTCAATTCCATTGTCATTGCCACTAGAATATTGGTTTCCCCATTCTACTGGAAATGGCATGGCGATCAGCGACTGGCCCCTGGGCGAACGACCGCGCGAACGGCTGCTGGCACACGGTCCCGCTGCGCTTTCCGACGCCGAACTGCTGGCCATCTACCTGCGGGTCGGCGTGCGCGGCAAAAGTGCGGTCGATCTGGCGCGCGACCTGCTGCTGCGCTTCGATGGACGGCTCGGCACCCTGGTCAATGCCACGCTGGAAGAATTGGCCAGCGTTTCCGGCATCGGTATGGCGAAAGCAGCTCAATTGAAAGCCAGTTTCGAGCTGGCCCGCCGAGCGCTGGGTCAGGAAATGGCAACGCGCGACACGTTTTCGTCGCCGGGTGTTGTCCGCGACTGGCTACGGCTGAAACTGGCCAGCAAGGCGCACGAAGTATTCATGGCCTTGTGGCTGGACGCGCAGAATCGACTGCTCAAGGCCGACGAACTATTTTCCGGCACCTTGACCCAGACCTCGGTCTATCCACGCGAAGTGGTCAAAACCGCGCTTGCCACCAATGCCGCCGCGGTCATCCTGGCGCATAATCACCCCTCAGGCGTTGCAGAGCCATCGCGGGCAGACGAAATGCTGACCCGCAGCCTCAAGGAAGCATTGGCCATGGTCGACGTCAAGGTCCTCGACCACTTCATCGTCGCGGGGAATGCGCCTCCCCTGTCTTTCGCCGAAAGAGGCCTGCTTTAAAAAAACTCCTTGAATGTATTGTGGAGTTTTGATTATACTAATGGGCTCTCTTCTATCGAATTCTGGAGTACCAATCATGGCGCGAGTCTGCCAAGTCACGGGCAAAGCCCCGATGGTTGGGAACAAAGTTTCCCACGCCAACAACAAAACGAAGCGCCGCTTCCTGCCGAACCTGCAGTACCGCCGCTTCTGGGTCGAAAGCGAAAACCGCTTCGTCCGTCTGCGCGTTTCCAACGCCGGCCTGCGCGTCATCGACAAGAACGGCATCGACTCCGTTCTGGCCGACCTGCGTGCTCG
>JAEUOD010000107.1 GCA_016791065.1 Dechloromonas sp. | reverse complement strand
AACCTCAAGCGGGCGAGTGCGGAGTTTTCGACCGGTGGTGCCGGTCGTCTCGTCCTGGCGGCGACTCATACCCAGGCGCGCTATGCCTTGCCTGTCGTCGTCCGCGATTTCGTGACGCAGCATCCGGAGGTCAAGCTCGAGATGCACCAGGGCAGCCCGACCCAGATCGCCGAATGGGTGGTGGCCGGCGAGGCCGACATCGGCATCGCCACCGAGGCGCTCGACCAGTATCCGCAGCTCGTCACCCTGCCGGTCCGCCAGTGGAGTCATTGTGTCATCGCGCCGGAGGGACATCCCATCCTCAAGTCGCTGCCGTTGTCGCTCAACGAACTGGTCAAGTGGCCGCTGATCACTTATGACACGGCCTTCACCGGCCGTTCGCGGATCAACCGTGCCTTCGAGCGTATCGACCGCGAACCGAATATCGCCCTGACCGCGCTCGATGCCGACGTGATCAAGACTTATGTCAGCCTCGGCCTCGGGCTGGGCATCATTTCGGCCCTCGCTTTCGATCCGCAGCGCGACAGCGGTCTGGTCGCACTCGATGCGGCTCACCTGTTCGAGTCGAACACGACACGCCTGGCCTTGCGGCGCGGTACCTATCTGCGCCGCCACGATTACGACCTGATTGCCTTGTTCGCACCGCATCTCAGCCGACGCGTTGTCGACATGGCGATGCAGGGCGGGGGCGAAGCCTATCAGTTGTGAGCTTGCGTCTGCTTTTCCAGAGCAGATGCAGCAATTGTCATCGTCGTGATATTCCCAGCGGCAGGGTTACGGTTTAATCTTCAGGGCCCGCCACGGAGATTTCCTGATGACTGCTGTGATTGACGAAAAGCCCATGGAGAAAATGCTGCAGGGGGTGGATTTCCCGCCCTGTCCAGCCATCCTTGTCGATCTCGACAAAGAGCTCAACAAGGAATGTCCGGATCAGCGGGAAATCGCCCGTCTGATCAGCAAGGATGTCGCCCTCTCCGGCCGGGTCATGCTGATCGCCAATTCACCCGCCTTCTCGACCGGGCACAATCTGTCGTCGATCATTCAGGCACTTAACGTCCTTGGTACGCAGCAGGTTTTCAATCTGGTCGTCGCCCAACTGCTCAAGGTCGCCCTGGCCGGCAAGCCGGAGGTTGGCATGGACCGCTTCTGGGAGTCCTCGGCCCAGACGGCGAGGCTCTCGGCCGAGATCGCCAAACGCCTGCGTTGCGTTCGCCCGGATATCGCCTATACCTTTGGCCTGTTCCGCGATTGCGGCATTCCCCTGCTCATGAAGCGCTTTCCGCAGACCCGCGAAGTCCTGGCCGAGGCCAACGCGGCCGAGGAAATGATGTTCACGGCGGTCGAGGAAAAGCATCTTGGCACCAACCATGCCGTGGTCGGCTATTTCCTGGCGAAGCGCTGGCGCCTGCCGGCGGATGTGACCGAAGCCATGCTGCATCACCACGATTACAGCGTCCTGGGAAATACCGCCATCGTTTCGGCGACGGCATCGGCATTGATTTCGGTCAGCGTGCTGGCCGAACACATCATCCGTCTGCACGCCAACGGCAACGGTGAGCAGGAATGGGCCAAGGCGTCGCCGGCGGCTTGTGCCGTTTTCGGCCTGTCGCTCGCGGCAGTAGACGACCTGATCGAGGACTTGCTCGACTGGCTGGGCTGAGCCCTTCCTGAGCCCGCTTAGCCGGGCTCGGGCATCACTCCCAGTGTTCGGTGACTTCAGTGGCCCAGGCAGTGGCGGAGAGTAGGGCGCGGTTGACCGATTCCGGCGCGAGTCCGACCGCCAGTGCCGTCCGCTCGATACCCTCGAGATCGAATGCGTCGCTCGCTTCGGCGATGGCGAGCAGCGGGGCAAACGGCCCCTCACGTCGCAACAGGGCGCTGCGAACCTCCTCGGAGAGCGGCATGTCGTCGAGGATGGCTGCGAGCGGCCGGCGCAGAAGGCGATCGAGGCAGGAGAAGATGCCGGTCAGGAATAACGGATCGGTGGGCTGCCCCGGCATGGTCTGACGTCCGAGTTCCTCCATCAGTCGGCCGCGCGTCAGGGCGCTCTCGACCAGCAGCCAGTCGCCGAAGTTGGGGTCACGTACCGAGAAAAGCAGTACCGCCAGCCAGCGCGTCAGCCGTTGTCGGCCGAGGATGGTCAGGGCCTGGGCGAGCGAGTCTATGCGGTGATCGAGACCGACGGCCGCCGAATTCAGATAGCGCAGGATGCGGAAGGCGAGCAGCGGGTCCTGCTTGAGCGCTTCGACAATCTCCGTTGTTTCGGCATCGCCTTGGGCAAGACGCATCAGGTGCAGCAACTGCACCTTGTGCGGATCGGCACCAGCCTCTTCGGGCGGATGCTCGGTATTGGCGAACTGGCCGTGAAAATAGTCGAATTTCCACTGCTGGCAGAGGCGATGCTCGTCCAGGGTGGTGATGTTGCCGCCGAACAGATGCACCGGGTGCGTGCTTTCAGCAGCCCGAAAGGCGACGGAAAAATCGCGGATGGCCCCGGCTTCGTTGTCGCGGACGTCGACCGCACCGAAATCGGCCAGCGCGATGGCGGCGCTGAAGGCCGGGTTCCTCGGCTGGCGGAAAATGCCCAGCGCCAGACCGCGGGCTCGCAAGGCCTCAAGACGCGGGCAGAGAATGGTCGGATCGGCATCGGCGGCCAGTTGAACGAGGAGGACCAGATTGCCCGTCCTGATATGGTCGAGGACTGGCAGATCGAGGTTGGCTGAATTGAGCGGCACGAAGGCCGGACTGGCGTTCCAGGCATCGGGGCTGGCATGGAGCGTCCCGAGCAGTCCCTCGTCGAATTCGCGCTGCAGCGACTTGTCCGCATCGGCTTGCAGGTTGGCACCCTGCAGGAGAAAGAGGTGACCGGCAAGGCGGTTATTGCGGTCGAAAACGGCCTCGCGGCTGAGAAAGCCGTTGCCGCAGGGAATCTCCGGCGGAATGTCCGGTGCGCCTTGAGATGGCTTCCGAGGTGGTTCCGGCGGTTTGCCGAAGAACAGCTTTTTCAGCGCCTTGAACAAGATGCGTCCCCCAAATGAAGATGCCCACGCAGGGTGGGCATCTTTTCATGTACCGCCCCGTTGCCGGATGGCGATCATTCTCGCATGGTCGGCTTGGACTTAGTTAACCTTCGCCTTGCTGCGCAGATCCTTGACCAGGTTCTCGACTTGCTGCTGGCTGGCGCGCTGTTGCAGTTGCGGCTTGACCTGCTCGAACGGCGGCGGGGTCATCGGGCGCGAATCGTCGAGCTGGATGACGTGGTAGCCAAAATCGGACTTGACCGGGGTCTTGGTGTATTCACCCTTCTTCAGCTTGGTCAGTGCCTCGCCGAACGGCTTGACGTAGGCATTCGGCGAGCTCCAGCCGAGTTCGCCGCCCTTGTCCTTGGAACCGGGGTCCTTCGACTGCTTGGCCAGTTCCGAGAACTTCTCGCCCTTGTCGAGCTTGGTGATGATCGCCTTGGCGTCGTCTTCCTTTTCGACCAGGACGTGGCGAGCCTTGTACTCGGTGCTGCCCAGGTTGTTCTTGATCTGCTCGTATTCGGCCTTGAGCTGGGCGTCGCTGATCGGATGATCCTTGACGTAGTCGGTCAGGAAAGCGCGGATCAGGACAGCCTGCTTGGCCAGTTCGACCTGGCCGGGAACCGTGCCCTTCTTGTCCAGGCCCTTCTTCTTGGCTTCCTGAGCGAGCAGTTCGCGGCGGATCAGTTCTTCCTTGACGGCGTTCTGCAGCTCGGCGTTGTCGGGCGCGCCCTGGGCCTTCTGTTCGGTCAGGAAAGCCTCGTAAACGGATTGCGGAACGGCCTGGCCGTTAACCGTGACGAAGGTCTTGCTCTGGGCGAAGGCCGGGGCGGAAACGATGGCGCCGGCGATGATCAGGGCGGCCAGACGGGAAATCTTCTGCATGTAGTGGATCCTTGGTGTGGGGAAAACCGGAAAATTATACTTCTTCGGGGGCGAAAGCGCGGATGCTCAAGGCATGGATAGGGCCACGCATCAGGTCGCCCGCTGCAGCATAGACGAGCCGATGTCGCGCCATGGTATTTTTGCCCGAAAACGCTGCGGCAACGATGTCGAGCTTGAAGTGGCCGCCACCATCGCGCGCACCGGCATGGCCGGCATGGAGATGCGATTCGTCCTCGATCGTCAGCGACAGCGGCTGCAGCGTTGCCAGTCGTTCGCGCAGGGCTTCGACGGTGGTATTGCTCATCAGGCGGGCAGGACCTTCTTGAAGGGCTTGATCGTTACGCCGGCATAGACGCCAGCGGCTACGTAGGGATCGGCATCGGCCCAGGCGCGGGCGGCTTCCAGCGAGGCGAATTCGGCGACGATGAGGCTGCCGGTGAAGCCCGCCGGGCCGGGGTCGGGAGAATCGATCGCCGGACAAGGGCCGGCCAGAATAAGTCGGCCTTCAGCCTGCAGGGCCTGCAGGCGCTCGAGATGGGCGGGACGGCTGGCTAGGCGCTGGTCCAGCGTGCCCGGGCGGTCTTCTCCGATGATGGCGTAAAGCATTATTTTTCTTCCTCGACGTATTTCGACAGCAGCATGCCCTGGCCGAGCACGAAGACCAGCATCAGGCCCATGCCGCCGAAGAGTTTGAAATTGACCCAGGTATCGGTCGAAAAGTTGAAGGCGACATACAGGTTCAGGAAACCCATGAAGACGAAGAAGCCGACCCAGGACAGGTTGACCTTGCTCCAGACCGCCTCGGGCAGGGTCAGTTGCTCGCCAAGCATGGCCTTGATGGCGTTCTTTTTGAGGACGATGGCGGCGAAAGCCATGCTGCCGGCGAACACCCAATAAAGGATGGTCGGCTTCCATTTAATGAAGGCTTCGTTCTGGAAAGCCAGGGTCATGCCGCCGAACACGACGACCAGTACAAGGCTGATCCACAGCATCTTGTCGACCTTGCCGTGGCGGAAATGCACCCAGGCGATCTGGGCGACGGTAGCGGCGATGACGACGACGGTGGCGAGCAGGATAGGGGCCTGCTTGATATCCACGGCGGCGGAGCCGAGCAGGCTGCCGACCCAGCTTGCCGCCAGTTCCGGATTTTTCTCGGAATATTTGAAGGCGACGAAGAAGAGGATGACGGGAAAGAGGTCGAAGAGTAGTTTCATGGCGGGGCATTATATACTTCCGGCCGCACCCACAAGCTTCAGCGAGAACCCATGAATACCGTCCTGATCATTGACGACAGCGATATCAATCTGACCCTGATCAAGGCCCTGGTTCTCAAGCTCGGCGAATGCAGCCCGGTTCTCTTCGATAACCCGCTCGAGGCGCTCGACTGGTGTCGCGAAAACGTGCCCGACCTTGTCATCGTCGATTACATGATGCCGGACATGGACGGCCTCAAGTTCATCAGCGCCTTCCGGGCGCTGCATGGGCGCAACGAGATTCCGGTCCTGATGGTGACCGCCAACGACCAGAAAGACGTGCGCTACGACGCCTTGCTCGGCGGTGCCAACGATTTCCTGACCAAGCCGATCGACCGTGTCGAGTTTTCGGCGCGTGCCCGCAACATGCTGTCGCTGCGCCAGGGGCAGAAATTCCTGGCTGACCGGGCCGATCATCTGGCCGAGATGGTCGAGATTCGCACCCAGGAAATCCGCGATCGCGAGCGCGAACTGATTTTCCGCATTTCGCGGGCGGCGGAATTCCGCGACCCGGAGACCGGCGCTCATATCCAACGCATGGCCCATTATTCGCAGGTCATCGCCGCGGGCTACGGCCTCGATGCCCAGGCCCAGAAACTCATTCTCGAAGCGGCGCCGATGCACGACGTCGGCAAGATCGGCATTCCGGACTACATCCTGCTCAAGCCCGGCAAGCTGACGCCGGAGGAGTTCGAGGTCATGAAGGGGCACGCCCGACTCGGCTACGAACTGCTCAAGGACAGCGCCTCGGAAATCATTCAGGCCGGGGCGCAGGTCGCCATCTCGCACCACGAGAAATACGACGGTACGGGCTACCCGCATGGTCTCAAGGGGCACCAGATTCCGGCCTTCGGCCGCATCGTGGCGGTGGCCGATGTCTTTGATGCGTTGACCTCGGAGCGCCCCTACAAGAAGGCCTGGCCGCTCGACGAGGCCTGCAAGTTCCTCGAGGACGGACGTGGCAAGCATTTCGATCCACTGTGCGTCGAGGCTTTCCTGGCTGGGTGGGAGGAAATCCTCGACATCCGCCAGCGCTTCCGCGACGAAGACGTCCCGATGATCTGAGGATGGACGACAGCATGAATCTGCCTGCCTTTACGCTCGACCGAGCTGCCATTCTCGAACGCGTCGGCGACGACGAGGAAATCTTCGCCATGATGGTCGACATGTATCTTCAGGATGTCGACAGTAACTGCGCCCTGCTGACCGATGCGCTGGCGGCCAATAACATGTCCGCACTGCAGCGCGAGGCCCATACCGTCAAGGGACTGCTGGCGACTTTCTCCGACGAGGCCGGTACGGCCGCCGCTTTCGCGCTCGAGCAGGCGCTTCGGGCCGGTCAGGCGGTGGATGCCGCGACGGCGGTGGCAGGGCTGGTGGCACGGCTGCGCGAAGTCGCCGTCGTCCTCAAACAGGCCTGATCAGGGCAATCTGAGATGGCCGGCAGCGCCGGCATTGCCGCCAAGGGGCGCATGCGGCACAACACCGAGCAGTGGCGCCGGCAGCAGATTTTCCAATGTCGCCAGGTTTTCCTCAAAGCGCGACATCGCCGGATCGATCCGGTTGGCGACCCAGCCGGCGATCGGCAAGCCGCGTGCGGCAATGGCTTCCGCACTGAGCAGGGCGTGGTTGATGCAGCCGAGGCGCATGCCGACCACGAAGATGACCGGCAGGCCGAGGCGGACGGCAAGGTCGGCGCTGTCGCCGTCCGGGCCGAGCGGCACGCGGAAACCGCCGACGCCTTCGACGATCAGCAGATCGGTTAGCTTTCGCCCGTTGTTGACGCCGTCGGCAATGCGCCCGAAATCGATTCGCACACCTTCTTCGGCGGCGGCGATGTGGGGGGCAACGGCCGCCCGGAAACAATAGGGGTTCAGCGTCTCGTCCGGCAGGGCGATGCTGGCCGCTGCGCGAATGTTCTCGACGTCCTCGTTCCGGCCTTCGGCGCCGGTGCCGGCGGCCACCGGCTTGATGCCGGCGGCGCGCAGGCCGCGCTCGGCGGCGTGGCGCAGCAGGGCGCAGGTGATGAAGGTCTTGCCGATTTCGGTATCGGTGCCGGTCAGGAAATAAGCCTGGTTCATGGATGGGCGCTGAGGATCAGGACGTCGTAGGTAAGTGGAAGGCCGGCCGGTTGGCGCAGCGATTCGTAGGCGGCCTCGGCGGCGGCGAAGGCGGTGCGTCCGAGCGGGCGAGTGCGGCGGCCTTCGCCGAGTTGGTTGGCGCCGATGGCCTTGACGGCCCGGAGCAGCGTCCGGAAGTCAGGGTAGTGTGCCGTCTTGAAGCGACGGTCGAGCGATAACCGGGAAAAGCCGGCTTGGCCCGCGATCGCTTCAAGTTCCGCCGCGGTGTGGAAGGCCAGGGTGTGGCGGTGTTCGTCGACCCCGGCGAAGGCAAGGCGCAATTCGCGAAAGGTTTCCGTGCCCAGGGTTGCCAGGGCGAGCTGCCCGTCCGGACGCAGAACGCGTCGTGCCTCGTCGAGGGTATGGGCCAGGTCGCACCATTGCACGGCCAGGCTGGACCAGTAGAGATCGACGCTGGCTGCTGCCAGCGGCAGGTGTTCCAGATCGGCGGCGATCCGGTGAGTGCCGGTGCCGATGCGATGCAGCATGCCGGGTGCCAGGTCGAGCGCCAGGCAGGTGCTTTCGGGAAAGCATCGATGCAGCAGGGGCAGGGCGTAGCCGGTGCCGCACCCGGCATCGAGGAGCGTCGCCGGAGCCAGGGCTTCGGGCAGCATCGCCAGCAGGTCGTGACAGATATCGCGCTGGATGGCGGCGGCGCTGTCGTAGGTCGCGGCGGCGCGTTCGAAGGATTGGCGAACGCGCGCCTTGCTCGGTCTAGTCATGCAGGAAGGCTTGCAGGCAGGCGAGGAAGTCGTCGGGCCGGGAGATGAACGGGGCATGGGCGCAATCGGCGAAGGCGTCGAGGCGGGCGCCGGGGATCAGCGCGGCCAGTGCCTCGGCGGCTGCCAGCGGCATCAGCGGATCGGCCGCGCCGTGGATGAGCAGGGTCGGAGCGGTGATGCGGGGGGCGTCGCTGTGTAGATCGACCTCGCGCAACCAGGCCAGGCCGGCCAGCAAGACGTCGCTGGATGGACGCTGGTCGGCCAGTTCGAGCAACTGGCGGGTTACTTCCTTGGCGCGTGCGTCACCGCGATTGAAGCCGCCGACGAAGCGCGGCAGCATGGCTTCGGCATCGGCCGCGATGCCGGCGCTGAAATCGGCCAGCATGGCCGGCGGCATGGCGTGCGGCCAGCCGTCGCGCTGGATGAAGGAGGTCGTGCCGGCAACCAGCACCAGCTTGCCCACCTTGCCCGGATGACGGGCGGCGATGGCGAGTGCCAGTTGCGCGCCGAGCGACCAGCCGGCGAGCGTCGTGCCGGCTTGCAGGCGGCCGGCGATGGCGTCGACGGCCTGGTCGAAATCGGTGATCAGCGGTGATGTGCCGTAACCCGGCAGGTCGATGATCTCGCCGCCGAGGGCGTCGACGGCAGAGTGGAGCGGGCCGCGGCCGAGACACCAGCCGGGCAGGAAAACGAGGGGAGCGGTCATGCAAGTTCCTTGAGCGTGCCGACCAGACGGGCGATGTCGGCTTCGGTGTGGGCGGCGGAGACGGAGATGCGCAGACGGGCCGTGCCCGGTGGCACGGTCGGCGGGCGGATGGCCGGCAGCCACAGGCCACGTTCCCAGAGGGCGGTGGACAGCCGGATGGCGGCTTCGTTCTCGCCGACGATCAGCGGCTGGATGGCCGTCGCCGACGGCAGCAGGCGCCAGGGCAGGCCGGCCAGGCCGTCGCGCAGCTGGGCGATGCGGGCCATCAGTGTGGTGCGCAGGGCGTCGCCGTGACGGATGATGTCGAGGCTCCTGCTCAGCGCGCAGGCGACGGCCGGCGGGGCGGCCGTGGTGAAGATGTAGCTGCGGCCACGTTGCAGCAGGTATTCGATGGCGGTTTCCGAGCCGGCCACGAAGGCACCGCCAACCCCGGCCGCCTTGCCCAGCGTGCCCATGAGCAGGAGGCGCGGATGCGCCGGCAGGTTGAAGAAACCGAGGCTGCCCTTGCCCTGCGGCCCGAGGACGCCGAAGCCGTGGGCATCGTCGATCACCAGCCAGGCATCGAAGCGCTCGGCGAGCGCGAAGAGGGCGGGGAGTGGCGCGAGGTCACCATCCATGCTGAAGACGGCATCGGTGACGATGATTTTGCGCGGTGCAGCGCTCTCGGCCAGCATTTTTTCCAATGCCGCCAGGTCGTTGTGCGGATAGCGCCGGCAATCGGCGCCGTTGGCCTTGGCCAGTCGCATGGCGTCGATCAGCGAGGCGTGGTTCAGCTTGTCGGCGAAGACCGCATCACCCCGGCCGGCCAGGGTTGGCGTCACCGCCAGGTTGGCGAGGTAGCCGGTGGAGAAGGTCAGGGCGCGAGGAAAGCCGGTGAAGACGGCGATCTCCTGCTCCAGTTTCTCGTGCGGCGCCAGGTGGCCGCTGACCAGGTGCGAGGCGCCGCTGCCGGCTCCCCATTGCGTCGCACCGTCGGCCATCGCCCGCGCGATCTCCGCGTTGCCAGCCAGGCCGAGGTAGTCGTTGCTGGCGAAATTGAGCACTTCGCGGCCATCGACCGTGGCTAGGCGCCCGCAGGGAGATTCGAGGACACGGCGGCAGCGCGTCAGGCCGGCAGCGGCAATGTCGCCGAGTTCGGCGATGAGGGAGTCTTCGAGGGGCATGGTGGATCGCTTCGGTGGTCTTGGCGCGGGCCGGTATTGTCCCGCATCAGGCCCCTGGCAGGAAGGCCCGAGGCTGATGCCGGGGTGACGCGGCCGGACTGATCCGCTCAGGAAATACCGTAGCGCCGCAACCGGTTGGCGATGGCCGAGTGCGAGGTACTCAGGCGCTTGGCCAGGCGGCGGCTAGAGGGGAATTCGCGGTAGAGGCGTTGCAGCAGGTTCTTTTCGAAATCGGCAACGGCCTGCTCGAGGCTCGCGACATCGCCGGTTTCGCCGGGCAGGGCCGGCGTGGCTTCTTGCGCCAGTTCGAGGTCTTCTACGTTGATCACGTTGCGTTCGGTCATCGTCACCGCCCGGAAGATCACGTTCTGCAACTGGCGGATATTGCCGATCCAGGGATTGGTCAGCATCGCGGCGCAGGCAGCTTGAGAGAGGCGCATCAGTGGTCGCGCGGCCTGGGCGCAGGCGCGGCCGAGGAAGAACTGGGCGAGCGGCAGGATGTCGCCGGGGCGTTCGCGCAGCGGCGGCACGTGCAGGGTGAGCACGTTGAGGCGGAACAGGAGATCCTGGCGGAAATGGCCGCTGGCCACCATGTTGTCGAGCGCCCGGTGAGTGGCACTGATGATGCGCACGTTCATGCGCAACTCGCGGTCGCCGCCGACCCGGCGGAAGCTGCCGTCGTTGAGGAAGCGCAGCAGCTTGGCCTGAAGGTAGGGCGACATTTCGCCGATTTCGTCGAGAAAGACGGTGCCGCCGTCGGCCAGTTCGAGCAGGCCGGGCTTGCCGCCACGCAGGGCGCCGGTGAAGGCGCCGGCGGCGTAGCCGAAGAGTTCGCTCTCGGCAAGATTTTCCGGCAGGGCGGCGCAGTTGAGGGCGAAGAAAGGCTGGCCGCTGCGGCTGCTGCCGGCGTGGCAGGCGTGGGCGAGCAGCTCCTTGCCGGTGCCGGTCTCGCCGGTGATCAGCAGCGGTGCATCGACGATTGCCATGCGCGCCGCCCGCTGCTTGAGCTGCACGATTTCCGGCGAGTTGCCGAGGATGGCGTCGAAGCCGCCGGCATCGTAGTTCTGCAGGGCGCTCAGGCGTTCGCCCATGCGGCTCGGGGCGTGCAGGGTCATTACCGCGCCGGCGACGCGGCCGCCGGATTCATGCAGCGGCATGGTTTCCAGCATGTAGGACTCGCCGTTGATGACGATCTCGCAGACCGGCAGGTGATAGCCGCCATCGATCAATTCACGCAGCAGTTCCGGGTTGCCGATCAGTTCCTGCACCGGACTGCCGATCAGTCTGCCTTCGGCCAGGCCGCTGGCGGCGACGGCGGCGCCATTGGCGACGACGACGCGACCCGCTTCATCGACCGCGAAGATCGGGTCGGGTTGCGAGGCGAGCAGGGCGTCGAGGTAGAGGCGACGCTGGGCGCCGGGCAGCATGCCGACCGGCTCGACGCTGAGTACGCCGGCGACGCGCAGCAACTGGCCGCGCAGTTCGACCAATCCTGGCTGATCCACGGCCGGTGCCTCGATGAAGATGTGCGGCGGATCGACCTCGACCGCCGTCACGTTGAGGCTGCGCCGGGCGAGCTCGGCCAGGACTTCCTGGGCGATGCCGACCCGGTCGGAAAAGAAGACGTCAATGCGCATGCTGTCGCGGTGTAATGAATTGAATACAACCGTATTGAAAACGATACGAGTGATTCAAGCAACTGAAAAATAGAGAAAAATCGTCTAGCTTATGGATTGCTGGGCAATAAGCGTAACGAAATCGTTACGGATTTGCCTTTGAGGGTTGTGAATTTTTAAATAAATCATTGTTTTAAAACGAATTTGTTTGTTGGCATGGGAATCGCTATACCTCGTTCAAAGCAGCAACTTAACCGTCTCATCAAGGAGAATTCCCATGCATGTTCTCGTTCTCGGCAGTGGCGTCATCGGCACCAGCATCGCTTACTACCTGGCCAAGGCCGGGCATCAGGTCACGGTGGTCGACCGCCAGCCCGGTCCGGCGCTGGAAACCAGCTTCGCCAATGCCGGTGAAGTCTCGCCCGGCTATTCCGCGCCCTGGGCCGGTCCCGGCGTGCCGATCAAGGCGATCAAGTGGATGCTCATGCACCATAGTCCCCTGGTCATCAAGCCGATGCTCGACCCGGCGATGTGGCGCTGGGGGGCGGCCATGCTGCGCAACTGCACGGAGTCCGCCTATCAGGTTAACAAGAGCCGCATGGTGCGCGTCGCCGAGTACAGCCGCGATTGCCTGAAGGAATTGCGCGCCGAGACCGGCATCGCCTACGACGAGCGCAGCCAGGGCACGCTGCAACTGTTCCGCACCCAGAAGCAGCTCGACGGCATCGGCAAGGATGTCGAGATTCTCAAGGCATCCGGCGTTCCCTTCCAGGTGCTCGACCGCGCCGGCTACATCCAGTACGAGCCTGCCCTGGCCGAGGTTCAGGAGAAATTCGTCGGCGCCCTGCGCCTGCCCGGCGACGAGACCGGCGACTGCTTCAAGTTTACCCAGCGCCTCGCCAAGCTGGCCGAAGGACTGGGCGTCGATTTTCGTTTCGGTACCACCATCGCCGGCATCGAGCATGACGGCCGCCGCATCACCGGCATCCGCACCGATGCCGGCACGCTGCGAGCTGATCAGTACGTGCTGGCCCTCGGCAGCTATTCGACGCAATTGCTGAAACCGCTCGGCATCGACATCCCGGTCTATCCGGTCAAGGGCTTCTCGATCACCGTGCCGATCACCGATCCGACCATGGCACCCGAATCGACCATCATGGACGAGACCCACAAGGTGGCCGTCACCCGGCTCGGCGACCGTATCCGGGTCGGCGGCACGGCCCAGCTGTCAGGCTTCGACCTCGGGCTGGAGGAAAGCCGGCGCAAGACCCTGGAATTCGTCGTCAGCGATCTCTTCCCGAAAGGCGGCGACGTCAGCAAGGCCGAGTTCTGGACCGGCCTGCGCCCGATGACGCCCGACGGTACGCCGATCATCGGCAATACCCGTTATCACAACCTGACCCTCAGCACTGGCCACGGCACGCTGGGCTGGACCATGGCCGCCGGCACCGGCCGTGTCGTCGCCGACCTGCTCAGTGGCAGGCAACCCGACATCGCGGTCAACGACCTCAGTGTCGCCCGCTACGCCTGATTTTCTTGATCAAGACATCACCTACAACAAAGGAGGCAATTCCATGCACGTCGTTTCAACCCCTGAGGCACCCGCCGCCATCGGTCCCTACGCCCAGGCCATCGTCGCCGACGGCTGGGTTTTCACCTCGGGTCAGATTCCGCTGACCACCGCCGGCCAAGTGGCCGGCAACGATATCGAAAGCCAGACGGAACAGGTTTTCGACAATCTCGGCGCCGTCCTTGCGGCGGCCGGGGCTTCGCTCGCCCAGGTCGTCAAGAGCACCGTTTTCGTCCAGGATCTCAACGATTTCGCACGCCTCAACGCGGTGTATGAGCGGCGTTTCGGCAGCCACAAGCCGGCCCGCTCGACCGTGCAGGTGGCGCGTCTGCCGCGCGACGTCCAGGTCGAAATCGAAGTCGTCGCCCGCCTCGCTGCCTGAATACCCCAACCCCAACGGAGCAAAAATCATGGAAGCACTGACGCAATTCATCACCGCGATCAACGACATCGTCTGGGGGCCGCCGATGCTGGCGGCCATTCTCGGGACCGGCCTGTTCCTGCAGTTGCGCCTCAAGTTCATGCCGATCGCCAAGATCTTCGCCGGCTTCGCCATGGTCTGGCGCGGCCGCAAGGCGGCACCGGATGCGCCCGGTGAAATCACCCCTTACGCTGCATTGATGACGGCGCTGGCG
Source organism: Dechloromonas sp. (assembly GCA_016791065.1). Lineage (GTDB taxonomy): Bacteria > Pseudomonadota > Gammaproteobacteria > Burkholderiales > Rhodocyclaceae > Azonexus. The sequence continues at coordinate 15,186 of JAEUOD010000107.1, read as the reverse complement.
GCCACCGTCGGCACCGGCAACATTGCCGGCGTCGCCACGGCCATCGCCGTCGGTGGGCCGGGGGCGATGTTCTGGATGTGGATGACGGCCCTGGTCGGCATGGCCACCAAGTATTCCGAAGTGCTGCTCGCCGTGCATTACCGCGAGACCGACGACCACGGCGAACAGATCGGCGGCCCGATGTACGCCATCAAGAACGGCCTGGGCAAGCACTGGCGCTGGCTCGGCACCGCCTTCGCCATCTTCGGCGGCCTGGCCGGTTTCGGCATCGGCAACATGGTGCAGTCGAACAGTATTGCCGGTGCACTCGACGCCGCCTTCGGCATCAACCCCTGGCTTTCCGGCGTCGTCATGGCCGTGTTCACCGGCTTCGTGCTGCTCGGCGGCGTCAAGCGCATCGGTGCTGTCGCCGAAAAGCTCGTGCCCTTCATGTGCATCGGCTACATCGTCGCCTCGCTGATCGTGCTCGGCATCTATGTTGACCAGATTCCTGCCGCCTTCGCGCTGATCTTCGAGAGCGCCTTCAATCCGGTCGCCGCGACCGGTGGCTTTGCCGGCGCTGCCGTGATGATGGCCATCCGCTACGGCGTCGCCCGCGGCATCTTCTCCAACGAAGCCGGCCTCGGCACCGCGGGTATCGCCCAGGCCGCCGGCCAGACCAAGAACCCGGTCGAATCCGGCCTGGTCGGCATGATGGGCACCTTCATCGACACCATCATCGTGTGCACGATGACTGGCTTGGTGCTGATCGTTACCGGTGTCTGGAGCAGCGGCCTCAAGGGCGCCGCCCTCAGCGCCGCCGGTTTCTCCGCAGCCTTTCCGGGCTTCGGCGGGCAGTTCCTGGCGGTCGCCATCGCCATCTTCGCCTTCACCACCATCCTCGGCTGGGCCTACTACGGCGAGAAGTGCTGGGAATACCTGGTCGGTACCTCGGTCGAAGTGCCGTATCGCGTGCTCTGGACGATCTTCGTCCTGGTCGGCGCGGTGACCCAGCTCGACTTCGTCTGGCTGGTTTCCGACACCCTCAATGCCTTCATGGCCCTGCCCAACCTGGTCTCGCTGGTCGTCCTTTCGCCGGTCGTCGTGCGGCTGACGCAGGAATACTGGGCAAAGCGCGAGCTGCGTCTGAAGACGGCCTGATTGCAAGCTTCGGCCGGCGGCGTGCAGCGAATGCCGCTGCCGGCCGGCCTTCCGAACCAACGATCACACGAGAACCCCATGTCCCCGGATTCACTCTCACCTTATGGCGCGCTGCTCGGCATCGATCTCGATGCGCTGTGCGACAACTGGCGCAGCCTCAAGGCACGCCTCGGCAGCGGCGATTGTGCCGCCGTCGTCAAGGCTGATGCCTACGGCCTCGGCTCAGCGCAGGTGGCGCCTGCCCTCTATCGTGCCGGCTGCCGCCACTTCTTCGTCGCCCACCTTAACGAGGGCATCGTGCTGCGTCCGCTGCTGCCGGCCGATGCCACGCTCTATGTGCTGCATGGCGCACATCCCGGCAGCGAGCGCGAGTTCGTTAGGCACGATCTGGTGCCCGTCCTCAACAGCCTGCCGCAAGTGCAGGCCTGGCAGGCGCTGGCCTGCCAACGCGACAAGGTCATGCCGGCCATCCTGCAGGTCGATACCGGCATGGCCCGCCTGGGCCTCGCCGCCGACGAGTTCGAACGCATCGTGAACGACCGCCCGGCATTGCTGGGCATCGACCTGAAGTTCGTCATGAGCCATCTGGTCAGCGCCGAGGAGCCGGACAAACCGGTCAACCGCGAGCAACTGGCGCGCTTCCGCGCGGCCCTGGCCCGGCTGCCCGGGGTCCGGGCCAGCCTGGCCAACTCCTCTGGCATCTTTCTCGGCAAGGATTTCCACTTCGACCTGGCGCGGCCTGGAGCGGCGCTCTACGGCGTTGCGCCGGTAGCCGGGCAGGCCAACCCGATGCGTCCGGTGATCCGCCTGCAGGGCCGGGTGTTGCAGACGCGCCGCATCGAGGCCGGAACCGCCGTCGGCTACGGCCATACCTGGACGGCGCGGCGGCCGACGCGCCTGGCCACTGTGGCCGTTGGCTATGCCGATGGCTACGGTCGCCGCCTGAGCAACCGCGGGCAGGCTTTCTGCGACGGCACGCCGCTGCCGCTCGTGGGCAATGTGTCGATGGACACCCTCATCGTCGATATCACCGATCTGCCCGAGGGGCGTCTGGCCGAGGGCGGGCTGGTCGACCTCGCCAATCCGCTGCATGGGGTCGATGCCATCGCCGAGCGGGCCGGCACCATCGGCTACGAAATCCTGACCAGCCTGGGGCGGCGCTATGCCCGGCAATACCTCGGGGCGGCCGAGGCATGAGCGGGCGTTTCGCGCCGGTCATGTCCGACTAGTCGGGCGTCGTCCGGTCAAGCTCGTGGCGGGGAAGGATCAGGCGACGCAGCGGCAGGCCGAGCCAGGCGCGCAGGCGCGGGCTGTGCAGGCAGAGACCACCGAGCAGGCCGACCAGGCAACCCAGCACGGTATCCCAGAAGCGCGCGTGGATCAGGGTTTCCGCGGGTACCTGCCCGATGCTGCCGGCTTCGACGAGCAGGATGGTCATCGGCGTGATGAAAACGGTCGCCAGGGCGTAGTGGCGGACGATGAGGATTTCGACACAGAAAGCCAGGGCGATCATCGTCAGTCCGATCGTCCAGGGATCGAGCGGCAACGAGAGCACGCCCCAGGCCAGGAGTAGCCCGACAGCGGTGCCGGCAATGCGGTGCACCTGCCGGGTCCAGACGGCGCGCAAGGACATGCCCTGGATGACGGCGAGGCAGCTGATCGGCACCCAGTAAGCCTGCGCCAGGTCGAGCACCTGCGCCAGGGCGAGAGCGAAGCCGACGAAAGTGCCGATCACGACCGCGTCGAAGACGACGAAATCGAAGGTCGGTTCAGGCAGTGCCGGAATCGGCCGGGGCGGCTGCCGGCGCAGGATGAAGAGGCTATAGGCGAAGGCGATCAGGCTGGCGAGCAGGCAGCCCATGGTCAGCAGGCCGACCTTGAGCGGCACGCCGTAGATGTCGCCGGGCGTGTTGGCGCCGATGGCTGCCGCCATGATGAAGAAGAGGCTGCCCGGCGGCCCGAGGTTGTAGTAGCGGCAGACCATGGTCACCAGGATGGCGGTGAAGGTCAGCGCCGGTACCATGGCCAGAGGGAGGAGATGGCTGGCGACGCCCAGCGCATAGCTGGCGATCATGCCGAAGGCGCTGGCCATGAGCATGACCATGCGGTGATGCATCGGCGTTTCCGGAAGATAGAGGAAGGTCAGCCCGCCCAGCGAGGAGATCAGGCCGTAGTCGAGATGGCCGAACCAGGCGCCGACCAGCAAGGGGAGTCCCGAGCAGAGCGCGGCAGCGAAGGGCATCTGCCAGGGGCGGCTGCTGGGGGCGATCCGGGTGAGTTGGACGAGTTCCTCACGCAGGCGCTCCCCGAGTGCCCGGCTATCCATGGTGGAGCGCAGTGTTCAGCGCGGCACCGATGGCTTGGCCGAGGTGGGCGATTTCCGCATCGCTGACGATGTAGGGTGGCATCAGGTAAACCGTATTGCCGATCGGCCGGATCAGGGCTTCGTTGTCGAGCGCGGCGCGATAGAACTTGCGGGAAAAATACGGATCGTCCGTCGTGACGTCGAAGGCGGAGATCATGCCGCGCTGGCGCAGGTGTTCGACCTGTGGATGCCCGGCCAGCGGGGCGAGGGCGGCGGCGATCTGCTCCGCCTTGCGGCGGTTGCCGGCGATCACGTCGTCCGCTGCGAAGATGTCGAGCGTTGCCAGTGCGGCGCGGCAGGCCAGCGGGTTGCCGGTGTAGGAGTGCGAGTGCAGGAAGGCGCGGCTGACCGAATCGTCGAGGAAGGCGGCGTAGATCGTGTCGCTGCACAGCACGATGGATAGCGGCAGGTAGCCGCCGGAGATACCCTTCGACAGGCACATCAGGTCGGGCCGGATTTCAGCCTGCTCGTGGGCGAAGAAGCTGCCGGTACGGCCGCAGCCGACCGCGATCTCGTCGCAGATCAGGTGCACTTCGTGCCGGTCGCAAAGCTCCCGGGCGAGGCGCAGGTATTCCGGGTCGTACATCGCCATGCCGGCGGCACCCTGGACCAGCGGTTCGACGATCAGCGCGGCGATATTGGCGCCATGCTTTTCCAGATGCTCGGCCAGCGCGGCCGCAGCGCGGCGGGCGACATCAGCCGGGCTTTCGCCGGCTTCGGCGAGGCGGAAATCGGGCGACGGAACGACCGTTGCGGCGCGGACCAGCGGCGCGTAGGCGTCCTTGAACAGGGCGACATCGGTGACGGCCAGGGCGCCGACCGTCTCGCCGTGGTAGCTGCCGGCGAGGCAGAGGAATTCAGCCTTTTCCGGCCGGCCGACGTTCCGCCAGTAGTGGAAGCTCATCTTCAGCGCGATCTCGGTGGCCGAGGCGCCGTCCGAGGCGTAGAAGGCGTGGCCGAGTGCGCCGCCGGTCAGGGCGGACAGGCGCTCGGACAGCTCGACGACCGGCTGGTGCGTGAAGCCGGCGAGCATGACGTGCTCGAGCGTTTCCAGCTGCGCTTTCAGCGCCGCGTTGATGCGCGGATTGGCGTGGCCGAAGAGGTTGGTCCACCAGGAACTGATGCCGTCGAGATAGCGCCGGCCGTCGAAGTCATAAAGCCAGGCGCCCTGGCCGCGGGCGATCGGCACCAGCGGCAGATGGGTCGGCGAGCCGGTCTGCGCGTGGTGCTGCATCTGCGTGCAGGGGTGCCAGACGGCGGCCTGGCTACGGGCCAGCCAGGCCTGGTTCGACGTGTCGGCCATCAGTGCAGGACTTGCGATCCCGTCGCCGGCTGCTCCGGCATTTCGGCATGCACCAGCTCGGCCTCGGGATTGGGGTAGAGCGGAGCGCCGCAGTCGTCGCAGAATTCCATCGGGAAATGGTGGTCGAGGAAGATCACGTCCTTGACGCCGCATTCGCGCAGGACGGTCTCGATCTCGCCGGCGGCATCCGTCGCTTCGTCCTCGGCGCCGAGCAGGGGCCAGACGATGCCGTGGTAGGTCTCGTCCTTGTCCTTGGGGCCGAGGCCAACGCGGTATTCCTCCATGCGGCGGTCGTAGCAGGGGCCGACAACGGCGCGGATGTCGGCCGGCATCAGGCCGAGCGTGGTCTGCAGGAAGGCGACCGAGGCCTTGAGCGAGTAGGGGCGCGACAGGCGGTCGGCATTGCGGCAGGCAGCGTGGTAGGCATCCGGCAGCAGCGGCTGCCAGGCGCAGCCGGTGAGCAGCGGTTCGAGGTTGGGGCTACCCTGCTTGATCCATTCCTTGAGCGCGCCGTCCTTGCTGCCGTCGCTCTCGTTCCAGCGGAACAGGGCCTTGCCGCGCGGCACGGCAATGGCGCCGACGAGGTAACGCACGTCGGACAGGAAACGGTTGGTCTCGGCCATGCCCTGGGTATCGATGCGCAGGTGCTGGCCGGCCAGCGTCGCCTGGCCGAGGGCCTGGGTCAGTTGCCAGGTGTCGCAGAAGCTGCGCGGCAGCTGGTCCGGGCTGAACAGGAAGTCGGCCAGGGCGAGGCGGGTGTCGGCACCGAAGACGTGGGCGCCGAGCTGGACGGCCAGGGCCTCCAGCGTGCTCTTCGGCAGCGGGCAGGCGGGAATGGAAAAGCGCGACCAGGCGAGGACCGGCGCGGCAAAAAGCTGGATGTCGAATTCCTGGCCGGGGGCATCGAGGCGGCCGGATTCGGCGCGCGACTCGACCATGTCGGCGAGTTCGTCGTGGGCGCGCGGGTTGGCCTCGAACAGGCGGTCGAGGGCGGTATTGATGTCGTCTTCGGCGCCGTTCTTGAGCAGGCTGTCGACGGTTTCGGCGAGCTGGGTTTCCCAGTAGCTGTCTTCCAGCTTTCCACCGGATTCGGAAAGGCCGGCAGCCAGACGCTGGAGTTCTGCGGCGTCGCGGGAGAGGCGGTCGCGGGCGCCGAAGCGGGTTCGTTTCATGGGTATTCCAGAAAAAGCAAAGGATGAATTTTAACAGCCGGTAAAATCCGGGGCGTTCCCATTCACCAAATCGCCCCGCCGATGCTGATCCTCCTTTCCCCCGCCAAGGCGCTCGACTACCAGACGCCGCCCCATGTCGCGACGCACACGATGCCGGCTTTCCTCAAGCAGTCGGAGAGCCTGATCAAGCAGTTGCGCAAGCTGTCGCCGGCCGACATCGCCAATCTGATGGACCTCTCCGATCAACTGGCGCTGCTCAATTTCAACCGCTACGCCGACTGGCATCTGCCGTTTACGCCGGAGAACGCCAAGCAGGCCGTGCTCGCCTTCGACGGCGATGTTTACGACGGCCTGGCGGCGCGCACGATGAGCGCCGACGATCTCGATTTCGCCCAGCAGCACGTGCGCATTCTTTCCGGCCTCTACGGTATCCTCAAGCCGCTCGACCTGATGCAGCCCTACCGCCTGGAAATGGGCACGAAGTTCGCCAACAAGGCCGGCAAGGATCTCTACGCCTTCTGGGGCGAGACGCTGCTCGATACGATCAACGGCGAACTGGATGCCATGCCGCATCCGGTGGCGATCAACCTCGCCTCCGAGGAATATTTCAAGGCGGCGGTCGGCCGCAAGTTCAAGGGCCGGCTGATCCAGCCGGTGTTCGAGGACTGGAAGAACGGCAAGTACAAGATCATCAGCTTCTACGCCAAGCGGGCGCGCGGCCTGATGACGCGCTATGCCCTACTCAACCGCCTGACCGATCCCGAGGCGCTCAAAGACTTCGACAGCGACGGCTATGCCTTCGCACCCGAGGCTTCCGACGAGGCGACCTGGGTGTTCCGCCGGCGCGAGGCCTGAATGTCTGTCATGCGGCCGAAATACCTGCCGGGCATATCTCTTCGGCTACCATAGCGGCTGTTTGCCCGTCGCCAGTGCAGGCGGCGGGCCGCTCCAACTTTCGATGATCAGGATTTTTACACCATGGCACATCCCCTGGCCGGCCAACCGGCGCCCCCATCCAGCCTGACCGACATTCCCGCACTGCTGGCAGCCTACCGCCGGCAGCCGGACGTCAACGACCCGGCGCAGCGTGTCGCCTTCGGGACCAGCGGCCATCGCGGCACGGCGCTCACTGGCAGTTTCAACGAGGCGCATATCCTCGCCATCGCGCAGGCCGTGGCCGAATACCGCGCCCAGGCCGGCATCACCGGGCCGCTCTTTCTCGGCAAGGATACCCACGCCCTGTCGACGCCGGCTCAGTGCAGCGTCCTCGAAGTGCTCGCCGCCAACGGTGTTCTGACCCACCTGCAGGCCAAGGACGGCTATACGCCGACGCCGGTCATCTCGCGCGCCATCCTCGCCCACAACGCCGGCCGGCCGGCCGCGCAGGCCGACGGTATCGTCATCACCCCCTCGCACAATCCGCCGCAGGATGGCGGCATCAAGTACAACCCGCCGCATGGCGGCCCGGCCGACACCGACGTCACGGGCTGGATCGAGCAGCGCGCCAACGCCCTGATGGCCGACGGCAATCGCGGCGTCAAGCGCCTGCCGCTTGAACAGGCAATGGCGGCCTCGACTACCCGGGAAGTCGACCTGATGACGCCCTATATCGCCGAGCTCGGTTCGGTTATCGACATGGAGGCCATTCGCCAGGCCGGGCTGCGCATCGGCGTCGATCCCATGGGCGGCGCGGCCGTTGCCTACTGGCAGCCGATCGCCGCGCACTACGGGCTCGACATCACGGTGGTCAATCCCGCCGTCGATCCCGCTTTCGGCTTCATGACCCTGGATCACGACGGCAAGATCCGCATGGACTGCTCCAGCCCGCATGCCATGGCCAGCCTGGTCGCCCTCAAGGACCGCTTCGACATTGCCTGGAGCAACGACGCCGACGTCGACCGCCACGGTATCGTGACGCCCTCGCTCGGGCTGATGAATCCCAACCACTACCTGGCGGTTTCGATCCAGTACCTGCTTTCCCATCGTCCGCAATGGTCGGCCGACTCGGCGGTCGGCAAAACGCTGGTGTCGAGCGGCCTGATCGACCGTGTCGTCGCCGGGCTGGGGCGCAAGCTCTACGAGGTGCCGGTCGGCTTCAAGTGGTTCTCGGCCGGCCTGCTCGACGGCAGCATCTGCTTTGGCGGCGAGGAAAGCGCCGGCGCCAGCTTCCTCAAGCGCGACGGTTCGGTGTGGACTACCGACAAGGACGGCATCATCCTCGGCCTGCTCGCCGCGGAAATCACCGCCGTCACCGGCAAGGATCCCGGTCGCCATTACCAGGAACTCGCCGCCCGCCATGGCACGCCGTACTACACCCGCATTGATGCCCCGGCCAGCCGCGAACAGAAAGCCGCCTTCAAGCAACTGACCGGTGAAAAGGTCAGTGCCGCAACGCTGGCTAGCGAAGCCATCACCGCCCGCCTGACCACGGCTCCCGGCAATGGCGCCGCGATCGGCGGCCTCAAGGTCGCCACCGACAACGGCTGGTTCGCCGCCCGACCATCGGGAACCGAAGATATCTACAAGCTCTACGCCGAAAGCTTCAAGAGCGCCGAGCACCTGGCGCAACTGGTGGACGAGGCGCGTGGAGTCGTGACAGCGGCGTTGGGCGGCTGAAACCCTCAACCCGGTCCCGGCAGGGCGATCCCGGGTAGCGAATGGGCGGCAGTTTCCGCAAGGGGGCTGCCGTTTTATTTTTCAATACCTCGGCAACCCGCTGTTCCAAGATCACCCCAGGGCCAGCCTGACCATTTCGGCCAACGGCGTGGTTGGGCGGCCGATCAAGGCGCTCAATTGTCGGCCGTCATCTAACAGGCCGCCCTTTGCCGCACCTACGTCGGATTCGGCCAGCAGCGCCGCCACGAACTCCGGCAAGCCGGCGCCAAGCAAAGCCGCCTTGAATTCGCTTTCCGGCAAATCCTGGTAAGCCACGGCCTTGCCGGATTGCCGGGCAATTTCATCGGCGAACTCGCCCAGTGTGTAGGACTCGTCGCCGGCCAGTTCGTAGATGCTGCCCGCTTGGTCGTCACGCGTCAGCACGGCAGCGGTCGCTTCGGCGTAATCGGCGCGCGCCGCTGAGGCAATTCGCCCTTGCCCGGCGCTGCCCAGCACCACCCCGTATTGCAAGGCGGTCGGAATGCCGGCTGTGTAGTTCTCGGTGTACCAGCCGTTACGCAGGATGACCTCTGGCAGGCCGGAAGCGCGGATCAGGCTTTCCGTTTCCAGGTGTTCCGCGGCCAGCGGCAAGGGCGAGGTGTCGGCATGCAGGATGCTGGTATAGGCCAGCAAGCCGACGCCGGCTGCCTTGGCCGCATCGATCACGGCGCGATGTTGCGGCACGCGGCGGCCGACCTCGTTGGCCGAGATCAGCAACAGTTTGTCGGCCCCCTTGAAGGCGCCAGCCAGACTGGCTGGCTGATCGTAATCGGCCAGGCGAACCTGGACGCCACGCGCCGCCAGATCGGCCACTTTCTCGGGGTTGCGTACAGCGGCGACGATGTCACCGGCCGGCAGTTTGTTCAGCAGGGCTTCGATAACCAGCCGACCGAGTTGGCCGGATGCTCCTGTAACGACGATCATGATTGAATCTCCTTGGTTTCGTTGAGTTTGGATGTGTGCGAACTCAGACTTGCGGCCGATAGCGTTCGGCGGCGCGGGCTTGCCGAAGATCCGACATCAGCCCCTGGCGGGCGCCATCCAGCGCGTCCCAACGCCCGGCGACATGCAGTGGCGGGATGGTGACCAGTTCGCGACGGTCGAAGCCGACCAGCGCCGCATCGACCAGCTCCTCCACTTCCATCACCTCGGGCAGGGTGTTGACGTCCACGCCGGCCCGTTCCCAGATCTCGGTGCGGGTCGCCGCCGGCACGACCGCCTGCACGTAGACGCCCTTGGGTGCCAATTCGATGTTGAGGCCCTGCGACAAAAACAGCACGAAGGCCTTGCTGGCGCCGTAGATCGACATGCCGAATTCGGGCGCGAAACCGACCACCGAGCCAATGTTGACGATGGCGCCGCTACCGGATTGCGCCAGGCGTGGCGCGACCGCCGCCGCGAGCCGGGTCACCGCGGTGGTGTTGAGCGTTATCAGGCTGTCGATGCCCTCGGCGGTCTGTTCCAGGAAGCCCTTGGTTTGAGCCATGCCGGCGTTGTTGATCAGGATGCCGATACGAGCGTCATCGCGCAGACGGGTTTCGAGCGCGGACAAATCGCCGGGCTTGGTCAGGTCGGCCTGCATCACGTCGACGGCCACCTTGCATTCCGAGCGCAGGCGGGCGGCCAGGGCCTCCAGGCGCGCCTTGTCGCGCGCCACGACAACGAGGTCGTGGCCACGGCGGGCGAAGCGTTCGGCGTAGGTGGCGCCGATGCCGCTGGAGGCCCCGGTGATGAGGACGGTCGGAAGGGTTTTCATGGTTGTTTTCCTTGGTGTGGGTTGTTTGTGGTTAAGCATTACGGGGCGGCGCCTATTTATTCCATCCTGACGACCACCTTGCCCTTGGCGCGTCCTTGGGCGAGGTAGTCGAGGGCTTCCTTGGCCTGCTCGAAAGGAAAGACCTTGTCGATTACCGGCTGGATGCGCTCCGCTTCGAGCAGCTTGCCGATCTCGGCGAGTTGAGCCCCGTCGGGACGTACGAAGTGAAATGAGTAGGCTACATCCCGCTTTTTCGCCAGCTGCATGACCCTGCGGCTCATCAGCCCGAAGACGAACTTGAGGACGAAGTTCAGCCGTCTAGCCTGGGCGAACGCGGCATCGAGCGGCCCGACGAGCGAGACGATCCGGCCGCCCGGCTTGAGGATGCCGATGGACTTTTCAATCTCTTTCCCCCTGAGCGTACCCAGCACTGCGTCGTAGCCGCGCAGCACTTTTTCGAATTCTTGCTGCTTGTAATCGACCACCTCGTCGGCGCCGAGACGACGCACCAGCTCGACATTGCCCGTGCTGGTGGTGGTCCCCACCTTCGCACCCAGGTGCTTGGCCAACTGGATCGCAAAACTGCCGATGCCGCCGGAGCCGGCCGGGATGAACAGCTTCTGGTCCTTCCGAAGATCGAGGCGTTCCTTCAGAGTCTGCCAGGAGGTGAGCCCGACCATCGGGATGGAGGCGGCCTGCACGAAATCCAGATTGGCCGGCTTCAGCGCGGCAACGTGCTCCGGCACGACGGCGAATTCGGCGAGGGAACCGATGCCGAGATCGAAGAGGCTGGCGAAGACGGCATCGCCCGGCTTGAAGCGCGTCACGCGGCTGCCGACTTCAACTACAACGCCAGCCAGATCGCTGCCCAGTGTGGCCGGAAGCTGGAAATGCAGAACGGGTTTGAACATCCCGGTCGGAATCATGTTGTCGATCGGGTTCAAGCCGGACGCATGGACTTGTACCAGTAATTCATTAGCCTTCGGCGTGGGCCGGGGAAGATCGGCGAACCCGATGTCGGGCGACTTGCCATAGCGCTTGAAAGTGAGTGCTTTCATGGTTTTAGCTTTCATTTGTGGGGTTTCATTCGTATGCGATCAGCTGGCGAGGAAATCCAGGACCTCGGAGACAAAGGCCTGGTGGTGCTGAAAGACGCCGCCGTGTCCCGAATCCGGATAGATCGTCAGCCGGGAATTGGGCAGACGGCGCGCCATGTCGGCCGAAAGGTGGCTGGCAACCATGAGATCGTGGTCGCCATTGGCGACGAGAACCGGTTGGGTGATGCGCGAGAGATCGTCGGGTTCGCTCATTCCGGCAGTTTTGATGGCGGCCAGCTGGGCGCGCCGGGCCTGCAGGGAGATGGGCAGATCACGGTCCTGGGTGCGCTCCTTGAGCGCAGCGAAGTAATCTCGCGCGGCGCGCTTGCCGGCCGGCGTGCGGGGGAAGAACAGGAAGTTCCGGGCGTCGCTCCAGGTCAGCGCGGACTTGAGGTAAGCCAGGGCCGCGACCTTGTTGATCTCTTCGATCCCGCCGCCTCCCTTTGGGCCCGTTCCGGCGAGGATCATCCGGCGCACCAGATCGGGGGCCTGCAGGGCAACCATTTGCGACACGCCGCCGCCCAGCGAGAAACCGAGCAGGTCGACCTGCGTGTGCCCCAAGGCACGGATGAAGGCGATGGCGTCCTGCCCCATCGCTTCGACGGTATTGGGCACCGAACCGCCCGAGGCACCGACGCCACGATTGTCGAAGGCGATGACCCGCCGCCGGGCGGCGATGCCGTCGATGACTCGCGGGTCCCAGTCATCGAGCACGGCCATCAGGTGGTGCAGAAAGACCACCGGCACGCCGGAATCCGGGCCGAGTTCACGATAGGCGAAAGGCACGCCGTCCACGTCAATCCTGCGGGTCGGTACGTCTTTCCATTTCAAACTGCTCATTTTTCGCTCCTCAAGGTCGGCGGAGAAATCGTTCATCAATCAAGGCGCCAGATGGCTGGATCGGCGGTTACCAAAGTGTTACTATCAATTTGAAACGAACAACACTATCAATTTGAAAGTTAGTCACTACTAAAATGGTATGAACGACGAAAATATTTCCAAAGATGCCTGCCCGATCGCCCGCAGCCTGACGTTTGCGGGGGACGCGTGGAGCCTGCTGATCCTGCGCGACGCCCATGCCGGCCTGACACGCTTCGACCAATTCCGGAAAAGCCTGGGCATCGCGCCGACGATGCTGACCCGCCGGCTGGCGACCTTGACGGAAGAGGGATTACTGGAAAAACGGCGCTACTCGGAGCACCCGCCGCGCGAGGAATATCTGCTGACCGCGGCCGGTCGCGATTTTCTGCCGGTGCTGTTCATGATCGGCGCCTGGGGGCGTCAATACCGGGGTGGCGGCAATCTGGTCCGCTTTTTCGATGCTGAAAACGGTACGGAGATCAAGGCAGTGGCGGTGGATGAAGTCACCGGCGCCAAGATCGGGACGCGTCCGATACGCACGGTTATGCCGGATTAAATTTGAACGATGAGTTAACGGAGTAGCTGGCCGTTGATCGCGAAGAATGGGCCTTCCGGTTTAGGACGGCCACTGGATGCTCATCTGGCTTTTGCAGGTGCAGTGCTGATAAGCGTGACTGGACTTTGTTTAATATTTCGACAATACTCGAATCATGGAAATGCTAAACGCCGCCGAACTTCTCGCCGCGCTGGGACATGAGTCCCGACTGGCGATCTTTCGCCTGCTGGTCGAGGCCGGCCCGGATGGGATCAACGCCAGTGCCATCGGGGAGCAACTGGGCATGGCGCCCGCCACGCTCTCGTTCCACCTGGCCCATTTGAGCCGGGTGGGCCTGATTGCCGGGGAGCGTGAAAGCCGTTTCATTCATTACTCGGCCAACTACGGGACGATGGATGAGTTGATCGCCTTCCTGACCAGCAACTGCTGCCAGGGCAATGCCTGCCTTCCCAAGACCGCGTGTTGCGACACGACCGAAAAGCGCCGCGCCAAACCTGGAAAGAAAGCCTGATGTCGAACTTGAAGACCGTCCTGGTGCTATGCACCGGAAACTCCTGCCGCTCCCAGATGGGCGAAGCGATCCTGAACCACGATCTTGCCGGTCTCGTGCGCGGCATCTCGGCCGGCACCAGCCCGCAGCCCAAGGTGGCCGACGGTGCCATCGCAGCGCTGAAGCAGGCGGGCCTGCCAACAGACGGCCTGATTCCCAAGACGGTCGAGGTGGTGATGCATGAGGACATCGATCTGGTGGTCAGCGTCTGCGACAACGCCCGGGAAAGCTGCCCGGTCTTCCCGCGGCCGGTGAAGCGCATCCATGTCGGTTTTCATGACCCGCATGGCGAGCCGCTGGAGAGCTTCGTCGCCGTTCGCGATGACATCCGTGCCCGCCTGGTGCCGGCGGTACGTGCAGCACTGGGCCTTTGAGGAAAAGCCATGTCCGCGCAATGTGAAGTGACGGCCAAACTTGCCAACAGCGCGCCGATGAGCGTCTTCGAGCGCTTCCTGACGGTGTGGGTATTTCTCTGCATCGTTACCGGCATCGCGGCCGGCCAGCTTGCTCCCGGGGTCTTCCAGGCGATCGGTCGGTTCGAAGTCGCACAGGTCAATCTGCCGGTCGGCCTGCTGATCTGGGTGATGATCATTCCGATGCTGGTCAAGGTCGATTTCGGTGCCTTGGCCGAGATGAAACAGCATGTGCGCGGGATTGGGGTGACGTTGTTCGTAAACTGGCTGGTCAAGCCGTTCTCCATGGCTTTCCTCGGCTGGCTGTTCATCCGCAACCTGTTCGCGCCGATGCTGCCGGCCGAGCAACTGGACAGCTACATCGCCGGACTCATCCTGCTGGCGGCCGCACCCTGTACGGCCATGGTCTTCGTCTGGAGCCGGCTGACCAACGGGCACCCGCTGTTTACCCTGTCGCAGGTCGCCATCAACGACACCATCATGGTCTTCGCCTTTGCGCCGTTGGTCGCCTTCCTGCTCGGTATTTCGTCGATCACAGTGCCCTGGGACACGTTGCTGACCTCGGTCGTGCTTTATATCGTGATTCCGGTGGCGCTCGCCCAAGCCTGGCGCAAGGCCTTGCTGGCCAAGGGGCAGGCTGCCTTCGATGCCGCCATGGCCAGGATAGGTCCGTGGTCCATCTCGGCGCTGTTGGCGACTTTGGTCCTGCTGTTTGCTTTCCAGGGTGAAGCCATCCTCCGGCAACCGCTGGTCATTGCGCTGCTGGCGGTGCCGATCCTGATTCAGGTATTTTTCAACTCGGCGCTGGCCTATTGGTTGAACAAGGTGGTGGGCGAGAAGCACAACGTTGCCTGCCCGTCGGCGCTCATCGGCGCCTCGAATTTCTTTGAACTGGCGGTGGCGGCGGCCATCAGCCTGTTCGGCTTCGAGTCGGGGGCGTCGCTGGCGACGGTGGTCGGTGTGCTGATCGAAGTGCCGGTTATGCTGCTGGTGGTCAAGGTCGTGAATGCCTCCAAGGGGTGGTACGAAACGGCTTAGCAGACGCACCGAGGCGGCAGGGAGCTGAACATGGACTGGATGATGACCGCGTTGCAGGGAGGCCTCGGCAGTCTGGCCTCCTACCTGGCAGCTCACGTGCTGCTCTGTCTGGTGCCTGCTTTCTTCATTGCCGGTGCGCTGTCGGCGCTGGTGCCGCAGCAATCCATCATCCGCTTCCTGGGGCCCGATGCGCCCAAGTGGATGTCCTACTCCGCCGCGGCCGGTGCCGGTAGCCTGCTGGCCGTGTGTTCCTGCACCATCCAGCCGCTGTTCGCCGGTA
>JAEUOD010000123.1 GCA_016791065.1 Dechloromonas sp. | reverse complement strand
AAACTATTGGAGAATATTGTTATCGGCTTCGAAAAGCGTTCTTGGCGGCCGTTCTCTAAGAGCGAAAAAATACGCGCTATTTCAGGCCCGGTCAAACAGTTTGCGCATTCGCTCGGCATCTTCCGGCGTGTCGACACCGGGTGCCGGCGCCGCATCGATCAGCGTCACGCTGATCCGGTAACCGTGCCAGAGCGCGCGCAACTGCTCCAGTGATTCGAATTGTTCGGTTGGTGCAACGGTGAGGCCGGCATAGGCTTTCAGGAAGCTGGCCCGATAGGCATAGAGGCCGACATGGCGATACGCCGGAAAGGCCTCAGGCAGCGTCTTGCCGCCGCTTTCGCGAGCAAAATGGTCGCGCGCATAGGGAATCGGCGCCCGGGAGAAATAGGCTGCATCGCCATCAGCCCGGCAAACCACCTTGACCACGTTCGGGTTGAAGAAATCCGCGGCATCGGCAATCGGGTGCGCCACCGTGGCAATGTCGGCGCCGCTCGTCGCCAGTTGGCGCGCCGTCTGCAAGATAACCTCAGGCTCGATCAGCGGCTCATCGCCCTGCACGTTAACGACGATGGTGTCGCCATCCCACCCCCTTTGTTCAACGACTTCGGCGAGGCGATCGGTGCCGGTCGGATGGTCGCTGCGCGTCATCAGCGCTGCCACTTCATGCGCCTCGGCGGCAGCCCGGACCTCGGGGTGATCGGTCGCCACCCAGATTTCCGCGGCGCCGGAAAGACGCGCCCTTTCGGCAACACGCACGACCATCGGCTTGCCGCCGAGATTGAGCAAGGGTTTGGCCGGCAGGCGGGTCGACGCATAGCGCGCCGGAATCACCACCTTGAAGGCGAGACCGCTCATTACTGGCCGTCCTCGCTCAGCGTGCGCGCCTCGTCCTCCAGCATGACGGGAATGTCGTCGCGGATCGGAAAAGCCAGTTTGCACGGTTTGCAGACCAGTTCCTTCTCGGCTTTGCGGTGTTCGAGGCTACCCTTGCAAATCGGGCAGACGAGGATATCAAGCAACCTGGCATCCACGGAGTTTCTCCAAAACAAGTTCAACAAGGGCCGGCGAAAGCTCGGCCTCGACGGGCAAAACCCAGGTTTCGCCAGTCGTGAGTCCGGCGCATTTTACTGCATCCTTCTCGGTCATCAGCAGAATGCCGTCGGCGGCGAAGGCCAGATCGGCAGCGGTGTAGGCGTGATGATCGGGAAACGGATGCTCGTCGAACACCAGCCCGAGCCCGCGCAGGGTGCGGAAGAAGCGGCCGGGATCGCCGATACCGGCAAGGGCATGCAAGCGTGCCCCGGCAAAAGCCGCCGCATCGCGCCTTTCGGCGGGATTGCCCAGACGGTAAAACGCGGCTGGCTCCAGTTGCATGGCGAAACGCCGGGGATGTTCCGGCAGATGCTCGTCCACGCCACCGTTGCAGACCACGGCATCGACCGTGGCAAGCCGCCCCAAGGCTTCGCGCAGCGGCCCGACCGGCAGGCGCCAGCCGTTGCCCGCGCCTCTCCCGTCAAAAACCGCCAGTTCGACATCGCGCGCCAGCCGGTAATGCTGGAGGCCATCGTCGCAGAGCACCACATCGACCTCGGGATGAGCCGCCAGCAGGGCACGTCCGGCCGCCGCCCGATCACGTCCGACCCAGACCGGCACACCGCTGCGTCGGGCGAGCAGGATCGGTTCGTCGCCGACCTGCGTGGCCGGCGAATCCGCTCCGACCGGCCGGGGCTCGGCAGTCTCGCCGCCATAACCCCGACTGACGATCCCCGGCCGCCAGCCGTGCTCGGCCAACTGGCGGGCCAGCCACAAGGTCAGCGGCGTCTTGCCGGCACCACCCACCGTGATGTTGCCAACCACGACAACTGGCACGGCCAGCCGTTGCGGACGGGTGGTTTTCCGTTTCAGCCAGGAAAGCGCGATGAAGAAACCAGAAAGGGGAAGCAAAAGCCACAACGCCGGCGAAAGCCGGCGTTGTTCGAACCACTGCCGCTGCAGCCAGCGTGCCAGCATCAGCGAGGCGCCTGGGTCGCGAAGGAAATGTGCGGATAACCGGCCGTCTGCGCCGCCTGCATGACATCGACCACACTCTGGTGCGTTGCCTTGGCATCGGCATTGATGACGATGACCGGGTTGTCACGACCGCCGGCCGCCCGCTGCAAGCCGTCAGCGATGGCCTTGACTTCGGTCGAGGCGAGCGGCGACTTGTTGATCAGGATCTGGCCGGAAGACGTCACCGCCACGTCGATCTCGTTCGGCTGTTCCGCCTGCTTGCTGGCATCGGCCGTCGGCAGGTTGATCTCAAGGCCGGAGAATTTCGAGTAGGTTGTCGTCAGCATCAGGAAGATGATGATGACGAGCAGGACGTCGATCATCGGGATCAGGTTGATCTCGGGCTCTTCCTGGCTGCGTCCGCGCTGGAAGTTCATGGCTTACTTCCGCTCGCCATGCATGTATTCCACCAGACGGATCGCCTGCTGCTCCATCTCGACCACGAACCCGTCGACCAGGGCGCGGAAATGCCGCCAGAAGATGACGCTCGGGATGGCGATGAAGATGCCGAAGCCGGTGTTGTAAAGCGCAATCGAAATACCCTGGGCCAGTTGCTGCGGATTGCCCGAACCAGGCGTCTGCGAACCGAAAATTTCGATCATCCCGACCACCGTGCCGAACAGGCCCATCAGGGGGCTGATCGAGGCGATGGTACCGAGCGTCGTCAGGTAGCGGTTGAGCTCGTGGGCCACCGCAGAACCTGCTTCCTCGATCGACTCCTTCATGATTTCGCGGGAAGCGCCAACATTGCGCAAGCCGGCGGAAAGCACGCGGCCGAGCGGCGAATGGCGCTCCAGTTCCTCGAGCAGCTTGTCGTTGTTGGCGCCGCGCTTGAATTCGCCGACCGCGCGTTGCAGCAGGCCATGCGGCACCACCTTGGAACGACGCAGGGCGACCAGGCGTTCGATGATCAGGGCGACAGAAATGATGGAGGCCAACAGCAAGGGCCAGATAGGCCAGCCGGCAGCCTGAACGATTGCTAACACGTGGAATATCCTCGCTGGAAAATTAACCCGGAATTTTGCCCTCCCTCAACCCATGGGGCAAGCGACAATTTGTCGCGGTTCGGCAGGGCTTGCCGAGGCTTATCCCCAAAACCTGTGGATAACTCTGTGAATGACTTGTCATCAAGCGCGCTAAACCCGCTTCGGGAAAGGCTTTTTCCTGCTCTGCCAAAAAACAAGGCAGCAAGTTTAAATCATTAAAAATCATATACTTAAAATTTATTCTCCGTGTCAAGCATGGCAACATGCGAATGGCTGAGCGGTTACAATTGCGACATGCTCAAATCACCGTCCGCTGTCAATAACACGATCCTGTCGGTTTCCAGTCTGAACCGCCTGGTCCGCGAATGTCTCGAAAACGCCATTCCGCTGAGTTGGGTCAGCGGCGAGATTTCCAACCTGACCTATGCCGCCTCGGGACATGTCTATTTTTCGCTCAAGGATGCCGCGGCACAGGTACGTTGCGTCATGTGGCGCAGCCGTGCCCAGCTGCTCGGCTGGCGCCTCGAGAACGGCCACAAGATCGAGGCGCGCGTGCTGGTCTCCTTCTATGAGCCGCGCGGCGAATTCCAGCTCAATGTCGAAGCCATCCGGCGCGCCGGTCAGGGTGATCTGTTCGAGCGCTTTCTCCGGCTCAAGGCACAACTCGAAGCCGAAGGACTGTTCGCCCCCGAAAGCAAACGAGCGCTACCGGCCTTCCCGTGCCACGTCGCCATCGTCACCAGCCCGCAAGCCGCCGCCCTGCGCGACGTGCTGAGCACCCTCCACCGCCGCGCCCCGCACCTGCGCATCACGCTCTACCCGACACCGGTCCAGGGCGACGGCGCCGGCGAGAAGATTGCGGCCGCGCTCGCCCAGGCCGATGCGGGAGACTACGATGCGATCATCCTCTGCCGGGGCGGCGGAAGCATCGAGGATCTCTGGGCCTTCAACGAGGAATGCGTCGCCCGCGCCCTGCGCGCCACGCGCATCCCGGTCATTTCCGGGGTCGGGCATGAAACCGACTTCACCATCGCCGACTTCGCCGCTGACCTGCGCGCCCCGACCCCGACCGCCGCTGCCGAACTCGTCAGCCCCGAACGCAGTGCGCTGCTCGCCCGGCTCGCGTCGCTCCACGACCGGATGTCGCGGCATCTGGAACGAGCGATGGGCGATCGCCAGCAGCGCCTCGACTGGCTGGCTGGCCGCCTCCTCCACCCGGCGGAGCGCCTGCGCCAGCGGGTCGGCGACCTCCAGGCCGTCGCCTTGCGCCTGCAGATCGCGCAAGGCCACCGGCAGGCCACCCGGCGCCAGCAAATCACCCTGCTGGCACAACGGCTGGCAGCCGCCCGTCCGCAGCCGGGAAGACTCGCCGATGCCCTGGCGCACATCAACTTCCGCCTGTCCAGCCAGGCCCGCTGGCAGATTTCGCAGCGCGCCGGGAAACTAAATGCGCTAACCGGGAGTCTGAAAGCACTCGACCCGGGTGCCGTACTGGCCCGCGGCTATGCACTGGCCATCGGCCCGGATGGGCGCGCCGTTCGCGACGCCGCCCACCTGACGCCCGGAAACCCGCTTAAAATCAGCTTTTCCCGCGGCTCGGCCAAGGTCACTGTCGATCAGGTTGTGACAAGCCCCGAAGCTGACTAGAATTTTCGTTTCACCCCGCTCTACCCTTAATCCAACGGAGAACATAATGGAACACCAACTGCCCCCGCTGCCCTTCGCCAAGGATGCCCTCGCCCCGCACATGTCGGCCGAGACCTTTGACTATCACTACGCCAAGCATCACCAGGCCTACGTCACCAACCTGAACAACCTGATCAAGGGTACCGAGTACGAAAACCTCGATCTTGAAGCCATCGTCAAGAAGGCACCGGCTGGCGGCGTGTACAACAACGCAGCCCAGGTCTGGAACCACACCTTCTTCTGGAACTGTCTGAAGCCGGCTGGCGGCGGCGCCCCGACCGGCGCCCTGGCAGCCGCCATCGATGCCAAGTGGGGCTCGCTGGATGCCTTCAAGACGGCCTTCCAGACCTCCGCCGTCGGCAACTTCGGTTCCGGCTGGACCTGGCTGGTCAAGAAGGCCGACGGTTCCGTCGACATCGTCAACATGGGCGCCGCCGGCACCCCGCTGACCACCGGCGACAAGCCGCTGCTCTGCGTCGACGTCTGGGAACACGCCTACTACATCGACTACCGCAACATGCGTCCGAAGTTCGTCGAGACCTTCCTGAACAGCCTGGTCAACTGGTCCTTCGCCGAAGCCAACTTCGCCTGATCGACTTAGGAAAGGCGCGAGCCGCGGCCCGTGCCAACGACTGCAAAGGGAGCTTCGGCTCCCTTTTTTTGTTTCTTAGCCCAACTGAGCCGCGACGTAGCGGAAGAAGTCGGCCTGCGGCATCGGCCGGGCGAACAGGTAACCCTGGGCATAATCGCATCCGGCCTGCACGAGCAGCATCTTCTGCGCCTCGGTCTCGACCCCTTCGGCAATCACCTTGATTCCCAGCTTGTGGGCCATCACGATCATTGCCTCGGCGATCGCCAGATCGCTCGGATCGGTCGTCATGTCGCGCACGAAGGAACGATCGATCTTGAGGTAGTCGATGTCGAACTTCTTGAGATAGGACATCGCCGAATAGCCGGTGCCGAAATCGTCGATGCTGACCTGGATGCCGGCATCGCGGAAGGCGAGCAGCGTATCGACAACGGCGGGACGATCGTCGAGCAGCAAGCCTTCGGTGATCTCCACCGAGAGCAGTTGCGAATCGACGCCATGACGCTGTAAATCGCCTATCCAGTCGTCACAGATGCCCGAGATGAACTGGCGCGGCGAAATGTTTATGCTTACCTGGACCGCCGATGCGTGCTCGCCCTGTATCTCCCGCCAATGGCTGGCCGTGGCGATGGCTTGATGGAAGACCCAATCGCCAATCTCCCCGATGATGCCGATTTCCTCAGCCAGGGAAATGAACTCGGCCGGACCGACCATGCCGCGTTTCGGATGGTGCCAGCGCAGCAAGGCCTCGGCCTTCGCAGTGCGGCCGCTGCCGAGATCGGTGATCGGCTGGTAGTAGAGTTCGAACTGGTTTTCCGCGAGGGCGCGCCGCAGGTCGTTGCTGAGTTCCAGGCGGGCCATCGCCGAACTCTGCATTGACGGCTTGAAATAGCAGAAGGCATTGCGCCCTTGGGCCTTGGCGGCATACATGGCCTGGTCGGCGTAACCGATCAGCGTCTCGACCTTGCCACTGTCCTCGGGGAAGAAGGCGATGCCGATGCTGGCCGAGACGTAGGCCTGATGCCCTTCCAGATCGAACGGACGGGCCAGGGCATCGATGATCTCCTGCGCCACCTGGGCCGCGCTGGATTTTTTGGCCAGATCGGGCAGGAGGACGACGAACTCGTCCCCGCCCTGGCGCGACACCGTGTCGGAAGCACGCAAGGCCGCACAGATGCGCTTTCCGGCCTCGATCAGCAGGAGATCGCCAATGTCGTGGCCGAGCGTGTCATTCACTTCCTTGAAGCGATCGAGATCGATGAAGAGCAGGGCCAGCTCGCTGTGCTTGCGCTCGGCACGCTTGAGTTCCTCGCGCAGGCGGTCGCGCAGCAAGCGACGGTTGGGCAGGCCGGTCAGCGGGTCGTAGTTGGCCTCGTGCCAGATCGCCTCCTCCATCCGCTTGCGCTCACTGATGTCGTGGATCACCCCGACCAGTCCGCCGAGGCTGCCATCGGCCTTGTTGAAGGTCGCCTTGTAGAAGACCACGTCATGGCGCGAACCATCGGCATACGACACCGCGGCCTCGTAGGTCTGCGTCCCGCGCTGCTCGAACAGCGCCTGGTCGGCGGCAAAATACTTGTCGGCCAGGTCCTTGGGCGAAATGTCGTAGACGCTGCGGCCGACCAGATCCTGGCGGCCGATCCCGATATATTGCTCGAAGGCGGCATTGCAGCCGAGATAGCGCCCCTCCTCGTCCTTGAAGAAGACCGGGCTCGGAATGGTATCGACCAGTTGCCCGATGAAGCGAAGCTGGTCGGCAACCGCGCGCTCGGCAGCCGTCCGTTCCGAGACATCGAGCAATATCCCGATGATCGCTGCCTGCCCGGCGTACTGTGTCGCCACGCCGAAAACCTCGACATTGACCGACGAGCCATCCTTGCAGAGACCGCAAAAGCGGTAGAAGCTCGTCTTGACGCTGCCCTGGACCCGGCGGTCGATTTCCCGCTGGGCCAGTTCGCGGTCGACCGGCGAGGTCAGGTCCATCGGCCCGAGCCCGTCGCACAACGCCTCCTGGGAGTAGCCGAAAATCTCGGCCAGGCGCTCGTTGACGAAGACGAAACGGTTGTCCTGAATGACATAAACGCCAACCAGCGCATTGCTGAACAGCCCGAGCAGCAGCGTATCCGCCTCGCGCAACAGACTCTCGATTGTTTCAGCCTTGCTCACAAATGCCTTCCTCGCCAAGATCGCAGGCGCACCCTCCGGCATGCGATTGCCCACACTTAGAGCGGCATCCTAATCGATATTGCCAGGACATACCCAGCGGTACGAAAAACCAGGTATTGAAAAATCTTAAGTCGGAATGCGCTGTCGGCTGTCCATTGCCCAAGGTCGAATCTGCTCGATCACCCATTGTGGATCGTCCAGCGGCAGATCGTGTCCAGCCCACGGGTGTTCGGCATAGGCCGCCCCCCAACGCTCAGCGAGACGCCGCGAGCAACGGCAATCAACCAGGCGATCCCCGACACTGGCGAGCACCAGCAGCGGCACGGCCGGCGGCGTTAGCGGCGCGTTGAAGCGCGCAGCAGCGATCAGCTGGCGCAAGGCATTGCCCCGCGAAACCGGGTGCCGGTGGGCGGCTGCAAGCCAGGCGTCGAGCAAGGCCAGCGGCTGCGGACGGTTGCTGGTCAGGCCCAGGATGATGCCTTCCCGGCAGGCAATGTCGCGGCTGAGCAGGGCGGCGATCAGGGCGGGATAGCAGCCCGGCCGGAGGCGATGATGGAAGGGGCTGAACGGGCGCAGGCTGGTGTTGATCAGGACACAGCCGGCGACCGTACCGGGATGACGTCTGGCCCAGGCAATCGCCACCATCGCGCCGAGCGACATGGCGACAAGCTTGACCGGCGTTGCCAGCCCCAATTCGGCCAGTTGCCGCTGGCAAGCCTCGGCCATCTCCGCCACGCTGGCCGGGCTCGGCTGCCAGCATTGCCGGCCGTTGCCCGGCAGATCGAGACACACCACCCGTGCCCCCTCCCCCAGCGCAGCCTGCAGGGCGGACGGGAAATCCCCCCAGTGTGCAGTTTCCCGGGTCAGCCCCCGCAGCAGCACCCAGGTGCTCACCGACCGCCCCGATACCACTGTTGCAGCGCCTTCTCGCGCAGCTTCGCCCGCTCATCGCCGGCCGGCAGCCAGTGGCGGTGGCCGCAGGCGGCACGGGCCAGGAAGTCGAGCCAGGAAAGGTGACGACGCAGGACGCGCTGCTGGCGATGCTCAATCAGCGGATTGAAGATGCCGTGCCGCGAGAATAGCTGGCGGGGATTCTTCTTGACCCATAGCCACGACCCCATTTCCAGTGTAAGTGGCAGGAAGATGCACCCCGGACTGGCGCCGGCCCGCAGGTAGAGGTGGTCCCAGAGATCGCCATGGGCCAGGTATTGGCGGCTCTGCGGCTCGAAGACGTAGCGGTGGTTGGCATGGGTCTGGTCGTAGATGTCCTTGAGGGCTTGCATCTCGGCCAGGTGCTCGATCGGCATCGGCGTGTGCGCGTAGGGAAACCATATGCGGTCGTTGATGCCGAAGCCCGAATGGCAATCGAGTGCGATGCCGAAGCGCCGACCAAAGAACTCCTGCTCGACGACCGCGCAGACCGCCTGGTTCTCGCGCTCCATCGGCCCGGCCAATGGGCCGCGAAACCAGGGCAGGCGGGCGCTGAAGCGCTGGCCGCCGAACATGAAGGGCGCCCCGGCCCGGGCGTCGAGCGGCGCGTTGCGCATGAGATCGACACCGTTCGGGTTGGCCCGCGTCCCGAGCCACATGCCCCCCGGATTGACAATGGGCATGAAGACCAGGCGAACCGTTTCCAGTTGCTCATGCAGCAGGCGGTCCCAGCGCAGGCGGCCGAGCAGGCTGCGCAGATAAGCGAGAACCACAGCGGCACCGATCCGTTCAAGGCCATGAAAGCCGCCGAAGAAGCCGACCACCGGGACATCCGGCGAAGGATTCCCGAGACTCAGGACATGTACCGGAAAGCGCTCCTGGCCGACCTCGATCTCGCAGGCCACCCGCGCCTCGAAGTGGTGCCCGCCCTCACCGATGATGGCTTCGAGTTCCTGCAGTTCACTCAAGAAGGGGGAGGTCATGCCTTGCGGATCGCTATGCCTTGTTCGGAAATTGGGCTGCCGCCCCTGTCATGACGCTGCAACAAGGGCATCACATTCGCCGGGTATGGTAGAGCCCGTCACTGGCTGCCGATCATGAAATTTTCATGACAAGACGCTGGCCAACCCCATCCATTCAAGCCTCGACCACCGATCATGAGCCGACTCATCCGCCGCACCCTCACCCATCCCCTGCTCGCAGTCGGCAGCACGCTGCTCTGGGGCGTCATCGAACTGGTTGCCCTGAATCGCCTGCGGCGCGCCGGTCACTGAGCGGCTGTCGCCAAACTGCAATACTGGGCGGGCAGAATTCGTTTCGCAGGTTGCCCCCCAAAACACTTACGCCAGACAACAAAAAACAATGGCGATCCGCGGAAAACCGCGACCTGCTTGCCCGGCCACATGCCGGGCTTTTGTTTTTGGGCAAGCCGGCAACTGAGCAACTCGCCGGCACTTTTTCCCCGGTCACTTGTCCATCGCACCAGGAGGTAGCGCGATGAACACGAATACACCGGATTCGACCCCTCAGTCGCTGGCCCATGCGGCAGCCATCTTCTCGGCCATTACCCAGGTTTCGCCCGCCGCGCCGTTTACCTGGCTCGCCCGCGGCTTCGACGACCTGCGTGCGGCACCACTGGCCAGCCTGTTCTACGGACTCGCCTTCGCTCTCATGGGCTGGGCCATCGTCTTCTTTTACGGCAACGCCTACTCGCTGACTGTCGCCCTGATCGGTGGTTTCATGCTGCTCGGCCCCGCCCTCGCCATGGGCCTCTACGGACTTTCCCGCCAACGCGAGGCTGGCGCCACGCCGCAGTTACGCCCCTCCCTCACCGTCTGGCGCAGCAATCGCTCCAACCTGGCGATCTTCGCGCTGGTCACCGGCGTCGTCTTCCTGATCTGGGCGCGCGCCTCGATGGTCGTCTTCGCGGTGTTCTACTCGAGCGGCCTGCCCACTGCGGCGGATTTCCTGCGCGAACTGACGAGCTTCGACAACATTGAGTTCGTGATCGCCTATTTCTTCATCGGCAGCCTGTTCGCCAGCTTCATCCTGGCCATCAGCGTCGTCGCCGTCCCGCTCATGCTCGACCGCAATGCCGATGCGATCACCGCCATGCTGCTCAGCCTGGCAACCGTGGCCAAAAATCCCCTGCCCGTCCTGATCTGGGCGGCCCTGATCGTTGCCCTTGCTGGCATCGGCTTTGCCACCGCCTTCTTCGGACTGGTCTTCACCATTCCGCTGCTCGGCCACGCCACCTGGCATGCCTACCGGGCGATGATTCCGCCGGCTGATATCTGAGAAATCAGCGACCTGGCGACAAGCGGCGAATCGCCGGCAGGAAAACCTCGGTCACCAGGACGCTCTGCCCAGCAAGGCGATGGCTTGAACGCCTTGCCCAGAGCGCGTCGCTCCCTCCTGCCAATTCGGCGGCCCGGCAAAAGAGCGGATGCCGCCGGTCCAGACGGTAAAACTCGATATCGCCGCGTCGGAAACCGGGGTAGGCAAAGAGGAGCGAGCCCAGCGACCGGTTCCCCAGACGCGCCAGCCAGCGGGTCAAACGGCCGTTGCTGCTTGCAGACAAGGTCGTGTGGGCAAAGATGACCGGGATGCCATCGCACTCCAGAACTACCTCGCGCACGCGGACCAAGGCACGCCCATCACCTTCGTCGGCCAGCGATTTGGCACGCCCCTGCCGCAACAGGCGAACCCGGAATTGGCCGCACAAGCGTTGGCAACGGGCAGTCAGCGAATCCGGTTCGATCAGCCAGGAGCGCAGCACGGAATCAGGGGCCTGACCGCAAAAGTGGCGGCGCCAACCCGAACGCTGGCTCACTGCGGGCGCGGGGCCTTTTCGATGCCCTTGAGGCGGGTTCCCGGCTTGATGCCGCGCTGGCTGAACCAACCGAGATTCATCTCCAGCGCGTAGCGGGCCGGCACCTTGGCGCAGTGATTATCCTCGGTCTGCGGCTGCATGTTCTCGATATTGATGATGACGCCATCGGCGTCGATGAA
Source organism: Dechloromonas sp. (assembly GCA_016791065.1). GTDB lineage: Bacteria > Pseudomonadota > Gammaproteobacteria > Burkholderiales > Rhodocyclaceae > Azonexus. The sequence continues at coordinate 68,374 of JAEUOD010000123.1, read as the reverse complement.
GGCGACCGAGAGCGGAATCAGCGTGTTGCGCATCCACATGCAATGCGTGCGCTCCTGCGGGAAGACGAAAAGCATGCCGCGTTGCGGCGCCATGGCCTGACGGTTCATCAGGCCGACCTGGCGCGCCTGGTCGTTGGCGGCCACTTCGGCCTCAATGCGGTGGAAACCGGCATTCATTTCGATCACCGGCATGGCGTTCTGCGCCCCGGCGCTCATGCTCAGCAAAAGACCGGCAAGCAGTCCGACGATGGTTTTATTCATTGAATTTTCCTTGCAAATCCTGATAACTACCGGCCATCTGCCGCCACTGCCCCAGGGCCAGCCCTTCCAGAGAAACTTTTCCAATGGCGGCCCGAATCAGGCGCAGCGTAGGATACCCGATGGCTGCCGTCATCCGCCTGACCTGTCTGTTCTTGCCCTCGCCAATGCGGATTTCCAGCCAACTCGTGGGAATCGCCGCCCGGTAGCGAATCGGCGGTTCGCGCGGCCAGAGTTCCGCCGGCTCGTCGATCAGCCGGACCCGGGCCGGCTGTGCCGTGAAATCGGACAGCCGGATGCCGGCCCGCAGTTTGTCCAGCGCCGCCTCGTCGGGCACGCCCTCGACCTGCGCCCAGTAAGTCTTTTCCAGCTTGTGTTTGGGATCGGCGATCTTCGCCTGCAACTTGCCGTCGTCGGTCAGGATCAGCAGCCCCTCGCTGTCGGCATCAAGCCGGCCGGCGACATAGACGCCCTTGACCGGAATGAATTCATTGAGCGCCCGCCACTTGCCTTCCGACGTAAATTGGCTGAGCACACCGTAAGGCTTGTTGAAGAAGACGATAGAAGACATGAGACGGACAGGCTGCGGACAAGGGCGAAATTCTCGCCGATTTGCAGGCAAGCAAGAAAGCCTTTATCCACAGTTGGTTCAAGACTTGAACGGCTTGCGATGATTGAAAGCCTGCCGACACACCGAATTGACAAGCATTTGCGCAAGTCAGGATAATTGACCACTCTGCAGGAGAGAGAGTTGTGGAACCCCACACTCCGCCGAAGGCGCAAACTCCCATAATCGCTCAGGCATACCGAACTGCAGACATGATTCGCCGGCTGGAGAGTAGTTGCAAGCGCCTTCGCGTTTGGCAACTCACCGAAGGGGCAGGCTCCATTGAGCCGAAACTCTCAGGTAAAAGGACAGGGGGAGAGGCGTCACGGAAGCACTCAATTTGAGTCTTCCGATTTTTGACGGAGTCTCTCCTGATGTTCGATAGTCTCGCCCACGTTTTTCAGCCCCTCGCCAACAAGCAATTCGATCTCCTGCTTGTTGTATATCTGGTTGCCATTACCGCCGAAGCCATGTCCGGTGCGCTGGCCGCAGGACGTCGCAACATGGATATCTTCGGGGTGGCCGTGATTGCCTTTGTGACCGCCTTGGGCGGCGGAACGATCCGCGATGTCGTTCTCGGACATTACCCGATTGGTTGGACGCAACATCCGGAATACGTGTACCTCGTAGTTCTGGCTGGTTTGGCCACCACCATGCTAGCCAAGTTCATGCACCACATTAAAGCTGTCTTCCTGATGCTGGATGCACTCGGCTTGGTCGCCTTCTCCCTCATTGGCTGCAATGTGGCGCTGCAACTCGACTATCCGGTGGTCGTCATCATCATGGCCGGCATGCTGACAGGGATATGCGGCGGCGTTTTGCGTGATGTGCTGTGCAATCAGGTGCCCGTAGTTTTTTGCCGGGAACTCTATGCAAGCGTGTCGCTGTTTGTTTGTGCGCTCTTTCTCACCTTGAGATCGTTCGGTTTCGATACCGATCTCAATACGATCCTCTGTTTCATCGTCGGCTTCGGATTTCGCATGCTGGCGCTGCACTTTAGCTGGAAGTTGCCAACCTTCTCATATCAGCAGCGATGGGACTAAGTAACCGGCCGAGTCCGGAGCGCAGCAGATGCCGCAAAAACAAAAACCCGCCATGACGCGGGTTTTGAGCGTTCATCGGACTATACAAAACGACTATACAAAACATATGGTGCCTTGGGCGAGACTCGAACTCGCACAGCTTGCGCCACTACCCCCTCAAGATAGCGTGTCTACCAATTTCACCACCAAGGCTCGGACATCCGGAGATGCAGACATGCATGGCATGCCGATGAAGGGGCGAGATTCTAGCCGGGAATCGCCTTCTTGTTAAGCCCCTTCAGTGATAAAAGGCGTAGCCGATGAGAATCGCCCCGACCAGCCCGACGGCGTCGGCGATCAGGCCGCCGGCCACGGCGTAGCGGGTCTTGGTGATGCCGACACTGCCGAAATAGACGGCCAGCACGTAGAAGGTGGTTTCGGTCGAGCCCTGGATAATGGCCGCCAGCTTGCCCTGGAAGGAATCGACCCCATAGGTCGTCATCACATCGACCATCAGGCCACGCGCGCCGCTGCCGGAGAGGGTTTTCATCAGGCCGACCGGCAGGGCCGGCACGAAATCGTCGTTGATGCCGAGCATCACGACCAGACTGCGGATGGCACCGATGACGTAATCCATGCAACCCGTGGTGCGAAAGACCGAGATCGCCGCCAGCATGGCCACCAGATAGGGAATGATCTGCACCGCGACGCCGAAGCCCTCCTTGGCGCCGTCGACGAAACTCTCGTACACGTCGATGCCGCGCCAGGTGGCGACGGCGACGAAGAGTACGATGATCGAAACGATCAGGCCACTGCCGAGCAGGCCGATCATCTTCGCCATCTGTTCCGGCGGCATGCCGGCCAACCAGAAGTAAAGGCCGCCCATCAGCGCCGCGAAACCGGCGAAAAACGCCATGACCGGCTTGCAGAAGAGGTTGATGCGTTGCCATATGGCGACCGCGACCAGACCAGCGCAGAAGGAAACGAAGGTACCGAGCAGGGTCGGCAAGAAGATGTCGGCCGCGTTGAAGCCGACCAGCCCCTGCTTGAGTGCGATGCTCTGGCGAATGGCGATCACCGAGGTCGGGATCAGCGTGATACCGGCCGTGTTGAGCACCAGGAACATGATCATCGGATTGCTCGCCGTGTCTTTCTGCGGGTTGATTTCCTGCAGTTCGCGCATGGCCTTGAGGCCGAGCGGCGTCGCCGCGTTGTCAAGGCCCAGCATGTTGGCACTGACGTTCATGACGATGCTGCCGCTGGCCGGGTGGCCAGCGGGAATGTCGGGAAAAACGCGCCGGAAGAAGGGCGCCACCAGACGCCCGAACAGTTCGACCAGGCCGCCGCGCTCGCCGATTTTCATGATGCCCAGCCACAGGCTCATGATGCCGACCAGGCCGAGGGAGATGTCAAAACCGGTCTTGGCGGTATCGAACAGGCCGGTCAGGACGCGCGTAAAGACCTCCAGGTCACCCTGCAGCAACTGAACCAATGCGGCGACGAAACCGACGAGAATGAAGGCGACCCAGATTCGATTGAGCACGGGAGCATGAGCGCGGAATGGGGAGGCCGACAGTCTAGTTGAGCCGGTGAGGAATGTCGAAAGCGCCGCCTCTCAGATCACCGGCAACGCCCAGGCCTCCCGCCACTTGAGGTATTCATCCCGCGGCAACTGGACCAGCAGGGGCGCCATCGCGCCATCGAGCCAGCCAGCCAGCGCCGTCATGTCGGCCAGCGACATCGCGGTACAGCCGGCGGTCGGCACGCCAGGCGCTTCCCAGACATGGAGAAACACGCAGGAGCCGGCACCGGCCACAGGCTGCCCGTCGTTGTGCGCAATGACGGCCCCCAGTTCGTAGCGGTGGTCGCGGCGCAGCATGTCCTCACATGATTGCCAGTCGATTTCCGCGACGCGATCCTGATCGACAATCCGGTTGTAATGTCGCGATGCCGGATCGTCGATGCATTTCAAGGCCTCATTGGCGCTCAGGTAAGGTAGCTTCGCCGCCTGTGCCAGGGCGCTTCCAGAATCCGCATAGCCGAAGAGCCCGGTAATCGCGAAGATACCCGCCGGAGCGCAGCCATCGCCCTCCCGTTTCTCCTGCGGGCTGCCCTCCGGCGGCGGGTGCAGCCCCCGCCCCCAGGCCAGCCCGGCACGGCCGAGACTAACCGGAACGGACTCGCCGACCGCCGCCCAGCAGGCATCGCCCGTGGCCCGCACGAAGCGCTGCAGCCGCGCCTCGCAACTTTCCCAAGTTGGCCCGACGACCAGGAGCAACTGACGCGTGGCCGGAGAAATAACGCAGCCGTGGCTCACGTATAGCCCTCCGACCAGCGCAGCTTGCGGAAACGGATGAGCGGAACGGGCGGCAGGCTCGGGTTCTGCAGCGCCTCACCCAAATCGAGGATGATCGTGCTGTCCAGACTGGGCAGATCGGCATCAAAGGGCAGACGGAAATAGTAGGTCTTGCCGGGATTGTCGAGCATCTGCGGTGCGCCTTCCCCGGCCGGCAGAACCGGCGCCAGACGCCGGCCATCGACACTGATACCGACGCGCGCCGGATCGAAGCGGTAACCGGGCAAGGTCGGCGTGATGCCCAACGCCACCCGCAGCCGCTCGGCGGGATCACGCCCGTCGCTGAAATCGACATACATCGGGATGACGAAGAGCATGACGCCGTAGTCGTAGGTGCGTATGCGATTGTTCAGGGAAACGTCGAGGCGCAGGCCCGGCAACTCCAGCTTCTGCATTTGCCCACGCTCATAGGGCGTGGAGGGCATTTCGGCGGGCGGACCGGCATCGCCAACGTAAGGCGCACTGAATTCGCCGCCACGAAAGCCGGCGCAGGCACCCAGGAAAAAGCAGGACAAAAACACGGGGACGAGGCGCCAGAACGTCAACGAACGCGCGCCGTGATTTGCACCGGATGATGTTTGCCTTGCAGACATGCTTGCCTCCGCTGACAGGACAGGCGACAAAAATACCGCAATGTTCGCCTCCCGGCACGCCGGCGTCGACACCGGCGTGCCGGGTCAACCGCTTGCCGGGAGCCACGTTAGAAGGGCAGCCCTGCCCATGCGGTATACTCTTTTAATGACCCATACACCTCAGCAAGTCGCCGGCAACGAGCTGGCCCTGCCCACCCGCTGGACAGAAAAACTGGCGCCGCGACTGGCTGCCGGCGAAAAACTCCAGGCCTGGCTGGAACTCGACCTCGACGCCCGCCTGCAGTTCGCCAACGGCCTGGCCGCCGTCACCGACCGCCGCCTGCTGACCCTGGCCCCGGGCGAAACCGAATGGCAGGAATGGCCGCTGCGTGCCGGCCTCAGCCTCAATCATCACGACCATGCCGGCGTCGGCGCCCTTGAACTGGTGGATGAGAACGGCCGGCTCGGCCAGTGGCGCTACACCCTGGCGCACAACCTGGCGGCGCTGCGCGTCATCACCGAATTCGAACTGCACCGCGACAGCCTCGTCAGTGGCCAGGCGGTCGAGCGCCCGGCCGACGACGTCTGCCCCAAATGCAAGGCACCGATCCCGCCCGGCGAGGACGAGTGCCCGATCTGCAACCGCGAAACGACAGTCGCCCCCTCCACCTGGACACTTTTCCGCCTCTGGCGCTTCGCCCGCCCCTACCGCTGGCAGCTGCTCACCGGTTTCCTGCTGACCCTGGCCTCGACCGCCGCCCAGCTGGTCCCGCCCTACCTGACCATGCCGCTGATGGACGAGGTGCTGATTCCCTTCCAGAACGGCCAACCGATCGACTGGTCGCTGGTCGCGCTCTACCTCGGCGGCCTGCTCGGCGCCGCGATCCTGGCCTGGGGCCTGGGCTGGATTCGGACCTACATCCTGTCGCTGGTGTCGGAACGCATGGGCCGCGACCTGCGCACCACGACCTACGAACACCTGCTCGGCCTGTCGCTCGAATACTTCGGCGGCAAGCGCACCGGCGACCTGATGGCGCGGATCGGCAACGAAACCGACCGCATCAACATCTTCCTCTCGCTCGACCTGCTCAACTTCGCCACCGACGTGCTGATGATCACGATGACCGCCGTCATCCTGTTCAGCATCAACCCGTGGCTGGCCCTGGTCACGCTGCTGCCACTGCCGATCATCGGCTGGCTGATCCACTTCGTCCGCGAAAAGCTGCGTACTGGCTTCGAGAAGATCGACCGCGTCTGGGCCGAAGTAACCAACGTGCTGGCCGACACCATTCCCGGCATCCGCGTCGTCAAGGCCTTCGCCCAGGAAAAGCGTGAGGGCGACCGCTTCCGCGCCGCCAACGAGCACAACCTGCAGATGAACGACAAGCTGAACCGGACCTGGTCGGTGTTCACGCCGACCGTCACCCTGCTCACCGAAGTCGGTCTGCTGGTTGTCTGGATCTTCGGCATCTGGCAGATCTCCAAGGGTTCGAGCACGGTCGGCGTGCTCACCGCCTTCCTCGCCTACATCGGCCGCTTCTACACCCGCCTCGACTCGATGAGTCGCATCGTCTCGGCCACCCAGCGCGCCGCCTCCAGCACCAAGCGCATCTTCGACATCCTTGATCACGTCTCCAGCGTGCCCGAGCCGAGCAAGCCGGTGCATCTCTCCGGCGTTACCGGTCACCTCGAACTCAAGAAGGCCAGCTTCCGCTACGGCACCCGTGCCGTCACCCGCGACGTCGACCTGGTCATCCATCCGGGCGAAATGATCGGCCTGGTCGGCCATTCCGGCTCCGGCAAGTCCACGCTGGTCAACCTGATCTGCCGTTTCTACGACGTTACCGAAGGCCAGGTGCTGATCGACGGCGTTGACGTCCGCTCGGTGCCAGTCGCCGAATTCCGCCAGCACATCGGCCTCGTGCTGCAGGAGCCTTTCCTCTTCTTCGGCACCATCGCCGACAACATCGCCTACGGCAAGCCCAACGCAACGCGTCAGGAGGTCATCGCCGCCGCCCGCGCCGCCCATGCCCACGAGTTCATCCTGCGCCTGCCGCACGGCTATGACTCGCTGGTCGGCGAGCGCGGCCAGGGCCTGTCCGGCGGCGAGCGCCAGCGCATCTCGATCGCCCGTGCCCTGCTCATCGACCCGCGCATCCTGATCCTCGACGAGGCCACGTCGGCGGTCGACACCGAGACCGAGAAGGAAATCCAGAAGGCCCTCGACAACCTGGTCAAGGGCCGCACCACGATCGCCATCGCCCACCGCCTCTCAACGCTGCGCAAGGCCGACCGGCTGGTCGTCATGGATCGCGGCAAGATTGTCGAGATCGGCAACCACGACCAGCTGATGGCGGCCGAAGGCCATTACTACAAGCTCTACATGGCGCAGGCCCGCAATGTCGACACCGAGCCCGAACTGCCGCGCGCGCCCGAGCTTCCGAAAACGGTATCGGTCTGAGGAACACGCCATGACGCAAACCCCGTTTCAACTGCAGCGCGACAGTTTCGGTCGCCTCGTCCTAACCGCCGCCGATGGCTCCCGCCACGAAGGCGTGACGCCGGTGCGTGCCTTTCCCATCGCTGCCCCCGACGAAGGCATCTCGCTGATCAATTACGAAGGCCACGAAGTCGGCTGGGCTGAGCGCCTCGCCGATCTGCCGGCTGAGATCGCCGGGCTGATCGAGGAAGAACTGGCCAGCCGCGAGTTCGTGCCCGAGATCGAGCGCATCGTCGAAGTATCCAGCTTCGCCTGCCCGAGCACCTGGCAGGTCGCGACCAATCGCGGCGCGGCCCAGCTCATCCTCAAGGGCGAGGAGGATATCCGCCGCCTGTCGCAGACCCGCCTGCTGATCGCCGACAGCCACGGTATCCAGTTCCTGGTCCGCGACCTGAGCAAACTCGATCGCCAGAGCCGCAAGCTGCTCGATCGCTTCCTGTAAAAATGCGCTTGTAACGCCCTGTACCCGGGCGTTGCATTTTTTTGACGCGGGTAATCCCACGATCCCGCGAAAGCGTTAATAATTGCGAACTGCCCCATAACAATTTCTGACAGCGGAACGGAGCTGGGCGACACCAACATGAGCAAAAAACAAATCATCATTCGGGACATCATCAGCCTGCGTGGCCCGAGCATCTGGACCTACCCCCCCTGCATCGAAGCCTGGATCGACATCGGCGAATTCGAGGACTATCCCTCCAACAAGCTGCCCGGCTTCGTCGATCGCCTCAAGGCATGGATTCCCTCGCTGGTCACCCACCGCTGCAACTACGGCGAACACGGCGGCTTCCTGCGCCGGCTCGACGAAGGTACCTGGATCGGCCATGTACTGGAACACGTCGCGCTCGAACTGATGACCCTGAGCGGCCTCCCTGATGGCTTCGGCCGCACTCGCGAAACCACGACGCGCGGCGTCTACAAGCTGGCGATCAGCAACTGGCACGACGAAGTGACGCGCCTGGCGCTTGATACCGGCATCGAACTGATCATGGCCGCCGTCGAGGACAAGCCCTTCGATCTCGAGCAGGCGATCGCGACGCTGCGCCGCAAGGTCGACCGCAAATACCTCGGCCCCTCGACCGCCGCCATCGTCAATGCCGGCGAAGCCCGCGGCATCCCGCACATCCGACTGCTCGACGACGGCAACCTCGTCCAGCTCGGCTACGGCGCCGCGATGCGCCGTATCTGGACGGCCGAAACCGACCAGACCAGCGCCATCGCCGAGACCATCTCGCGTGACAAGGATCTGACCAAGGAACTGATTTCATCGGTCGGCGTGCCGGTACCGGAAGGCCGCGAAGTCAGCGATGCCGACGATGCCTGCGAGGCCGCCGAAGACATCGGCTACCCGGTGGTCGTCAAGCCGACCGACGGCAACCACGGTCGCGGCGTCTTCATCGACCTGATGAAACCTGAAGATGTCCGCAAGGCCTACGCCATCGCCATCGAGGAAGGCTCCGGCGTCCTCGTCGAGCGCTCGATCCAGGGCATCGAACACCGCCTGTTGGTCGTCGGCGGCAAGCTCGTCGCCGCCAACCGCAGCGACCTGATCACGATTACCGGCGACGGCAAGTCGACCGTGCAGCAACTGATCGACAGCCAGGTCAATATCGATCCGCGCCGCGGCACCAGCGAACTGCACCCGCTCTCGATCATCCGCATCGACACCGCCGCCAAGATCGAACTCGAACGCCAGGGCCTCGACGGCGACAGCGTGCCGGCCAAGGATCGCGTCGTGCTGATCCAGCGCAACGCCAACCACGCCTTCGACTGCACGGACGAAGTCCATCCCGACACCGCCGAGGTTGCCGCGCTGGCCGCCCGCGTCGTCGGCCTCGACATCGCCGGCATCGACCTCGTCTGTTCCGACGTCTCGAAGCCGCTCGGCGAGCAGGGTGGCGCCATCGTCGAAGTCAATGCCGGCCCCAGCCTGCTCATGCACATCAAGCCGGGCATCGGCAAGCCGCGCCCGGTCGGCCAGGCCATCGTCAACAACCTGTTCGCCGAAGGCCTGAACGGTCGCGTGCCGCTGGTCGGCATCACCGGCACCCACGGCAAGACCGCCGTCGCGAAAATGGTTGCCCACCTGCTCTACACCTCGGGCCGCAATACGGGCCTGGCCTGCAGCGATGGCCTCTTCCTCAATCGCCGCCAGGTCCAGAAGACCGATGCCGGCAACTGGGCAGGCGGCCGCCGCCTGCTGCTCAACCGAGCCGTCCAGGCTGCGGTGATCGAGAACGGCGCCGAAGTCATCCTTGGCGAAGGCTTGTCCTACGACCGCTGCTCGGTCGGCATCGTCACCAACATCGTGCCGGACGCCGAAGACCTCTCGCGCTGGGATGTCCAGCCGACCGGCGGCGAGTATTACACCACCCCGCGCTCGATCTACCGGACCCAGGTCGACGTCGTGCTGCCCAGCGGCTACGCCGTGCTCAATGCCGAAGACGAACTGGTCGCCGATTTCGCCGAGCTGTGCGATGGCGAAGTGATCTTCTTCGCTCCCAGCGCCACCCAGACCGTTCTCGCCGCCCATCTCGCGGCCGGCAAACGCGGCGTTTTCGTGCGCGATGGCCGGATTGCCGTCGCCACCGGCGACAGCGAGGCCTGGCTGCTCTGCCGCTTGGGGGATGTGCCGGCGATCGGCAAGCAGAAGGATCCTGCCACGATTGCCAACGTGCTGGCTGCGGTCGGCGCCGCCTGGGCGCTCGGCATCACCTTCGACGCCATCACCACCGGCCTCAAGACCTATGGCCTCGACCTCCCCACACCGTCCTCCCTGCTCAGCCAGGTAGAGAAAAAGCCGCGCAAGTCGGCAACCCGGAACTAACAAGGATTTAGCGTCATGGACGTATCCCGCATTCGTGCCCTGCGCGGCCCCAACCTGTGGAGCCGGCATACCGCCATTCAGGCCATCGTCACCTGCGAAGGTGGCGAGTGCGCCATCGCCAACCTGCCCGGCTTCGAAGGCAGGTTGCGCGAGCGCTTTCCTGAACTTGGCGACCTGATCCCCTCCGACCACCTCGATACCGTCTCGATGGCGCACGCCCTCGAATTCGCCGCCCTCGGCCTGCAAGCCCAGGCCGGCTGCCCGGTGACCTTCAGCCGCACGGCGCAGACGGTCGACCAAGGCGTCTACCAGGTCGTCGTCGAATATACGGAAGAGGACGTTGGCCGCCTGGCTTTCGAACGCGCCGAGCAACTTTGCCTCGCCGCCCTCAACGACACGCCCTTCGACCTCGACGCCACGCTCAAGGAACTGCGCGATCTCGACGAGGACATCCGCCTCGGACCCTCGACCGGCGCCATCGTCTCGGCCGCCGTCGCCCGCGGCATTCCGTATCGCCGCCTGACCCAGGGCAGCCTCGTGCAGTTCGGCTGGGGCAGCAAGCAGAAGCGCATCCAGGCTGCCGAAACTAGCTTTACCAGCGCCATCGCCGAATCGATCGCGCAGGACAAGGAACTGACCAAGAAGCTGCTGCATGCAGCAGGCGTCGCTGTCCCCTACGGCCGTCCGGTCGAAGATGAGGACGACGCCTGGGTCGCCGCCCAGGAGGTCGGCCTGCCGGTCGTCGTCAAGCCGCAGGACGGCAATCAGGGCAAGGGCATCTCGGTCAACCTGACGACCGAGGCACAGGTCCGCCACGCCTACCGCGTCGCCATCGAGTTCCGCGACGACATCATGGTCGAGAAATTCCTGCCCGGCCACGACTGGCGCATGCTGGTCATCGGCGACAAACTGATCGCCGCTGCCCGCCGCGATCCTCCGCTGGTGATCGGCGACGGCACGCACACCGTCCGCGAACTGGTGAACATCGTCAATAGCGACCCGCGCCGTTCGGACGGCCATGCCACCTCGCTGACCAAGATCCGCTTCGACGAAATCGCCCTCACCCGCCTAGCCGAGCAGGGCTTCGATGCCGATTCCGTGCCCGGCCGCGGCGTGCGCGTCGTCCTGCGCAACAACGCCAACCTGTCGACCGGTGGCACCGCCACCGACGTCACCGACGACGTGCACCCCGAGCTCGCCGCCGCCGCCGTTGCCGCCGCCCAAACCGTCGGCCTCGACATCGCCGGCATCGACGTCGTCTGCGACACGATGCACAAGCCCCTGGAAGAACAGGGCGGCGGCATCGTCGAAGTCAATGCCGCCCCCGGCCTGCGCATGCACCTCGATCCCTCGTTCGGCAAGGGCCGCGCCGTCGGCGAGGCCATCGTCGGCATGATGTTCCCGGATGGCGACAATGCCCGTATCCCGGTCGTCGCCATCGCCGGCACCAACGGCAAGACGACGACCAGCCGCCTGATCGGCCGCATTTTCGAGAGCCAGGGCTTGCGCGTCGGGATGACCAGCACCGACGGCATCTACGTCGAGGGCAAGCGCATCGATACCGGCGACTGCTCCGGCCCGCGCAGCGCCCGCAACGTGCTGCTCCACCCGGATGTCGACGCCGCCGTCTTCGAGACCGCCCGCGGCGGCGTGCTGCGTGAAGGCCTCGGCTTCGACATGTGCGATGTGGCGGTGATCACCAACATCGGCATCGGCGACCACCTCGGCCTCAACTACATCACCACCGTCGACGAACTGGCCGTGGTCAAGCGCGTCATCGTCGAGAACGTCGCGCCGACCGGTACCGCCGTGCTCAATGCGGCCGACCCTGTGGTCGCAGCGATGGCTCACCATTGCCACGGCGAGATCATCTTCTTCGCCCGCGACCGCGCCAATCCGGTGCTGGCGACGCACCGCGCCCAGGGCCGGCGCGTCGTTTACGTCGAGCGCGATGCCATCGTCTGCGGCGAAGGCCGCAAGAAGCACAGCATCCCGCTCGCCAAAATTCCGCTAACCCGCAACGGCACGATCGGCTTCCAGGTCGAAAACGCCATGGCCGCCACCGCTACCGGCTGGGCCCTCGGCTACAGCTGGGAGAGCATCGAAAAGGCGCTGGCCGGGTTCGTCAGCGATGCCGCCACCGCCCCCGGGCGCTTCAACGTGTTCGACTACAAGGGCGCAACGCTGATCGCCGACTACGGCCACAACCCCGACGCAATCCAGGCGCTGGTCAGCGCCATCGACAACATGCCGGCCAAGCGCCGCTCGGTGGTCATCAGCGGTGCCGGCGACCGGCGCGACGACGACATCCGCCAGCAGACCGAAATCCTCGGCGACGCCTTCGACGACGTCATCCTCTATCAGGATGCCTGTCAGCGCGGTCGCGAGGACGGCGAAGTGATCGGCCTGCTGCGCGAAGGCCTGGCCAATGCCAGCCGGACCAAGCATATCGAGGCCATCACCGGCGAGTTCGTCGCCATCGATACCGGACTCGCCCGTTTGCAACCGGGCGACCTCTGCCTGATCCTGATCGACCAAGTCGAAGAGGCCCTCGCCCATATCGCCAAACGCATTGCGGAAGCCTGAAACGGCTGCGCCGGCAAGCAATCCCGGCGCAGCTGCTGCAACCGATACCTGCTGCCGGTCGGTGAGACGAGAACATGAAAGCAAATGAGGCTCTAGCCGCCGGCAAGGTCTGGCTTGTTGGTGCTGGGCCGGGCGACCCGGACCTGCTGACCGTCAAAGCCGCCCGCCTGATCGCCCAAGCCGACGCCCTGGTCTATGACCATCTGGTCGGTGAAGGCATCATCGATCTGGCGCGCCCTGATGCCCGGCGCATCTACGCTGGCAAACAGGCATCGAAACATACCCTGCCCCAGGAGGCGATCAACCGCCTGCTTGTCGATCTGGCGCAACAGGGCCTCTCCGTCGTCCGTCTCAAGGGGGGCGATCCCTTCATCTTCGGACGCGGCGGCGAAGAACTGGAAACCCTCGCCGCCTCGGGCATTACCTTTGAAGTTGTCCCTGGTGTCACGGCGGCTGCCGGCTGCGCAGCTTACTCAGGCTTCCCGCTGACCCATCGCGACCATGCCCAGTCGGTCACCTTCGTTACCGGCCACCTCCGCGACGGGACCGTCAACCTCGATTGGCCGGCACTCGCCCGCCCCCGTCAGACCGTTGTTTTCTACATGGGCATCGGCGCTGCCGCATCGATTTGTACGCAGATGATCGGTCACGGCCTGCCCGAGACGACCCCGGCTGCAGTCATTCGCAATGGCACCCTGCCCAGCCAGCAGGTTCTGCTCGCAACCCTCGGCACCCTGCCACAGCGCATCGCCGAAATCGGCATCACCCCGCCTGCCTTGATCGTCGTCGGCAGTGTGGTCAGCCTGCACGACAAACTCGACTGGTTCAAGCCATGAAAATCCTTCTGCTCCTGCTCACCCTCCTGATCGCCCCTCAGGTGCACGCCTACTCCAGCGACGAACTGCGCGGTGATTGCCTGGCTGCCGAAGAACTCTATGCCGGCCAAAAAAGCAGTGACCCCATCCAGGCCATCCGCAGTGCACGCTGCATTGCCTATGTGGCCGGCTTCGTCGACAGCTATGCAATCAGCGACTATCTCGCGGACAAGGTCGGCATCAAGCTCAACGCCTTCTGCCTGCCTGATGATCCCGACCTTTCGCCTCGACTCGTCCGTTCCGTCCTCGCCCATCTCGATCGCCAGCCCCCCAGCAGCAAGGCCAGCACCGCCATGCTGGTCGCCGGCGCCCTCGCCAAATCCTTTCCTTGCACGGATTTGCTTGAGTCAAAGAAGTGATTCAGGGATAATCCTGCATCCACCAGCCCCGATGGCGGAATCGGTAGACGCAGCGGATTCAAAATCCGCCGCCGAAAGGTGTGCCAGTTCGAGTCTGGCTCGGGGCACCATAAAGCAGTACAAGCAGAACCAAGCAAGTCCGGAGAACCCGCCCCAGAGCGGGTTTTTTGTTGCCTTTTCGTCCGGTAGTGTCCAGAATGATTCTGACAAATCCGGGCCTTAGTGGGGGTAACTATGGGGGTAAGCAACCTACCCCCAACAGGTGTTACCCCCAAGCAGCTACCCCCACAGGCTACGGCGTACCTTCGATATTCGAACGGAGTTGCAGCCATGCCACTAACCGATACCGCCATCCGCACAGCAAAACCGGCTGAAAAGCCGTACAAGCTGTCCGACGAAAAAGGGCTGTTCCTCCTGGTGAATCCCAATGGGGGTAAGTGGTGGCGTCTGAAGTTCAGGATTGATGGCAAGGAAAAGCTGCTGTCCCTTGGCACTTACCCCGATACAGGCCTGAAGGAAGCGCGCAGCAAACGCGATGATGCCCGCAAGATGATGGCCGTAGGAATTGACCCCGGCGAGCACCGCAAGGCGGTCAAGGCAACAGCGAGCGAGCTTGCAGCCAACAGCTTCGAAATCATCTGCCGTGAGTGGCTGGAAAACAAACGCAGCAACGTTGAAGAAGCGCAATACAAGAAAGCCCTTGCCCGGCTGGAGAAAGATGTATTCCCTTGGATGGGCAGCCGGCCGATTGCCGAAATCACCGCTCCCGAAGTCCTGGCCGTACTGCGCCGCATCGATGCTCGAGGCGCCCGCTACACCGCCCACAAGGCGAAGAGTGAAATCAGCCAGTGCTTCCGATACGCCATCGCCACCGGCCGCGCCGACAGAGATCCATGCCCAGACCTCAAGGGCGCAATTCCCGCCCCCAAGACCGAAAACCTGCCCTCTATCACCGACCCCAAAGGCGTTGGCGAGCTGCTGCGAGCGATAGACGGCTTCAAGGGTACGTTTGTCGTTCGCTGCGCCCTGCTGCTCGCCCCCCTGCTGTTTGTCCGCCCTGGCGAACTGCGCAAGGCGGAATGGTATGGCTTCGACCTGGACAAAGCAGAGTGGCGCTATTTCATCACCAAGACCAAGACCGAGCACCTTGTGCCGCTGGCGCCCCAAGCCGTCGCCATCCTGCGGGAACTTCACGCCCTGACCGGGCACGGCCGCTACGTTTTCCCCGGCCGCGATCCGCAGCTTCCCATGAGCGATGCAGCCGTGAATGCCGCCCTACGCCGCATGGGGTACGACACCAAGACCGAAATCACCGGGCACGGCTTCCGGGCGATGGCACGGACGATCCTGCACGAAGAACTGCACGTCAGACCGGAAGTGATTGAACACCAACTCGCCCACCAGGTGGCAGATGCGCTGGGCACAGCCTACAACCGCACCAAGTTCCTGAAGGAGCGCAGGGCGATGATGCAGCTATGGGCTGACTACCTGGACAAATTGAAGGCGGGAGCCGATGTTATCCCGCTGCGAGGCAATACCGCCGCCTGACGGGATCAGGCAAAGCGGGGCGGTAGCTGTTGACGCAGCTTCCCGCCCCTAACCGCAATCCACTGATAGGAGTGAATCATGGCTAGTGCAGATGGTAGCTTGAAAGACTATGCCCCTGGCGTCCGTTTCGAGGAAGACAGTTTCTATCACGGTACATCAACGTATTTTGGAAAAGCATCCGACCTTATTGCATGCGGGTTAGTCAGAGAGGAATGGCTCCCTGGCCTGCAAGGAAATGGGAAAACATCACAAACGGTTGTTTTTTCTTCAGACGGAACCGCTACACGGCTGCCACTCAGGAGCCGCTTCAAATCCTTCGATAGCGGTCATGGCGGCCTCAGCATAAGCAAAATTGGCAACATGGGTAACTTCCGCGTTTGGCGCCATTGGTCAAAAGAGGAACTCGAAAAAAAGGAGTTGGAACGGCACTCAGCAGAAGCTAGCGCAACATGGCTTGCAGCGAAAGAAGCATGCAGCCAGCCAGACTATCCACAACGCTGGAAAGACGGCGTGCTTCACCACATTAACCAAGCTGAGCGACTGATAGAAGGGAAGCTGGTCTTCACCGAGTTTCCAGATATTGGAATTGCGGAAAGTGACGTCAAAGCAGCAAAACAGGCAATCGTGGGGCTTCGAAAAATACTTGCTTGGGCGACACCGAAGATCAAGGAAAAAGTGAACGTTTCCAGCAACGTTTTCTCGCTGAATGCCGCCGCCTTTCGGAACATGCGGAAAGGTTAAATCAAGCACGCCGCCCCCTAGTCCGGCCAGACGAAAAGCGGGAATCCTTCGCCCGCCTGGGGGTGGCATTCATTCGAGGGAGCGCACGAAGGGCGCTATGAAAACACCTGAATTACATCTCAAGTGTGTGTTTGACCCTGATGATGGCAGCTTTGGTGGCATTCTTTACGGTGGATCTGGGACCAAAATCGGGCCAGTAACAGGGCGCATTGATCCGCCATCACTGCTGACAGTGGAGCAAAAAAAGCCACCTGGAAGAAAAGCGGGCCATAGGAAAGACATCGCCGCATTTGCCCATACAACCTTGGCCATGCAGTTTCACCGGAGCACCGTTCGACATGCCCAAATGTTGGCGGCCGATGCCTTGCTGATTGGTTCGCCGAAAAACCCAGACGACCAGAAACGGGCTATTCAGAGGCACATTGCAAAAGCTCGGAAAATTCTCGATGTCCAAGGTGCGGAGTTGGTCTATTTCCGAACACCTGAAATCGAAAGTGGACTTTGGTTCCTTTTTGAACGAGGAACCAGGGTCTCAGCTACCGAACAAATGCCCGACGGCACCGCCACTGCCATTTTGCGTGGGCAGGGATGGATGTGCGAATGGGGGAATAATGCGGCCAAATATGGCTCCCTCACGCTCCGCTTTAATGGGCAAACAGACAGCCACATTTCAACGATGACAGAAATGCTTTCAGGGTAATTTTGTCACTCGAATAAACGGTCCGGACTAGTCAGGATTGCCACGTATCAATTCAATACGAGGCAATCCACAATGGATGAACATCACGACGGCTTTCTTCGATTGCCGCAAATCATCGGAGACAGGAAACGCGGCATCCCCGCGATTATTCCGGTCAGCAAATCCACCTGGTGGGAGGGCTGCAGAACAGGGCGATATCCAAAGCCCGTTCACCTCGGCCCCAAGACGGTAGCCTGGTCCCGCTCGGCAATTGCTGAGCTGGTTGAAAAGCTGAAGGGCTGACCATGGATCAGCCGAGCCTGCCCGGCATCCCAAGCCTTCCGCCCTTCGCCACAAGCAACCCCAAAGAAATCCGCATCATTTGCGCCTTGGCTAACGGCCCCTGCAGCCGTGAAGACTTGGACCGTGTTGCGGGCATCTCGAATGCGCCCGATGCAATTTTAAAGTTGCGCGATGCCGGCCTGACGATTCCCTGTGAACGCCTGCCTACCACCGACCGGGATGGCGGCACTGTGCACCGGGGTCGTTATCAATTTACGGCGGACGACCGCGAGCGAACAATGCACATTTGGGGGCGGCTGCCATGATCGTTCCCAGCTTCAAAGCCCTTGGCCTGCCATCGGTTTACAGCAGCCTGAAGAACATCGAGAAGCAAAGCCGGTTCGGCATTGCGCGTGCCATCACCAAAACCGCCAAGGCGGTCGAGAGTGAGCTAAAGCAAGAGATGCGCAGCAAGACTGATCGGCCGACGCCCTTCTTCCTGAAATCCACCTTCGTGCAACCTGCCACGAAACAAAACCTCGTTGCGCGGGTTGGCCTCAAGGATCGGCTAGCCTCGAAAAACGCTTTCAGTGCAGAGGAGCGTTTCGGGCACCACTTCACGGGTGGTGCCAGAAGTGCAAAGGCACTTGAGTTGTACCTGCGCCGCGCCGGCCTGCTTGGTAGGGGTGAATTCATCGCACCTGGTGCCGGGGCTCGCCTAGATGCGTTCGGGAACATGAGCCGAGGCCAGGTGCAGCAGATCATCTCCCAGCTTCGTATTGGCCTTGATCCCTATGCCTACGCCTCGAATAGCAATCGAAGCCGGCGTTCAGTTCGCCTGGCCGGGCGCATCTTCTGGGCTCGGGGCAATGCCAGGGATGGCCACCTCAAGCGAGGCGCCTATATCGACATGGGGCCGCCCATCGGCATCCGCCCGCTTCTTGTCGTTCTCTCCGCTACCAACTATCAGCGCCGCTTCGACCTGCCGCAGATTGCGGCAACAACCATTGCCAAGACCTGGGATGAAAACCTGCGTAGATCCCTGGTCGATGCCTTCAATTCTTCCAAGTAAAGGAATTCCCATGCCAGCACTTACCAAATCAGTTGTTACCGACACCAAAACCTTCATCGTTCGTGAAGTGACCATCAAAGAGTCTCGCACCTGGTGGGAGGGGATTGCCTATCCCGGCTACCCCGTTGACGTCATCGATGAATTCGCAATTACCGGGATTTCATTGACTGATCTGGCCATGATCTGCAGTTGCGATGTTTCTGACTTTGATCAGGTTACGTGCAACCAACTTGATGCCATTAACGAGGCCGCCAAGGAATTGAATCCTCATATTTTCCGCATGCGAGCGATGCTTGCGGAGGCCTGCGAACAGATTGTTATCAAGCTGAGTGAGCTATGCCGAGAGGTTGCAGACCAAAAGGCAGCGGAAGGAGAACCGCAATGAGCAATCCACAAACTATCGTTGATATCGGTGGCAATAACGCCGGACTCAAAAAGGCGCTGAACGAATCAACGACGCTGATCGGCCGATTTGCCGCCAGCATGGCGAGCGTTCAAAGCGTCGCGGCGCAGAGCATCCAGAGCACAGGAGGCGGATTTGCGGCAATAGCAACCAAGGGGCTGGGCAGTATCGCCACTCTGGCCTCTGTTGTAGGCGCTGCCGCCATCACCATGGCAAACAACACCGCCGCTGCGGCCAACGAGCTGAACAAGCTGTCGGCGAGTTCCGGCATCGGCGCACAGGACCTAGCGAAACTGAACTATGCCTTCTCCGTGGGTAACGTCTCTTCGCAGGAGCTCGGGCAAAGCTTGAAGGGATTGGCCGTCAAAATGAACGAGGCCGCCAATGGCAACGAAGAAGCCATGAGCACCTTCAAAGCGCTGGGGGTCGAGGTCAAGGACACCAGCGGCAAGATGCGGCCAATTCAGGAAGTGCTGCTCGATGTTGCCGAAGCCTTCAAACGTATGCCGGACGGTGCCCAGAAGTCGGCACTGGCCGTGAAGCTGATGGAAGAATCTGGCCTCAAGTTGCTGCCTGTCTTGAACCAAGGCGCCGATGCCATCAAGAAATTCGGCAAGGAAGCGGAAGATATCGGCATCATCTTCACGCCGGAGCAACTGGCGGCAGCCAAGGAATGGGAGCAGAACCTCATTCGTCTGAAAGCTGCCGGCGGGGGGCTGGCTCATGTGTTGGGTAATGAAATCGTGCCGCACATGGCCAAGCTTTCGAGCATCCTTCTCGAAAACAAAGGGGCCGGCCTGGGCTGGTTTGACTCGTTGACCGCCATGCTGAGCGGATCGAACAACCCAGCCCAACGAGTAGCAGACCTGACGGAAAAGCTTGCTCTGCTCAAGGCAAAGCGGGATGAGTTGGCCAAAAATGGTAGTCCTGCCGATTCTGGGCTTGATGCAAAGATTGGCGAGACTGAGCGAGCCCTGCAGTATTTCACCGGCAAGGCTCAGGAGGCCGCCAACGCGGTGCAAATAGCCGAGGAGGCGAGCGCCGCAAAACGATCCGACCTTGAACAGCAGTTGGCCACCAAGAAAGCGGAAATGGCGAAGTACGTTCGCTATATCCAGACCGGCGAACAGGGCTTGATTGAAGGCAATGCCAAGGCCAGCGTAGACCGGCAGATTGCCGACCAGCAACGCCTGGTTGATGCCGTGCGTGAAGCTTGGCAGAAGTCACGAGGAGAAGCTGACAGGGCAAAGTTGGATGCCGCTTCGCTGAGTAATCAGGCCTCGGCTGTCCGTACCAATGCAGCGGATCGAGCAACGCAAATGCGGGAGTCCGGCCTGACTGAAGAGGAGAGGCAATCGGCCAATGCATCACGGGCAGAGGAAATGCTTGGCCAAGGGCGTTACTACGCTGCAGCAGCCGGCGCCGCTCAACTCGATGGCCGCGCCAAGGACTTCGAGAAATACGCGCAACAAGCCAAGGACTTTCTTGAGCGAGCCCAGAAATTTGCCGATGCCTCGGGCAATGCGGACCTTGTTGAAGAAGCCGGAAAGCAGCAGGCCAACCTTCTGGATGCACAAGCCAAGGGAAAACAGAAGGAAGTGGGCGCGCTGGAAGAGCAGGCCGCGCAGCAGGCGCAGACGCTGAACGACCTGCAGGGCAAGCTTGATGCCATGAAGGAAAGCGCTCGCTCCATCGAGGTAAAACTGAAAACGGACGATTTGACGGCAAGCATTGCCACCATTGAAACCCAACTGGCGGCCCTGACTGCCCCAAGGCAAATTCCGGTGAGTGTGGTCAATTCGGGAAGTGGCGGTGGGAGCTTTGCCGATGGTGCCGGCATTCAAGGCTTTGCGCGTGGTGGCCAGCTTCCTGGGCGAGCCCCGCACGACCGGGCAGACAACATGCTGTATTGGGGGACGCCGGGGGAATGGGTTATTCAACGCCAGGCGGTGAGGCACTATGGCCCCAGCTTCATTGATGCTGTGAATCGCATGATGATTCCAAAGTATGCGAATGGCGGCCTATTGGGAAATCTCTCTATCCCCAGCCCGCCAACGCCAGCAACCCCTATGGCAGGAAGTGCGGGTTCCGGCTCAACCGTGGTGCTCGATTTCGGCAAGCTCGGTCGTTTCGAGACAAAAGCATCGCCCGACATCGCCGCTGAAATGACGCGTGTGTTGCGGCTTGCTGCAGACCGTTTCGGAAAGCGGTGAACAACATGCACAGCAGCAAGCTCCACGGTTTGGAAGAACTCAAGCCAGGCGAAACGATTGGCGACATTAATCCAGCCTTTGCCAACCTGAAGGGCGAAATCAGAATCGGAAACTTCGCCAAGTGCTGCGCCTCCTGCCGCAAGCCCTTCAATGCAGTGCGCAAGAAGAGGAAGGAAATCCGCCTGTGGCCGGTTGATTTAGGCATTCCACTCGCCTGGGCCTACCCAATTTGCGGCACTTGCGTTGCCGCCTATCAAAGGGGTGGTGATGACAAGGAGGCTGTACTGGCCGCCGTTGAGGCCTTCCACCATGGGGAGACACCGGCACAATGAGCGATTCATTCATCCAACGGATAGCCGGCGCCGCCCTGGCCAGCTTCGATACCGTGATGGAGCATTGCGGTATGGGGGGCGGCAAGGATCAGGCCCGCGAATACCTGGCGCTCAATCCCAAGCGCTCGGATGGCAAGCTCGGCAGCCTATCGATAAACCGAGACTCGGGGGCTGGTGGCGACTTCGCGACCGGCGATACCTGGGGCGACCTGGTAGCGATGACGGCATGGCGCTTTGACTGCTCCCAGATGGAAGCCGCCGAACGCCTCGCCGACCAACTGGGCATTGCCAAGCCAAACCGGCAGAAACGCGCACCAAGCACCGAACAGCGCCTCGGCCAAGGCGATGCACCACGGCACCATAAAAAGCCCGCTACGGCACCAGCGAAAGCCAAGGCCGCAACGGATGCCGATGGCTGGGAGTACCTGCAGCCGGTACCAGATGAGGCACCGCCCCCGCCTGTGGCCAACCCCCGGCAGGGCAGGCCCTCAATCCGCTACGAATACCGGATGCCAGATGGCCGCCTGGCCTTCTATATCGACCGCTACCAGGGCGGGGGCGGCAAAAGCTTTGCCCAGCTCACGTACTGGCGCAATAAGGCGGGCCGCACCGAATGGCGCTGGAAATCGCCCCCAGCACCGCGCCTGCTGTATGGCCTCGATTTGCTTGCCGCCCGGCCTGATGCGCCGGTTATCGTCTGTGAAGGCGAGAAGGCTGCCGAAGCCGCCCGCGTGCTTGCGCCTGACTTCGTTTGCCTGAGCTGGCCGGGTGGCTCGAATGCCGTGGATAAGGCAGCCTGGGAAGCACTGGCCGGCCGAGTCGTTACGCTGTGGCCAGACCTCGACGAACCCGGTGCCGCCTGCATGGCGAAGTTAGCCGGGATGCTTGCCGCCCTGCCTACGCCCCCCGCTGCGCTTTACCAGGTGAAGCCGGAAGCCTTCGGCCTGACCGGCAAAGGCGATGATGCCGCCGACCTGGTTGGATGGGATGCCGCCCGCTTTGCAGACGTATGCACAGGCACCGAGTGGCGTAGCACCATCGATAAGCCCCAAGCCGAAACGCCCGCCCCCAAAGGCGGCAGCAAGGCACCCAGAACCACGGCGCCGACAAACACGCCCCGAACCTGTTACAGCCTTGAGGTGGGCGGGGTCTATTTCACCGACACCGACCGGGACGGCAACCAGGGCGCCCCAAAGTGGATTTGCTCATACCTGGAGCCCATGGCCCGTGTGCGAAACCCGGATAACCAGGGCTGGGGCTTGCTGGTTCGCCTCTATGATGCCGACAAGGTAGAACACAAGCTGGTAATACCCATGACGCTGTTTCGCGGTGATGGCCTCGAAGTGGCCGGGATGCTGCTCGATGCCGGCCTGACGATGGCAACCGGCGGCCGGCAGAAGGTGATTGCCTACCTGCAGAGTGCCCGACCGGATGCCCGTGCCCGCATCACCAGCCGCACCGGGTGGCACGCGACCAGCGATAGCCCGGCCGTGTTCGTTCTGCCGGATCGCGCCTTCGGGCCGGGGTCTGATGAATGGCTCTACGAGGCTGAAGGCAGCAGCGCCCATGCCTTCAAGATGAAGGGCACGGCCGAACAATGGCGGGATAGCATCGGCCGCCTGTGCCGGGGTAACTCCCGCCTACTGTTCGCGGTATCCGTGGCCTTTGCGGCGCCGCTGCTGCACCTGGTTGGCGGGGAGTCGGGTGGTTTCCATTACCGCAGCAATTCCAGCGACGGGAAGACCACGGCGCTGCGGGTTGCCTGCTCGGTCTGTGGGGATGGCGCCTATATGCAGCGTTGGCGAGCTACGGACAACGGCCTGGAGGCCCTGGCCATGCAGCATTGTGACTCACTGCTTGCCCTCGACGAACTGGCCCAGCTTGATCCCAAGGTAGCCGGTGAAACTGCCTACATGCTTGCCAATGGTGCCGGCAAGACTCGGGCAGCCCGCACGGGCGGCGCCCGTGAGCGGGCATTCTGGCGAGTGCTGTTCCTGTCAGCCGGTGAAATATCCCTGGCCCAACACATGGCCGAAGCGAACCGCACGACACGCGCCGGGCAGGAAATCCGCCTGGTTGATATCGGCGCCGATGCTGGGGCGGGTCTTGGTGCCTGGGAGACGCTGCACGACTACCCCAACGGTGCCGACTTCTCTCGGGCCTTGGATCAGGCAACCAAACGCCATTACGGCGCCCCGCTGGCCGCGTTCCTGGACAAGCTGGCCCGTAGTCCCGCCGACCTTGCCGACGAGCTGCGCAAGGCTCAGAAGCTATTCGAGGCGAAGCACCTGACCGAGGATGCCAGCGGGCAGGCTCGCCGCGTGGCGGATCGTTTTGCCTTGGTAGCGATGGGTGGCGAGTTGGCCACTCAGTGGGGCTTGACCGGATGGGAAGCCGGGGAAGCGCTGGCCGCTGCTGGAAGCTGCTACAGGGCATGGCTGGCCGGCCGAGGCGGTGAAGGCAACCAGGAAGAAACCAACATGCTGAACCAGGTGCGGGAATTCTTCGAACGGCATGGCGATGGCGCTTTCGACCTGTGGCACCGCATCGGCGATGACCGTAGCCCACGCACTGCAGACGCGGCCGGCGTACGGCGGTGGCTGCAGCCTGACGGATCGCCAATCGCGAAGGCCGGGCAGATTGAAGAGGGCAGCAACGGCGCTGAGTTCCAAACCGAATACTTCGTGTTCGAAGGGCCGTGGCGTAACCGAGTCTGCAAGGGGCTCGATTACAAGGCGGTCAATGCACTGCTCTCGAAGCACGGCATTCTCAGGCACAACAAAGGGCGCTACCAGTCCCGCTTGCAGATACCAGGGAAGGGAAAGATGCTGGTCTATCACATCACCCCGCAACTGTTCGATGGTAGCGCCGATGCTTGACCTCGAACACCTCTTCGGAAGCCAACCCGCCCCGGCTACTGTGTCTGAAAATCCGGAGAGGGAAGCCACGGCCAGACACAGCAGACACAATGGAAATACACCCAATTCTTACCAAGTGTGTCTGCCGAATCCATTGCAGCACAAGGCTTTGAGTACCATAGACACAGGAGACACAGCAGACACAGTGCATTTACAAGGGGGGGAAGATGAGCAAGAAAACCGGGCACCGGGTGGGGGTGCGGCAGTTGATGATTTCGCGCTTCATCCGGCCGCTGTAATCCTTGCTCTGGCCTACTGCCGGAAGGTCAAGGCGGCCAATGATGAGAGGGTTGCGGCCCTGCTGCATCTTCAGACCATGCCACCTGGTCAGCAGGTGCAGCACTGGCACTCGGTCTGCATCGATGCCGGCCTGAAGCCATGGGAAGAGTTGCTGATACCAGCACCTTCTTCAGGTCTTGACTGCACCATGTGCAAGCATCTGACCACCAGGCAATTCTCTTCAAGCGGTGTTCGCCGTAATTTCTGGTGGGCTTGTGGCCTGGGTTATCTGATCCTGGAAACAGGCCGTGGCACTGAACGAATATGGATAGCTCCTCCTGAATGCAACAGCTTCGAACGCTGGAGGCCTGGTGATGGAAATACGGGGGTGGTTGTAACCAGTGGTGCTCAATCAGGAATGGCTGGAGGTTAGCGGGTCCTTCCAGAGCATTTAGGATTACGGGTAATGCGAACCCCGGTTGACCGCCAGTTCTCTGGTCACAATAGAGGTAAGTAAGTAGTGCTCTAGCTGCCAAGTCATTTCGGTAAGTGACCAATGCTTCATCTTGGTAGCTATCTATCCCCCCCCTTGTAAATGCACTGTGTCTGCTGTGTCTGCTGTGTCTATGGCGCTCAAAGCCTTGTGCTGCAACGGATTCGGCAGACACACTTGGTCATAATTGGGTGTATTTCCATTGTGTCTGCTGTGTCTGTGATTTTCAGCTTCGATATCAGAAAGTCCGCCGTAACCGTTGTGGCTCAACGCTTTCGACGATTCCGCACATTACCAAGAACCCAGCCACAACAAGACACAGTAACCGCCCTCGGATGACTCTAACCTGCCTAGTGTTTCATCGCTTCTGGACACATTGCAGAGCGTTGGTAACGAAAATTTGCGCGCTTATTGATCTACTGCCGCCCCCGCACGGCGCCGAATATGGCAGGCCTTTGGTTGGCGAACACCTGGCGATTGTGCTCGCGTATGTACTGGCCACAGCACTTTCAACTAACTGACTCGCCCCCCCGAACAAGATGGGGCAGGTGATAAAATTACAGCCGCTTTCGGGTTTGCCTGAATTGCCCATTTGAATGTTGCGCTCGTGCAACATCGATTAAATGGGGGTAACTTTGGGGGTAACATAGATTTTTAAAAAACCAAAATCATTGTGCCGCAATCGTTTCCGCCATTTGTTCGATGAAGGCTCGGGCACCAAGTAGTTGAATAGCGCTAGCCCAGTTGAAAAACTGGGCTTTTTGCTTTCCAGTGATGCCATGAAGCCCTTGAGATACCTCCCCCTCCTCCTGATCCCCCTCATCGCCGGCTGCGCGACCTGGCACTGGGAAAAGCGGGGCGCTACTGCCGCCGACTACGACGAGGACGAGAAATTCTGCAAGCTGCATGCCTACTCCGGTACCGACGGCATGGTGACCAATGTCCAGGTGCGGCGCATGCATGCCTGCCTGGAGTCGCGAGGCTGGAAAAAGCGCGACAACTGATCGCGGCAAACCGCAACGAAAAAGGGAGGTCGGCGACCTCCCTTTTGTTTGTCCGTTTGCCGATACCGCTTATTCGGCGGCTTCGGCCACCCGGCGGGCGCGGACAGCCGTAGCGAGCTGTTCGAGCACCTTCACGCTGTCGTCCCAGTTGATGCAGGCATCGGTGATGCTCTGGCCGTAGGTCAATTCCTTTTCCGGCGACAGGTCCTGGCGGCCCTCGACCAGGTGCGACTCGACCATGACGCCGACGATGCGCTCCTCGCCGGCCGCAAGCTGGGCGGCGACGCTGTCGCTGACCTCCATCTGCAGTTTGTACTGCTTGCGGCTGTTGCCGTGCGAGAAATCGACCATCAGGCGCGCCGCAAGGCCGGCCTTGGCGATTTCCGTACAGGCGGCATCAACGCTCGCGGCATCGTAGTTCGGCTCCTTGCCGCCGCGCAGGATGACGTGGCAGTCCTCGTTACCGAGCGTGGAGACGATGGCGGTATGGCCATTTTTGGTCACCGACAGGAAATGGTGCGGCGAATTGGCGGCGCGGATGGCATCGACCGCGATGCGCATGTTGCCGTCGGTGCCATTCTTGAAACCGACCGGGCAGGAGAGGCCGGAAGCCAGTTCGCGGTGCACCTGCGACTCCGTGGTGCGGGCGCCGATGGCCCCCCAGGCGATCAGGTCGGCCGTGTATTGCGGCGTGATGGTGTCGAGAAACTCGGTGGCACAGGGCAGATCCATCTCGTTGATTTCGAGCAGGATGCGGCGGGCCAGGCGGATGCCTTCGTTGATGCGGAAGGTGTTGTCGAGGCGCGGATCGTTGATCAGGCCTTTCCAGCCGACCGTGGTGCGCGGCTTCTCGAAATAGACACGCATCAGGATGACGAGATCTTCCTTGAAGCGCTCTGCCTC
Organism: Dechloromonas sp.; assembly: GCA_016791065.1. GTDB lineage: Bacteria > Pseudomonadota > Gammaproteobacteria > Burkholderiales > Rhodocyclaceae > Azonexus. Next base: position 41,605 of record JAEUOD010000123.1, on the reverse strand, counting down.
CTTGGCCAGACGCTTGGCGTAGTCCATCGCAACATCGTAGTCATGAATCGAGCACGGCCCGATGACGACCAGCAGGCGGTCATCGGCGCCATGCAGGATGCGGTGGATGGCCTGGCGGGCGGCGTAGGTGGTCTGGGCGGCGCGGTTCGAGACCGGATATTCGCGGAAAACGTGCGCCGGCGGCACCAGCTCCTTGATTTCCCTGATGCGAACGTCGTCGGTATTCGGTTTGCTTTGCGGCGTCATGGCCTGCCCCATTCAAAAAATGCTGAAAACCCGGCATTCTACCGGATGAACATGGAAGATTTCGACCTCTCCCCTTCGCCGGAAATTCCGCCCAGGCCCATCAAGGGGCGCGGGGCGGCGGGAAATGTCGCGCATCGCTTCAGCAAGGAAACCCGCCAAGCCATTGACGATGGCTGGCAGCCGGCAGAGCCGTCGCTGCCACAGACCCGCCTGCTGGTCGATACAGCGAAATCGATCATCAGCCGCAACGACTCGCCGGATCTGGGTTTCGAACAATCGCTGAACCCCTATCGCGGCTGTGAGCACGGCTGCATCTACTGCTATGCCCGACCGACCCATGCCTGGCTTGGACTGTCGCCCGGACTCGATTTCGAAACGCAAATATTCGCCAAGCCGAATGCCGCGATCCTACTGCGCGAGGAACTGGCAAAACCCGATTACGTCTGCACGCCGCTCGTCATTGGTACCGCGACCGATGCCTACCAGCCCTTCGAACGCAAGGAAGGCCTGACTCGTGCGGTACTCGAAGTCGCTCTGGAAACCCGCCATCCCGTGAGTGTCGTCACCAAGTCGTCGCTGATCGTACGCGACCTCGACCTATGGTCGGCGCTGGCCAGGCAGCAACTCGCCCATGTCGGCATTTCGCTGACCACGCTGGACGGTTCACTCGCCCGCCAGTTGGAGCCGCGCGCCTGCGCGCCGCAAGCCCGGCTACGTTCAATGCAAATGCTGAGTGAGGCCGGCGTACCGGTATCGATCTTCGCTTCGCCGCTGATTCCCGGGCTCAACGACCATGAACTCGAAAAACTGCTGGCAGCGGCCCGGGAGCATGGAGCGACCAGTGCCGGCTACACCATGCTGCGCCTGCCTCACGAAGTGGCGGGCCTGTTCAGGGAATGGCTGGAATGGCATGCGCCGGAAAAGGAGGCGCGCATCATGTCGGTTCTTTACGACCTGCGCGGGGGCAAAGCCAACGATGCTCGCTTCGGGAGCCGCATGAAAGGGCTGGGACATTTTGCCGAGCTTATTCGGCAACGCTTCGATTTATGCTGCCGCCGCCAAGGCCTGGCACGCGACTGGCCCATACTGGATTGCGGGCGGTTCAAAACGCCACCGCCCGCCCGTGCCGCTGACGAGCGGCAATTAAGCCTGTTCTAGGGCAACTGCGTCAGGTAGTTGGCAACGGCAACGATTTCCTCGTTCTTCAGATTGCCGGTTGCAATCGCCATCAACTGGTTGTTGCGGATACCCGTGCCATCGCGATAGCGCGTGATCGAGGTCTGCAGGTAAGGCACTTTCTGCCCGGCCAGGCGCGGATAAAGTTCGTTGCCGCGCGCCTGCTCGCCATGACAGCGCACACAGTTCCGGGAATAGAGCTCCTTGCCTCGGGCCGCAAGGGAAGCATCGGCGCGCGACGGCGGAACCGGAATACTGGCGTAATAGGCAGCAGCCTGGACCCGCTCGTCGTCCTTGAGCACCTTGATCAGGCCCTGCATGAAGGCGTCCTTGCGCTCGCCGCTGCCGAACTTGCGAATCTGCTCCAACAGGTAAGCTGGATTCTGGCCGGCCAGATTGGGCACATCCGGCGTCTTGCTGATGCCGTCTTCACCGTGACAGTTGGCGCAGAAGAAGGTGACCTTCTTGCCGGAATCGACGGCAGCACGAAGGGCCACGGGATCGGCGGCGATCGACTTCAGACGTTCCTGCAAGGCAGCAGGATTTTGAGCGAACGCGGTGGCAGAAATGAACAGTCCAACCAGAACGGATAATCCACGCATCATGAAATCTCTTGAAAAGATCATTGCATTATGCCGTTCCACCCACCGTCAGTCCATCGATTCGCAAGGTTGGCTGGCCGACGCCGACCGGCACGCTCTGGCCATCCTTGCCGCAGGTGCCGACGCCGGGGTCGAGCCGCAGGTCGTTGCCGATCATCGAAATGCGGGTCATCGCATCCGGCCCGTTGCCGATCAGCGTCGCCCCCTTGATCGGCCGCGTCACCTTGCCGTCCTCGATCAGGTAGGCCTCGCTCATCGAGAAGACGAACTTGCCGCTCGTGATGTCGACCTGGCCGCCGCCGAAGTTGGCGGCATAGATGCCCTTCTTGACCGAGTTGATGATTTCCTGCGGATCGTGCTCGCCGGCCAGCATCATGGTGTTGGTCATGCGCGGCAGCGGCAGGTGGGCAAAGGATTCGCGGCGGCCGTTGCCGGTCGGCGCAACGCCCATCAGGCGGGCGTTCAGGCTGTCCTGCATGTAGCCCTTGAGAATGCCGTCCTCGATCAGCACGGTACGCTGCGTGGTGTTGCCCTCGTCGTCGATATTCAGCGAACCGCGACGATCAGCGATGGTGCCGTCGTCGATCACGGTGACCCCCTTGGCGGCGACGCGCTGGCCGACGCGGCCCGAGAAGGCCGAACTGCCCTTGCGATTGAAATCGCCCTCCAGGCCATGACCCACCGCCTCATGGAGCAGGATGCCGGGCCAACCGGAGCCGAGGACGACCGTCATCTGGCCGGCCGGCGCCGGCTCGGCACCGAGATTGGTGATCGCCTGATGCACCGCCTCGCGGGCGTAACGCTGCAACACCTCGTCGGTGAAATAGGCGAAATCGAAACGGCCGCCACCACCCGCGCCACCCTGCTCGCGCTTGCCATTTTCCTCGACGATGACCGAGATGGAGCAACGCACCAGCGGCCGGATATCCGCCGCCAGACGACCATCCGAACCGGCAACGAGGATCACCTCGTACTCGCCGGCCAGGGAGGCCATGACTTGCAGGACGCGCGGATCGAGTGCCCTGGCAAATCCTTCGAGGCGCTCCAGGAGCTTCACCTTGGCCTTGGCAGGCAGCGAGGCGATCGGGTCATGCGGCACGTAAAGCTGGCGCGCCGCCGCCCCGTGCTTCAAGGCCGGCAGCTTGCCGGACTGGCCGGCGGCGGCAATGGCGCGCACTGCCGTCGCCGCATCGCCAAGCGCCCGCGCACTGATGTCGTCGGAGTAGGCAAAGGCCGTCTTTTCACCGGAAATGGCGCGCACGCCGACGCCTTGATCGATATTGAAGCTACCCGACTTGACGATGCCTTCGTCCAGGCTCCAGGCCTCGGAGCGCGAATACTGGAAATAGAGGTCGGCATAGTCGACCTGATGGGTGAGGATCTGACCGAACGTCCGGGTCAGGTCACCTTCGCCCAGCGAGAACGGTGCGAGCAGCAGGGATTCGGCTTGCGCCAGGGCGCTGTTTGGGTTCATTGAAGCTCCATCAAAGTTTTCGGTGGGCAAGAGCCGGCAGGCTCTCGCGAATTTCGGCGATACGGGCATGGTCGAGATCGGCGATGACGACGCCCGGCCATTTCAGTTTGCGGTCGAGAATCTCGCCCCAGGGATCGACGACCATGCTGTTACCGTGGGTCATCCGGTCATTTTCATGGCGCCCGCCCTGTCCGACCGCGAGCAGGTAGCATTGGTTCTCGATGGCCCGGGCGCGCAGCAGGATCTCCCAGTGCGCCCGGCCCGTGGTGTCGGTGAAGGCGGCCGGCATCAGGATCAGGTCGACCGCCCCCAGGCTGCGGTACAACTCCGGGAAACGCAGGTCGTAGCAGATCGACAGCGCGACGCGCCCGAACGGCGTGTCGACGGCCACCGGATGCTCGCCGGCCTCGATGAAGGCGGCTTCGTCGTAGGACTCGTCGCCTTTCCGGAAGCCGAAGAGGTGAATCTTGTCGTAGCGCGCAACGCACTCGCCGGCCGGGTTGTAGGCCAAACTGCTGTTGCGCATCTTGTCCGGCACGCTGGCGGCCAACGGAATCGAACCGGCGAACAGCCAGATGCCATGGCGGCGGGCCGTTTCGGCCAGCCAGTCCTGGATTGGGCCGCGGCCGAATTCCTCGCGTGCCCGCACCCGGTCGGCATCGGCGGCACCGATGATCGGAAAATACTCGGGCAGGGCCAGCAGTTGCGCCCCCTGGGCCACAGCCTCCTCGACCAGCCGGGCGGCAGTCGCCAGATTGTCGGCGACGCGCGGACCTGACACCATCTGCAGGGCGGCGATGCGGCAGTTCTGCTTGCTCACGGCTTGGCTCCTTCGGGCACGGTTGGCTTGCGCTCTTCGGTCTGTCCCGCCGCATCCACCAGCGGATCGGCCCAGGTCCCGGTGACATGATAGCGGTAGGCGAAAAGGCGATTGAGCGGATTTTGCATGACGGTATTGGCGAGCAGCGTCGCCGCGCCGACCACGGGATTGATCAGGGCGACACCGACGGCCGCGACGTTGCCGATTTCCGGCCGGACGACGACCTGCATGTCCTGGGTTTCGGCCCGCAGATCGGTCTCGCCCTGGATTTCGATCTGAGCGGCCGGCCCCCGGATGCTCAGCGGTTCGATGGTCCGCATGACGCCCTGGCGGACGTTCAGCTTGCCGTCGATGCGATCGAAAGCCAGGCCATCGCTGAAGATATCGCGAAAATCGAGGGTCAGCCGGCGCGGCAGCGATTGCAGCGAAATCAACCCAAGCAGTTTGCCGACACCGGGCTCTAGCTTGTTGAACTGGCCCTTCTCGGCGCCGACCGTCATATTCCCGCTCAGCGAGGGATAGTCGATGCCGGTCAGCGGCCCGCTCCACTGCAATTCCCCGCTCATTTTCGCCGTACCGCGACGCACCGCATCGACGTAGCCAAGACGCGCCAGAAGCTTGCCGATATCGTTGGCATTCAATTCGAAATCCAGCCTGGTCTGGTGCTTGCCGACGTTGAGCCAGGTCGCCTTGCCCTTGAGGCTGCCGTCGGGATTCTGCAGGCTGAGGTTGTCCAGCCGCCAGGCGCCCTTTTCATTGCGAGCCTTGAGATCGAGGCGGCCAAGCACCTTGTTGTCGATGCGGAAATCATCCACCACCAGGCTCATGCCGGGCAGCGAATTGATCGCACTCGAGCGACCGGAGCTCACTTCGTCGCCAGGACGGATGACGAGACGCTTGAAATTACCCTCGACCCAGCCCTCGCCACTGCTTCGCCAGAAAATGTCGCCCAGGGCCTCGCGCGAGTTGAGACCGATCTGCCAGCCGTTATCGCGCGGCCGCAGGTTGATGTCGACCTGGTTGTAGTCGCGCTCCATCAAACGGAATACCGGCGTTTTCAGCGCCACCTGGGTGAGCGCCAGCCCCCCACCGGTCGCGCCATCGCCGTTCGTCGCACCATCCGGCAGATAGTTGCGCCAGGCGTCGGCATCGATTCGCGGGGCCGCAACGCGGATCGCCAACCCCTTGTCGGGCAGGCGCGCCTCGGCTTCGCCGACCGCGAAGACGCCCCGTTCCCATTGATCCTGCCGGCTGATGATCACACCCTGGCCGATCTTGCCGAGGCTGATCCGATACTGCTCGCGCGTCGGGTCCGGCGACGTCCGCTCGATACGCAGCGGCAGCGGCGTCGTCGCCGCCTTGTTGAGCGGTTCGGGCAGCGGCGAACTGACTCCCAGCAGATCGGACTGGATCAAGACCTCGGCGTTGCGCTTGCGAATGCCGATATCAGCCCTCCAGGCCGCACTGCCGCTCAGGTGATTGAGCAGGGGCCAACCGAAGTGGCTGCTCACCTCGGCGATATTGGCCGTTCCACCAGCCTGCACGCTGACCTTGTCGCCGGCGCTGCGGACCGAGACCTTGAGCGGTCCGCCGAACACCTTACCGGTCAAATCCTGCGCTGCAACGCTGCTTTCGGTAATCGCCAGCCGGCCATTGACCTGGCTCAGCGGCGGCAGTGCCGGCAGCGGCTGCAACTGGTTGTTGACGAAGCGATAGTCGCCACGCACCTTGGCATCCTGAACGTGGCGCAGAGGCAGATCGATTTCGAGATCAAGCCGGCCGTTGCCGCTCGCCTTCATGCCTTCGGTGAAGCGGTCGATGCTGTCACCCACCGGGCTCCGGTCGATGAAACGCAGGAATTCCATGGTCGGTCCCTGCGCGACGCCTCGCACCAGCAGTAATTCCTCATGCGATTCGAAATCCGGAATTTCGACGGTCACGCCAGAAAGCTGGGCGCCCAGAATGCTCCCTTTGCTGGCCGCGATTTTCATGCCGACGCCGAAAGTCATGTCGGCATCGATATTGTCGATCACCGGCCAGCCTGCAGCGTAGTCGACCTTGGCGCCGGTAGCTTTGGCGGTCACGATGAACTGTCCCCCCTTGCCATCGCGGAACGGGAATTCCGAGAGATCGCCCTTGAGAATCAGGTGGCCATCGTAACCGCGACCGGCAACGATTCCCCGGCGTATCCAATTGCGCGCATCGGCATTGACGGCATGCGGCATGAAGCGCCAGACCGCCCGCCCCTCGCCGCGCTCGATGTCGGCGGTCAGGTCGATCCAGCCGGGCCCTTCGCCAGTAAAGCGATAGCTGCCGCGCGCCGAGCCGGCGGCATCGGGGCCGGCAAACGCGACCTTGTCGAGGCTGACCTCGATCGCCTGATCGGTGCGCTTCCAGCTCGCCTTTGCCTTCAGGCTATCGAGCGCAATATCGGGCTCGGGAAACACCGCCGGCAACGACAGGCTGGCCTGTGCACTGTCGAGCGTCAGTTCACCACCCTTTTCGCTCAACTCGACCTTGCCCGAAAGCCCCTCGGCTCCTGGAAAATAGCCGCCGGGCTCCATGCCAAGACGGGAGAACCCGGCCTTCAGCCCATAGCGCAACAACTTGTCCTGTTTGAATGCCCAGCTCGCACGCAACTCTGCCACCTGGCCCTGCGGCCGGTGCCGCTGCAGGAGTGCCCGGCTTTCGGCATCGAGCGGCATGAAGGCAGCCAGGCTGCCGAGCGTGGCCAGATCGAGAAAACTCGCACTGGCAGTACCGCTAATCTCGCCGCTCTGCGGGCTCTCGCGCCAGGTTACGGCAAAATCGGTGGGGGCAACGCGGATGCCCTGATGGGTCAACAATTCCAGCTTGCGCCCGGCCAGCGACCATTCGCCACGCTGATAGCCGCCTTCAATCCGCCCCCGCAGGCTGGCCAGGTCGAGCTCCGGCAATTTGCTGCCGAGACGCAGGCGTAATTCCTCCAGCGCCACATCGGTCGTAACCTTGCCGCCGCCGTCCTCGAAATCCCCCCAGATCCGCAGCGCGCCACGGCCGTGCGGCAGGTCGACCGGATAATCGACCCAGGCCCGCCAGCCGGAGAGATCGGCGTAATCGAGCTGGACAAAGACCTTGCCGGCCAGATGTTCGAGGGCTTCGCCGAGTTCCCCCCGGACCTCGCCGCGGATATCGAGGCGGGCGGCCAGTTCGGCCGGCGGCGCGGCGGAGATGCCGAAGCGGTGACGACGTCCGCTGTTATCAAGCCCGAACTGGAGATCCTCGAGCACCAGCGGCGGTGCCTGGCGCAATCGATCTTCCCAGACGATGGTGGCATCCCGGATGCGGATGCGCTTCTGCTCCAAAACCCATTCGGCGAAGGCGGGGTCGCTCTCGCCTTCGGTGGCCATGCCGGCCACCGTGATCCGGCCGCTGGTATCGCGACGAACATGCAGCACCGGCCGCTCGAAGGCAAGCAGGGCCAGGGTTGGACGCAAGCGCCAGAGGGTGTGCCAGGAAAGCACGCTCTCGACGCGGCTCAGGGAAAAAGCTGCCCCGCCTTGGGCATCGAGCACCTGGACATCGTCGAGGACGAGATCGGGGTTGAGCCCCAGCCAACGGGCTTCGATGCGCCCGATCCTGACCGGCTGCCCGATAGCGCGCGTCGCAGCCTGCTCGATCTCGGCCTGGTAGTCGGCCACCCGCGGCAGTACGCCATAGCGCAGGACGAGGATGAGCAAGGCGAATAGCAGCCAGCCGGCGAACGATGCCCAGCCAAGCAGGCGCAATCCGCGCCGCACCGCTGGTCGCGCGAGAATCGGCCACAGCCAGTGCAGCCGGTAGTAGAGTGCATGACGGACGCCGGCCGTCGCCGACGGCTCAGTCACCGGCAAAACCACTTTGCCTAGGGGACGAATAGATCACTACAATCGAAATTCACCGAAACCGCCATTCTATCCTGTTCGGCAAATACGCCGATTGCGCAAACATGGACACCACACTCGACCCGCGCTGGCAGCCCGCCCTCGCCCATAGCCGCTACCTGAGCAACCTGTTGCAGGCGCATCCCGGGCTGATCCCCGAACTCCTTGCCACCTGGCAGCAACCCCTCTCCGAAGACCTGCTGCTGGCGCCGCTGAAACGGGATTTCACCGATGACGATGCGGTCAAGTCGGCCCTGCGCCGCCTGCGCCAGCGGGCAATGGCCCATATCGCCCTGCGCGACCTGTGCGGCCTGGCGCCACTCGCCGAAGTCGTCGAGAGCATGACCCTGCTTGCCGACGTGACGACCAACTTCGCGCTCGACCACTACCACCGCCAACTGGTAGCCACCTACGGCGAGCCGCTCGACCGCAACGGCCAGCCGCAACGCCTGCTGATCATCGGCATGGGCAAGCTCGGCGGCCGCGAACTCAATGTCTCTTCGGACGTCGATTACATCTTCGTCTATCCGGAAGAAGGCGACACCGACGGCAATAAGAGCATCGAGAACTACGACTTCTTCACCCGCCTCGGCAAGCGCGTGATTTCGGCCCTCGGCGACCTCACCGCAGACGGCCAGGTCTTCCGCGTCGACATGCGGCTGCGCCCGAACGGCGACTCCGGGCCGCTGGTCTGCTCGCTCGATGCCCTGGAGAACTACTTCATCACCCAGGGCCGCGAATGGGAACGCTACGCCTGGATCAAGTCGCGCGTCATGAATGCCGGCCCGAATGCCGACGGTGCCGCGCTCGGCGAGTGGATGGCCGCCCTGCGGCGGATTTCCCGGCCCTTCGTCTTCCGCAAGTATCTCGATTTCGGCGCCATCAACGCGATGCGCGACCTGCATGCCCAGATTCGCCGCGAGGTGGCGCGCAAGGACATGGCCGACCACGTCAAGCTCGGTCCCGGTGGCATCCGCGAAATCGAATTCATGGCCCAGGTCTTCCAGTTGATCCGCGGCGGCCGCGATCCGTCGCTGCAGATCCGCCCGACCCTCTCGGTCCTCAAGTTGCTGGTCGAACGCCAGTTGATCCCGGCAGAAACCGAGCAGGAGCTGCGCGAAGCCTATGTCTTCCTGCGCCGCCTGGAGCACCGTTTGCAGTATGTCGAAGACAAGCAGACGCACATGCTGCCCGAGGATGATGCCGGCCGGGCCAGCGTCGCCCGCAGCATGGATTTCGCCGACTGGCCGGCGATGCTCGCCGTACTCGACGGGCATCGCGAGAAAGTCGCTCGCCATTTCGAAGAAATATTCTCCGACCCCGAGGCCGGCGAACACCCGCTGACCGGCCTCTGGATGGGACAGCTCGACGAGGACACGGCGATCGAGGCCTTCGGCAACCTGGGCTTTCGCCAGCCCAAGGAGGCCATCTCGCGCCTCGCCGACCTGCGCGCCTCGAACCGGTACCTGCAATTGCCGAGCACCAACCGCTCGCGCCTCGACGCGGTCGGCCCGCGCCTGATCGAAGCGGCTGGCGCCACGGGTGACCCCGACACGACCCTGGTGCGCGGCCTCGGCTTCCTGGAAAACATCGCCCGCCGCGGTTCCTACCTGGCCCTGCTGCAGCAGTACCCGATGGCCTTGCGCCGCGTTGCCGACATGGTCTGTGCCTCGCACTGGGCAGCCGACTACCTCAACCGCTACCCGCTGCTCCTCGATGAACTGCTCGACCCGCGTCTCTACGAGATCGCGACCGACTGGGCCGGCTTCCGAGAAAATCTGCGGCGCAACCTGGCCGACCACGTCGGCGACACCGAGCGCGAGATGGACATCCTGCGCGAAATGCACCATGGCCAGGTTTTCCGCCTGCTCGCCCAGGACCTTTCCGGCCTGCAGACCATCGAACGTCTCTCCGACCACCTCACCGAACTGGCCGACACCATCGTGCAGGAGACCCTGCCGCTTTGCTGGGGCACGATCAAGAAACGGCATTGCGAGAAGCCGAAATTCGCCGTCATCGGCTACGGCAAGATGGGGGGCAAGGAGCTGGGCTACGCCTCCGACCTCGACCTGGTGTACCTGTTCGACGACGATGACCAGGAAGCGCCCGAAAACTACACCCGGCTCGGCCAGCGCCTCAACACCTGGCTATCGAGCCAGACCCCGGCCGGCATGCTGTTCGAAACCGACCTGCGCCTGCGCCCGAATGGCGATTCCGGGCTGCTCGTCGTTTCAGTGGATGCCTTCCGCGAGTACCAGCTCAAGAATGCCTGGGTCTGGGAACACCAGGCCCTGACCCGTGCCCGCTTCTGCGCCGGCGACCCGGCCGTCGGTGCGCGCTTCGAGGAAATCCGCTGCGAAATCCTGCGCCAGCCGCGCGACCTCGCCAAGCTGCGCGAGGAGGTCGTCGCCATGCGTCAGAAGATGATCGATGCGCACGCCCTGAACGACGAGACCCATTTCAAGCTCAAGCACGACTGGGGCGGCATCATCGATGTCGAGTTCATCGTCCAGTATCTGGTACTCGGCCATGCCTGCCGCCACCCGGAGCTGACCGGCAATCTGGGCAATATCGCCCTGCTTCGCATGGCGGGCGAACTGGGACTGATCGACCCAACGCAGGCAGCGGCAGCCGGCAACGCCTACCGCGAATATCGCCGCCTGCAGCATGCCAAGCGCCTGTCATCCACGCCCAAGGCACCCATCCTGCGCGAGGAAGTCGAAAAACACATCGTCGCCGTAAGGCAACTTTGGGACGCCGTCCTTAAAAACTGAACACCGCCCCCCGGGCATTGGTCAAGCCGGGTAGCTGAAATACCGGAGCCGAGCCCCCGCCCGGCTCCGCGACAACGCGCTTATTTCTTGAGCGAATCGCGAATTTCGCGCAGCAGCAGAACATCTTCGGGCGTCGCCGGCTCCTCGGCCGGGGGCGGCGCTTCCGGCGTGCGCAGGCGGTTCATCTGCTTGATCATGATGAAGATGATGAAAGCCAGGATGATGAAATTGACGAGGATGGTCAGGAAGGAGCCGTAGGCGAAGACCGGGATACCCGCCTTCTTGAGATCCGCCAGCGCCGTCAGGTTGGCGGGATTGTCGCCGAGCACGACGAACAGGTTGGAAAAGTCGAGCTTGCCGACGATACGACTGACCAAGGGCATGATCAGGTCGCCGACGATGGAGTCAACGATCTTTCCGAACGCGCCACCGATGATGACGCCGACCGCCAGATCCATTGCGTTGCCCTTGACGGCGAATTCCTTGAATTCCTGCAGCATTCCCATGTTGTAACCTCGCTGTTTGGTGTTGTTTGACGTTGGATTATTCGCGCCGCACTACGCCAACGTCAAGCGCGGACACGCGTGCTTAACACTATCTCACGAAAGCCTTGCGCAAGCGCTCTGCTGCAGCGATCAGGGTTTCCTCGCGCTTGGCAAAACAGAAGCGAACGACGCGATCATCCTTTCCATCGGCATAGAACACCGAGACCGGAATGACGGCGACGCCAACCTCCCGCGTCATCCATTCGGCAAACGCGCGATCGGGCAAATCGGAGAGTCCGGCATAGCTCGCCAGCTGGAAATAGGTGCCGCGGCAAGGCAACAGCCGGAAGGGCGTCGTTGCCATCAGATCGCGGAAGAAATCGCGCTTTTCCTGATAGAAGGCGGCCAGCCCGAGGTGGCGCGAGGCGTCCTGCATGTATTCGGCGAGCGCCAGTTGCGACGGCGCATGCACGGTAAAGACGTTGAACTGGTGCACCTTGCGGAATTCGGCCATGAGCGCCGCCGGACCGACCACGTAACCGATCTTCCAGCCGGTGATGTGATAGGTCTTGCCAAAGCTGGAGACGACGATGCTACGCGGCGCCAGTTCGGCATGGCCGCAGAGGCTGGCGTGCCGCTCGCCATCGAAGAGGATGTGTTCGTAAACCTCGTCGGAAAGGATCACGATGTCGGTGCCGCGCACCAGATCCGCCAGTTTGTCGAGATCGGCGGCAGTGAGCAGGCTGCCGGTCGGGTTATGCGGCGAATTGACGATAATCATGCGCGTCTTCGGCGTGATCAGCCGCGCCACCTGCCCCCAGTCCGGCGCATAGTCGGGAAACTGCAACTGGGCATAGACAGCCGTCCCGCCGACGGTTTCGATCGCCGGCACATAGGAGTCGTAGACCGGCTCGAAGACGATGACCTCGTCGCCCGGCCGGACGAAAGCGGCAACCGCCGTGAAGATGGCCTGGGTCGCCCCGGCCGTCACCGTCACCTCCGACTCGACATCGAAGCGCGTGCCGTAGAGCGCCGCCACCTTGTCCACGATCGCCTGGCGCAGTTCCGGCAGGCCAGCCATCGGCGCGTACTGGTTGCGTCCGGCCAGCATGTAGCGGTGCATGGCGTCGAACAGCGCCGGCTCGGCCTGGAAATCGGGAAAGCCCTGCGACAGGTTGACTGCGCCACACTCGGCCGCCAGGCGGGACATCACGGTGAAGATGGTCGTCCCCATGTTCGGAAAGCGGGAGTCGATGCGAATGGGAGTTTCCATGGAGCGTTCACCTGTTTTCTCGGAGGGCCAATCTTGCGGCAAGCAGTTGCGCCGGGCAAGTTCCGCTTTCGCGCAAAAGCACAAAATACGGGTGCCATCCGCTCTTGTGCCAAAATTCGTTTCATGAACATCAACGGCACCCCCACCCGCACCCTGCGCGCCCACCCCGAGCGGCGCGCCATCGACATCATCGACCAGACCCGCCTGCCGCACGCCCTACACTGGGTGCGCGTCGCCACGCTCGACGAGGCGGCGCACGCCATCCGCGCCATGCTGGTGCGCGGCGCGCCACTGATCGGCGCTACGGCAGCGTACGGCCTCGCCATCGCTCTTGCTGACGATGCCGGCGACACCCATCTGGCGGAAGCTGCTGCCGTGCTGCGTGCCACCCGCCCGACCGCGGTCAACCTGCACTGGGCGCTGGCCCGCATGGAGGCCTTGCTCGTCCCGCTTGATCCCGCCACCCGCTGCGCCGCTGCCTGGACCGAAGCCGCGGCCATCGCCGAGGAAGATGTCGCGCAGAATGCCGCCATCGGCCAGCACGGCCTCGGCCTCTTCCGCCAGATCGCCCGCCAGCAGGGCAAGACGCTCAACATCATGACCCACTGCAATGCCGGCTGGCTGGCCACCGTGGATTGGGGCACCGCCCTCTCGCCGGTCTATGCCGCCCACGATGCCGGCCTGCCGGTGCATGTCTGGGTATCCGAAACCCGGCCGCGCAATCAGGGCCTGCTCACCGCCTGGGAACTCGCCCAGCACGGCGTGCCGCACACCCTGCTCGCCGACAACGCGGCCGGCATCCTGATGCGCGAAGGCAAGGTCGATGCGGTGATCGTCGGCGCCGACCGCATCGCCGCCAACGGCGACGTCGCCAACAAGGTCGGCACTTATCTCAAGGCGCTGGGCTGCGCCGACAACGGAATTCCCTTCTATGTCGCGGCGCCGCGCTCGACGCTCGATTTCGCCTGCCCGGATGGTGGCGCCATTCCGATCGAGGAGCGCGACGGCAATGAATTCCGCCGCATCCTTGGCCTCGACGATCACGGCGTGCCGACCGTCGTGCAGCAACTGCCACTACCCGAGGCCGTCGCCAACCCGGCCTTCGACGTCACGCCGGCCCGCCTGGTCACCGCCATCATTACCGAGCGCGGCGTCTGCCCGGCCAGCGCCGACGGCCTGCGCAGCCTCTACCCGGAGGCTGCCGATGCCTGATCCGCGCGCCGCCCTGATTGCCACCGCCCAGGCCATGCAGCCGGCCGGGCTCAATCGCGGCACAGCCGGTAACGTCAGCCTCCGCCACGGCGAAGGCTTCTACATCACGCCCACCGGCATGCCCTACGCCGGCCTCGCCCCCGACGACATTCCGCTGATGGCGCTGGACGGCACACACCAGGGCCGCCGCAAGCCCTCCTCGGAATGGCGTTTCCATCGCGACCTCTACGCCGGCCGGCCGGAAGTCGGCGCCGTGCTGCACGCCCACTCGCCCTTCGCCGTCAGCCTGGCCTGCCTGCGCCGCGACATCCCGCCCTTCCACTACATGATCGCCCGCTTCGGCGGCGACAGCATCCGCTGTGCCGACTACGCCATTTTCGGCTCGCCCGAACTCTCCGCTACCGCCATGGCCGCCATGGCCGGACGCAAGGCCTGCCTGCTCGCCAATCACGGCCTGCTCGTCGCCGCCCGCGATCTCGACGAAGCGCTCGCCCTCGCCATCGAACTCGAAGAACTCTGCGAGCAATACTGGCGCGCCTGCCAGCTCGGCGAACCGGTCCTGCTCTCAAGCAGCGAGATGGAGGCCGTACTGGAAAAATTCGCCGGCTACGGTCAGCAATGAGTAGCCAGCACGATCTCTCGCGCTGGACACACGCGCATCAGTACGCCACCGGCAATGCCGCCGCCGAGCGTGGCACCCGCCTCGTACTCTGGATCACCCTGGCGACCATGCTGCTCGAAATCGGTGCCGGCTGGTGGTTCAACTCGATGGCGGTGCTCGCCGACGGCTGGCACATGAGTTCGCACGCCCTGGCGATTGGTCTCTCGGCCCTGGCCTACAAAGCCGCCCGGCACTATGCCGACGACCCGAGCTTCGCCTTCGGCACCTGGAAGATCGAGGTGCTGGCCGGCTACACCAGCGCCCTCTTCCTGCTCGGCGTCGCCGCCATGATGGTTTTCGGCTCGCTCGAACGACTCTGGGCACCGCAGGCCATCCACTACCCGGAAGCGCTCGGCGTTGCCGTGCTCGGGCTCGTCGTCAATCTCGTCTGCGCCATGATCCTCGGCCAGGCGCACGATCACGACCATGGCCATCACCACCACGGGCATGATCACGGGCACCATCACCATGACGACCTCAACCTCAAGGCTGCCTATATCCACGTCATCACCGACGCCCTGACCTCGCTGCTCGCCATCGCCGCCCTGGCCGGCGGCTGGGTCTATGGCTGGGACTGGCTGGACCCTGCCTGCGGCCTGGTCGGCGCCGCGCTGGTCGGCCTCTGGGCCAAGAACCTGATCATCCAGACCGGACGCGTCCTGCTCGACCGCGAAATGGACCACCCGGTCGTCGCGGAAATCCGCGACGTCATCGCCGAGTTGCCGACAACCGGCGGCTCGCAACTGACAGACCTGCATGTCTGGCGTGTCGGCACCGGCGCCTACGCCTGCGCCATTTCCCTGCTCACCCATGACCAGACGCTAACGGCCAGCGAGATTCGGAAACGACTGAGTGTTCATGAAGAAATCGTGCACATCACGGTAGAAATTCATCACTGCGATGAATGCCTCTGATCCTCAGGGCGGCGTGAGCAGCGACCGGAGCGCTTGGCGCTAGAATCTCCGCCTCATGAAGCTCCCGATCCTCCGCCACCAGATTTTCCTGCTCCTCGCCTTGTGCCTGGCGGCAATCTGGATATCGACCCTGGTCGAATTGAGTCGCAGCAAGGACAGCGCCCTGCGCAAGGCCGAATCGGCAACGCTCTTCCAGGCCCAGGTTTTCGCCGAGCACAGCCTGTCAACAATCAAGCGGCTCGACGAACTGCTGCTCGACATGCGCGATTACTGGGATGGAAATACCGAACAATTTGCCGAGCTGGTCGAACGGCGCCAGAACATTCTGTCCGACATCGCCCTGCAGGTGGCCATCATCGGGCCGGATGGCATGATGGCTTTTTCCAATCTTTCGAAACCGAGCGCCAAGGTCGATCTCAGCGAACGCCAGCATTTCCGGGTCCATCAGGAATCCGGCAACAAGGATCAGCTTTTCATCAGCAATCCGCTGCTCGGCAAGGTATCGGGCAAATGGTCGATCCAGTTCACCCGGCCGATCCTGCGCACAGGGGCGTTTGCCGGCGTCATCGTGGTCTCGGTCAGCCCTGACGTCTTTGCCGGCTTTCATCGTCATTTGAAGCTCGGTCCCGAGGGTTCCGCCACGATCACCCGCGATGGCGAAATCCTCGCCCGGCAACCGGAAGGCGACAAACATTATGGCAAGAAGCTGAGCGGCAGCGCTTTCGAACAACCGGACAGCGAAGGCTCGGGAACCTTCGTCAAATGGGCGCAAACCGACGGCATCGAACGCCTGTATGGTTATTACAAGCTGCCCGAATACCGCATGAACTTTGTCGTCGGCGAAGCGATGAAAAACATCCTCCGCCCCCATGAACATCATCGCAACGTGGTCCTGCTGGCGGCCAATGCGGCCAGCTTGATGGTCATCCTGCTCAGCGGCATGATCCTCCGCTCCCAGCGGGCGCGTGAAAAGGCGATGCTCGCCTTGCGATCGAGCGAAGCGCGTTACCGGCAGTTCTTCGAGATGAACCGTGCGATCAAGCTCGCCATCGCCCCGCAGGATGGACGCATTGCCGATGCCAACCGGGCCGCCCTGGATTTCTATGGTTATCGGCGCGAGGAACTCCTGGCCCTGTCCGTTGCCGACATCAGCAGCCTGAGTTCGGACGAAATCCGCCTGCAACTCGCTGAAATCCAGCAAGGGCTTCGCCCCTATCTCACCGACCGCCATCGCTTGGCAGGTGGCGAAATGCGCGACGTCGAAATCTACTCCGGCCCCGGCGACATCGATGGACAACCGATGATCTTTTCGATCATTCATGACATCACGGAGCGCAAGCGCATTGAAACCGAAAGCCGCCTGCTCGGCGAGGCGGTGGCCCAGAGCAATGCATCGGTCGTCATGACCAACGCCGCGGGGGAAATCAGCTTCGTCAACGACGCTTTCGAGCGCAACACCGGTTACAGCCGCACCGAAGCCCTGGGCAACAACCCGCGCTTCCTGAAGTCGGGAGAAACGCCAGCGGCGGTCTACCAGCAACTCTGGCAAACGATCACGTCGGGACAAACCTGGCATGGCGAACTCTGCAATCGCCGCAAGGATGGCCAGCTGATCTGGGATTTGACCAGCATCTCCCCGGTCACCGGCAGCGACGGCACGATCACCCACTACATTTGCGTGCAGGACGACATCAGCCAGCGCAAGCTGCATGAGGAAGAAATGCGCTCCGCCAAGCTGGCAGCGGAAATGGCGAATATCGCGAAGAGCCAGTTCCTGGCCACCATGTCGCATGAGATACGAACGCCGCTCAACGGCATCCTCGGCATGGCGCAGATACTGCTGATGCCCGACCTGCAACCGGAGGAAAAGCAGGATGCCGCGCGCACCATCCTGAACTCGGGGCAGACCCTCCTGACCTTGCTCAACGATATTCTCGACCTGTCCAAGATCGAAGCCGGGAAGCTGGAACTCTCCGAACAGGCCTTCAGCCCGGCCCGCCTGATTCACGATACCGACATGCTGTTCAGGGAAAGCGCCAAATCGCGGGGTCTCGTTGTCGAGTCGCGCTGGGAAGGCGACGCGGAGCAACGCTTCTGGAGCGATCCCATCCGTATCCGCCAAATGCTGTCCAACCTCGTGAGCAACGCCATCAAGTTCACCGACCAGGGCACGGTACGCATCGAAGGACGGGCGCAGTTCGATGCCGCCGGGAAGGCTACGCTTCGCTTTACCGTCACCGACACGGGGATCGGCATCGACCCGGAGCGCCAGCACAGTCTTTTCCAGCCCTTTTCGCAGGTGGACAATTCAAGCACCCGGCGATTCCAGGGGACCGGACTTGGCTTGTCCATCATCCGTCATCTGGCCGAGCAGATGGGCGGTCAGGCCGGAATGGAAAGCACGCTCGGCGAAGGCTCCTGCTTCTGGTTCGAAATCAGTTCCCGGCCCGTCGGCCGCGAAGAAGAGTCGCGACGCAGCGAACGCCAGGCAATCCTCCCGGATATCGCCGCTGAAGAACACCCCCGGAGAATACTCATCGTCGAGGACAACCCGACCAACCGCAAGGTCCTCGAATCGATACTGCGCAAGCACGGCGTCGCTTTCGACAGTGTCGGCGACGGTGCCGAAGCGGTCCGGATCGTCACCGGCGGCGAGCATGCCCCCGAACTGATCCTCATGGATTGCCAGATGCCGGTCATGGACGGTTTCGAGGCAACCCGTCAGATCCGGGACTGGGAAGCCAGACTCGGCCGCCCTGCCTGCCGGATCATCGCGCTGACCGCGGCTGCCTACGAAGAAGATCGCAAACTGTGCCGCGAAGCCGGCATGGACGACTTCCTGGCCAAGCCCATCGATGTCAGGGCGCTGCTCGTCAAACTCGGCATCGCCAATCCCGGTACCTGATTTTCAGGTCAGCTCGCGCCGCTCCCGCTCGAGCTTGTCGATATAACGCTGGACGCGGTTCTGGGCAGCGGCCGGCAGGTCGTTGAACTGCAGGCCGACCTGCCATTGACGAATGCCGGAGCGGCTCTCCAGTTCGGTCAGGTGACGAATCGTGGCGCTGAAGAGGAGGTCGTGTTCGTCCTCGGGCAAGGCGAAATGGCAATTCGGCAGGACCAGTCCATTGACCAGACCATCCGGCAGCATGCTGCCGATCAGCCCGAGACCGGTGACGGAAAGGTCATGGACCGGGAGATTGAGCAGCCCGCCGTTGGGCAGGCGCCCGAAGAAGGCCAGCGGCCGGACACGCGGCGTCACGACGCGAAAGGATTCGCGACGCTGCAGGCGGACGACGAACTTCGGCAACGCGGTCGCGAATGCCTTGGCACCGCCGTAGATAACCTCTTGCGCCGGACCGGTCGCAAACTGGACGTGGATGCCACCGGGGCGGGCAACGAAGACGTTGCGCTGGCTTTGCAGCAGACGACGGTTGCTTTCCATGCTGCCGCTGCAGTCGAAGATGAGCAGATTTCTTTCGGGCTGGACGGCGAGCAGCGTGGTCAGAAAAAAGTCGCCGTCGGATTGGACGGTAAAGCCATCGCCATCGCGCGCAAAACCGGCCAGCATGAAGGCTACCGGCCGCTGGCCGGTGACATGGAAGCGATCCTCGATCTCGGCTTCCGAGAGCTGGGCAAGCTGGCTCATTGCACCTCAAGCACGCGCAGCAGGGAGGCCGTATCGTCGCGCCCCCAGCCCTGGGCCATCAGGGCATTCAGTTGCTGGCCGACCGCTGCCGTCAGCGGCATCGGAACGCCGCTGCGGCGCGCCGCCTCGAGTACGATGCCGTAATCCTTGTGATGCAGGCGGGCCTCGATACCGGCGGTGAAATCGCGCTGCACCATGCGCTCGCCCATCACGTCGAGCACCTTCGAGGCCGCGGAGCCACCCGCCAGCGCTGCTTTTACCTTGCCGCAATCGACCCCGGCTGCGGCGGCGAGCCGCATCGCCTCGGCCGCTGCCTGGATGGCGGCGACCATGATCATCTGGTTGCAGGCTTTGGCGACCTGGCCTGCGCCATTCGGGCCGACATGAACGATGCGCTTGCCCAGGCATTCGAGCAGGGGCCGGACGCGTTCGAGCACCGCCACATCGCCGCCTGCCATGATCGCCAGCGTGGCATCGATGGCCCCCTGGGCGCCACCCGAGACCGGGGCATCGAGCATGGCAACACCATTTTCGCCCAGGCGGGCGGCGATCCGCCGGGCACTGTCGGGGGCAATGGTCGAGCAATCGATCAGCACGCTCCCCGGGGCCATGCCTTCGATCAGACCGGCCGGACCGAGCGCGACGGATTCGACATCGGCACTGCCGGTGATGACCGTGAACACAACCTCGCAAGCCCGCCCGAGTTCGGCCGGCGTCGCGCAGACCGTGGCCGGCAGTCCCTCGCTCGTCTCCGGGCGACGCGCCCAGACGAAGAGCGCATGTCCGGCGCGCTGCAGGTGCAGCGCCATCGGACGCCCCATCACGCCCAGGCCTATGAAGCCGACCTTCATGCCTGGCCTGAGAGCTTTTCGAGCAGTTTGAGCACGGCGATCGAATCCTCTTCGCCGAGGCCGGAACCGACCATGGCGTTGAACATCTGCGCCGTCGCCGCCGAACCGGGCAGACAGAGCCCGAGTTCGTGCGCCGTCTGCATGACGATGTTGAGATCCTTTTCGTGCATCCAGCTCTTGAAACCCGGTTTGAAATTGCGGTCGAGCATGCGCTGGCCGTGGTTTTCGAGAATCTTCGAGTAGGCGAAACCGCCGAGCAGCGCTTCCCGCACCTTGCCGCAATCGACGCCGTTCTTGGCGGCGAAGGCATAGGCTTCGGCCACGGCCAGCACACCCATGCCGGTCACGATCTGGTTGGCAGCCTTGGTGACCTGGCCGGCACCGCTGGCGCCGACATGCACGACATTCTTGCCCATGCACTCAAAAGCTGGCCGGGCGCGGGCGAAGGCCGCCTCGGAACCGCCCGCCATGATCGAGAGCGTACCGGCAATGGCGCCGACTTCACCGCCGGAGACCGGCGCATCGAGGAAATCGACACCGGCGGCGGCCAGTTCCTCGCCGATCCGTTTTGCCGCTGCCGGTGCGATGGTGCTCATGTCGACCGCAACCAGGCCCGGCTCAGCCCCTGCAGCGACGCCACGCATGACCTCGGCGACATCGGGGGCATCGGCCACCATCGAAATCACCAACTCCTGGCCACGTGCCGCGTCGGCCGGACTGGCCGCGCCGATAGCGCCGGCATTGAGCAGCGGTGCCATCGATTCGGCACGGCGCGCCCAGACGGTGACCGCATGGCCGCCCTTGATGAGATTGAGGGCCATTGGGCGCCCCATGATGCCGAGGCCGAGGAAGGCGATACGCATGGTGTTCTCCGAGTCGTTGTGGCTGGGATTTTAGGCTGCCCCGCCTGCCGGTCAAGCCTGCTCAGGCGGGTTCCGGCACGGCACGCGCGAAAATGCCGCTGGCGACCAGCGCATCGGCGTCCACCGGCCGGAAGAAATGGAAGCCCTGGACGCGCTGGCAGGCCCGGTTACGCAGGAAATCTGCCTGGCCGGAGTTCTCGACGCCTTCGGCAACGAGATTGAGGCCGAGCGAATGACCAAGCGAAATGATCGAGGCCACCAGCGAGGCGGCATCGGCATCCGACTCCAGGTCGGAGACGAAGGTGCGGTCGATTTTCAGGCGGTCGACCGGGAAGCGCCGCAGGTAGGAAAGCGAGGAATAGCCGGTACCGAAATCGTCGATCGCCAGCTTGACCCCCATCTGCTTGAGTTCGGCCAGCGTCCGCGCCGAACTGTCGGCACCGTGCATGACCGTGCTCTCGGTGATTTCCAGTTCTAGCCGCTCGGCGGGCAGGCCGGTTTCGTGCAGGATGGCCTGCACCGACTGTGCGAACTCGGGTTGGCGGAACTGGTGAGCCGAGATATTGACGGCTATTTCCCCGACATCGATTCCTTCGTCCAGCCAGGCCCTGGCCTGCCGGCAGGCGGTGAGCAACACCCAATGACCCAGCGGCAGGATGAGGCCGCACTCCTCGGCAACCGGAATGAAATCGGCAGGTCCCACCATGCCACGCTCGGGATGCTGCCAGCGGACCAGCGCCTCGACACCGACGATCTGACCGCTCAGCAGATCGACCTGCGGCTGGTAATGCAAAAGCAACTGGTTGCCGGCCAATGCATCCCACAATTCGCTTTCCAGGTGCAGGCGGCGGTTGGCGGCGGCATTCATTGGCTCGGCGAAGAACTGGTAGTTGTTGCGGCCATTCGCCTTGGCGTAATACATCGCCGTGTCGGCGTTGCGGACCAGGGCCTCGGCCTGGTCGCCGTCGTCGGGATAGAGGCTGATGCCGATCGACGGGCTGGTGTGCAATTGATGCCCGGCAACCGAGCAGGGTTCGCTGATCGCCCGAACGATCCGCTGGACAAGCAGGATAACGCTTTCCTGGTTCGGCACGTCGGGCACGACGACGACGAACTCGTCACCGCCCAGGCGGAACAGGCTGGCCGGCGGTGCCAGCAATTCCTGCAGGCGGCGGGCGACCTCGCTCAGAAGGAGATCGCCGGCATGATGGCCAAGCGAATCGTTTACCGTCTTGAAATTGTCGAGATCGATGATCATCACCGCCACGCGACTCATCGTGCGGGCCGCCGTCAGCAGCACTTCGGCCAGATGGCCATCCATCGCCAAACGATTGGGCAGGCTGGTCAGGGGATCGTGGTGGGCCAGGTAATCGATGCGCGCCTCCTGGGCCTTGTGCGCGCTGATGTCGGAAAAGACCGCAAGGTAGTGCAGGGCTGCCTGTCCCGCCTCGTCGAAGAGCGCCTGGACGCGCATGAGTTTGGGATAGACCTCGCCGTTCTTGCGCCGATCCCAGATCTCGCCTTGCCAATGGCCGTCACTCGCGACCCGGGCACAGATATCGTCGTAGAACTCCGGCGCATGCCGGCCGGACCGCAGGATGGCAGGCATTTCACCGATGACCTCGGTCGCGGCATAACCGGTAATCCGCTCGAAGGCCGGATTGACAGCAAGGATGCGCAGATCGGCATCGGTCACCATCATCGCCTCCGAGGTATGGGCGATGATCTGCTCTTGCAGACGCAACTGCACGGCGGAGCGGCACTCGTTGCGCCAGAATAGGTAACCGGCCGTCGCCAGAAGAAGGGAGAGCCCACCGCCGATCGCCATCTGCCACAGCGTGACGCCGAACGACAGGGATTTGCCAGCATTGCCGGAATACCCCTCGCCCGTGTTCGCTGCGCTCTGCAGAAACCACAATTCCAGGCCAACCAGCAACCAGACCAGGGTCACCGCCCCGGTCACCAAAAAGATGATTTTGCGGCCCGATGGGCCACGTTCGCCACGCAAAATTCCGCTACCCGCCTACTCGAAGGGGCGGGAGTTTAACCGAGCCGGAAAGATGTTCAAGCGCCTATTTTCCAGTGCGCAACAATGTCACAACCGCACCTTATTACCATTGACTATGACAATGGACAAGCCATTGATCCAGCTTGGTATTTCAGCCATTTCAGCTACAGCAACCACCACCATCGCCGCGCTTGAAACCCATTTTTGCAAGCAGTTTTTCCGGCGGGCAAAAGCCGGTAAATCCGCTCTGCAAAAGATTGAGCCCGACGAAGGCGGTAAAGGCGAGGAACCACTCGGAAACGAAGAGCGGACTACGGTGGTAACCCAGCGCCAGGGAGAGCAGGACAAAAAAGCCTGCCATGATGCGGATCATGCGTTCGATGCTCATGCTGAATGCTCCTTGCGGAAGGCCGCGTAATAGAGGACCGGGATGACCACCAGCGTCAGCAGGGTGGAGACCAGGATGCCGAAGATCAGGCTGAGCGCCAGCCCGTTGAAGATCGGGTCGTCGAGGATGAACAGGGCGCCGAGCATGGCGGCCAGCGCGGTCAGGGCGATCGGTTTGGCGCGCACGGCGGCCGACTGGATGACCGCATCGTGGAAATCCATGCCGGCGGCGACCTGCTGCTTGATGAAATCGACGAGCAGGATGGAGTTGCGCACGATGATGCCGGCCAGCGCGATCATGCCGATCATCGAGGTCGCGGTGAATTGCGAACCGAACAGCGCGTGGCCGGGCATGACGCCGATGATGGTGAGCGGGATCGGCGCCATGATGATCAGCGGCACGAGGTAGCTGCCGAAATGAGCGACGACCAGCAGGTAGATGAGGATCAGGCCGACCCCGTAGGCGATACCCATGTCGCGGAAGGTTTCGTAGGTTACCTGCCACTCGCCGTCCCACTTGACGCTGTAGCCGGCATAGGGATCGGCCGGTTGGCGGATGAGCCATTCGCCCAGGCTACCGCCTTCCTTGAGCGCCATGCCGTTGATCCGCGAGCGAATGTCGAACATGCCGTAGAGTGGCGAATCGAGCTTGCCGCCCATGTCACCGACGACATAGACGACCGGCAGCAGATCCTTGTGATAGATCGCCTTCTCGCGCGCCACGTCGCGCACCTCGACTAGTTCCGACACCGGCACCAGTTGCCCTTCGCGCGAACGGACGCGGAGTTTGAGCAAGGCATCGAGCGACGACTGTTTCTCGGCAGGCAGGGTGATGCGCACCGGAATTTCGAACTTGGAATCGGTATTGCGCGCCGGCGTCACGTCCTGCCCGGCCAGCCCCATGCCGACCACGTCGACGATATCGCTCTGCGCCACGCCGAGTTGTGCCGCCTTGCTCTGCAGCACGTGCAGCACGAACTTGCGGGCGTCGGCCTCGATGTAGTCGTCGATGGCGACGATGTCCGGCGTCTGCTCGAAGGCGGCGCGCACCTGCTTGCCGACCGTCATCTGCCCCGCCATGTCCGGTCCATAGACCTCGGCGACGATGGGCGACATGACCGGCGGCCCCGGCGGCACCTCGACAACCTTGGCGACGCCGCCGCTGCGCTTGCCGATCGCCTCGATGCGCTCGCGCAGGGCGGTGGCGATGGCGTGGCTCTGGCGCGAACGGTGATGTTTGTCGACCAGATTGACCTGCAGGTCGCCCTTTTCCGGCACCGCCCGCAGGTAATACTGGCGAACCAGGCCGTTGAAATTGATCGGGCTGGCCGTACCGGCATAGGCCTGGTAATTGGCGACATCGGCCTCCTGCGCCAGTTCAGCGCCGATTTCGTGAAGCACGCGTGCCGTTTCCTCGAGCGGCGTACCGACCGGCATGTCGACGATGACCTGGAATTCGCTCTTGTTGTCGAGCGGCAGCATCTTGAGCACGACGAGCTGGAAGTAGGCCAGCGAGACCGAGCCGAGGATGAGCAGCACCACCGCGATCGCCAACCGAAGGCGCATTGCCCCACCCTTCACGGGATCGAGGAAGGGCGTCAGCAATTTGCGGAAGGTGCTGTCGAGCTTGGCATCGAGTTTCGAGGGCTCCTGCGCTGCATGTCCACCGCCATGCGTCTTCATCAGCTTTAACGCCAGCCAGGGCGTGACGACGAAGGCGACTGCCAGCGAAATAGCCATGCCCATCGAGGAATTGATCGGGATCGGACTCATGTACGGCCCCATCAGACCCGAGACGAAGGCCATCGGTAGCAGGGCAGCAATCACCGTCAGCGTCGCCAGGATGGTCGGCCCGCCGACCTCATCGACGGCTGGTGGAATAAGTTCGAGCAGTCCCTTGTCGGGATGCAACCCTTGCCAGCGGTGGATATTCTCGACAACGACGATAGCGTCATCGACCAGGATACCGATCGAGAAAATCAACGCGAACAGCGACACCCGATTGAGCGTGAAGCCCCAGGCCCAGGACGCGAACAGGGTGGCGGCCAGGGTCAGGGTCACGGCGACGCCGACGATCACCGCCTCGCGCTTGCCGAGGGCGAAGAAGACAAGCAGGACGACGAAAGCCGTGGCGAAGATCAGCTTGCCGATCAGCTTCTGCGCCTTCTCGGTCGCCGTCTCGCCATAGTTGCGGGTGACCGTGACTTCGACGCCTTCAGGAATGACGGTATTTTTCAGGCTCTCGATGCGGGCCAGCGCCGCGCTCGCCACATCGGCCGCATTGACGCCGGGTTGCTTCGACAACTGCAGGGTCACCGCCGGAAACTCGCCGTCCTTGTTGCCGAACCAGGCGTAGGCCTTGGGCTGGTCGGGACCGTCCTCGACGCGGGCGACATCGCTCATGAAGACCGGTTTGCGCTCGCTGCCCGTGCCGCGTACGGCGACGACCAGTTGCCGGACATCGGCCGCCGATTCGAGGTAGGTTCCGGTCTGCACCAGCACCTCGCGGTTGCCCGCTGTCAGGTTGCCGGACGATTGCAGGGCATTGGAAACCTTGAGCGCGGCGGCAATGTCCTGCGGCGTGACGCCGTAGGCATTCATCCGTTCGGCATCCACCTGCACGCGAATGGTGTGATCCGGCCCGCCCAGGGTGGAAACGTCGCGCGTCCCCTTGATGCGCTTGAGTTCGATCTCGACGGCTCGTGCCACCTGCTGCATGTCGAAGGCCGAGCGCTCGGCATCGCGGGTCCAGAAGGTCAGCGAGACGATGGGCACGTCGTCGATACCGCGCGGCTTGATCACCGGCTCCTGGACGCCGAGGTTGGGCGCCAGCCAGTCGCGGTGGCTCATCACCGTGTCGTGCAGGCGCAGCACCGCCGTCTCGTATTTGACTCCGACCTCGAACTGCACGGTGATCACCGCCATGCCCGGACGCGACATCGAATAAACGTGCTCGACGCCGTGCATGCGCGACAGCACTTGTTCGCCCGGCCGGGCGACGAGGTTCTCGACATCCTTGGCCGAGGCTCCCGGGAAGGCGATCAGCACATCGGCCATGGTGACGTCGATCTGCGGCTCTTCCTCGCGCGGCGTCACCAGCGTCGCGAACAGTCCCATCAGGAAGGCGACGAGCGCCAGCAGCGGCGTCATCCGGGAATTCTGGAAAGCGGCGGCAATCCGCCCGGAAACACCGAGATTCGCGCCGAGCGAACCGTCTTCGCGACTGGCCATGGCTTATTTGCCCGCTTTGAGCTGAATCGCGGCCTTGACCGGGTCGGTCACCACCTTGTCGCCGCTCGCCAGCCCGGCCAGCACCTCGATCTCGCCTTGGCCGACAGCCTCGCCGAGACGCAGCTGACGCAAGCTCAGTCGATTGTCGGCCATCTGCACATAGACCGCCGCG
This sequence comes from Dechloromonas sp., assembly GCA_016791065.1. GTDB lineage: Bacteria > Pseudomonadota > Gammaproteobacteria > Burkholderiales > Rhodocyclaceae > Azonexus. Next base: position 14,908 of record JAEUOD010000123.1, on the reverse strand, counting down.
ACCTCACCGCGACGCAGCACGGCAACGGCCGGCACGGTCAGCTTCTCGGCCTGGCCGAGGACGAAATGCACGCGGGCGAACATGCCCGGCGTCGCCTCCGGCACGGCCGGCAGATTGACCCGCACCTGCGAGACATGGGTGGTCGCATCGGCCGTCGGCAACAAGGTCACCGAAGTCGCGTCCACCCACTTGCCGAGCTCCGGAAATTCGACGCGGGCCGTGCGCACGCCACGCATCTCCTTCAGGCGGTATTGCGGCACGCTCGCCGTGACCCGCAGCCCCCCCGGCTCGTAAATGGTGAACAGGGGCTTGCCCGGTGTCGCCATGTCACCGAGTTCCGCATGGCGGCGGGCGACGATGCCGTTGATCGGCGAAACGATGCTGGCGTGGCTCTGGCTCGCGCCGGCCGCGGCGCGGTTGGCGCTGGCGGCATCGAAATCGGACTTCGCCTTGTCGAGCGCGGCGGCACTGAGGAACTTCTGGGCGACGAGGCTGCGCGTCCGCTCGTAATTGACCTTGGCATTGGCGTACTGCGCTTCTGCGGCACGCGCCGCCTCGGCTGCCTCGCGGGCATCGATGCGCATGAGGAGATCGCCCTTGCGCACGACCTTGCCGGCATCGGCCAGCACTTCCAGGACGCGCCCCTGGATTTGCGCCCCGACCGTCGCCTGCTGTACGGCCTCGACCACGGCCTCGGCCGGAAAGCCGATGTCCACCGCATGCGGCTGGACAGTGAGCACAGGCAAAGGCTCAGCCGCCCCGGCTGCCGTCGAGGCAACGAGCAGGCTGAAAACGAACTGACGGAAGTGTTTGATATTCATTTATATAAGCATACGCTAATTTAGCCGTTCCGGACAAGCCATAAGGCGCCCTGCCAGCAGCGCATTCAGCTTTGCGTGCGGCTAAGCAGCAGGTAGCTTGCGGTGCCGCCGAGTACGGCAACGATCAGGACGACAAGCCCAGCACCGATCAGGGCCGAACGCGAATGCCAACCGCGATCGGGAGCTGCGCTCAAAACCCATTCGCCATTCGGCACCTTGATCGCGATGTCGACGGGGCTCTCCAGATGGTGACTCGACGAACTGGCGAAGACATGCTTGCCACCACCATCCGGCCGCATCCGCCACAGTTCATAGCGCAACCCGGCCTGCTCGAGCGCATCAAGCCGCGTCATGACCAGCAGGTCGGGAACCCGGATCAGGACCTGGACCAGTCCCCAGAGTTTTTCGCCACCGTCCGGGCTACGAATGAAAACAGGATTTCTGCCAACCACGCCAACTCCCCCTTGGCGCAAGTCGAACGGACCGGTCAGGACGAGGGTCCGCAATTCGATGGCACGGCGCGCCTCCGGCCCCTGGATAGGATCGTTGAGCGGACTGAAGCCGATCACGCGTTCATGCCCGGCCAGCGGCTCAACCTGGGCGATGGTGCCATCAGGCGCCAACTGCAGGGCGGTAATGCCGCCGAACTGCGCAATCAGTTCCTTGGCCAGCAAGGGGAAATTGTCGATCTTGCCGCCCCCCTGGCGCAGAACGGCCCCGAGGGCGATGGTTGCGGCCAGGGAACGGTCAAGCCGCCCGCCCAGATCGTGGGCTACCGCCGTCGCCAGTTGGCGAACCTGGATTTCGCGCTGCTGATGGGCCGAACGCTCGACCATGAAGGCAATCAGGCCGGCGATGCCGGCAAGCAGAATCCCAACCGCGAATCCAACACGCAACGCCCGACGGCGAAGGGAGAATGCCCCTGCCGGCAGCAAGGAATGCGCAGAGCCCACCGTGATCTCCCCGAATAGCCTTCCCGCAGTCTAGACCGCTTTCCGGATATTGCGACAGGGGTTTTCCCATCCCTTGGCGCCGCCTGGGGCAAGACATACCGGCACTGTCAAAAAGTGCCGTAGCCCGGACCACCCCACGAAGGGGTGGCCGGAATCAGCCCAATCGGGCGATGGAAATTACTTGAAAGACAGAACCCACTTGGCGAGCGTTGCCGCCTCGGCATCGGTCACGTTGTTCGCCGGCATCGGTACCTGGCCCCATTCGCCCTTGCTGCCGTTCTTGATCTTGCCGGCCAGCGAAGCCTCGGCCCCTTTCTCGCTGGCTCGCTTGGCGGCGATGTCCTTGTAGCTGGGTCCAACGATCTTCTTGTCCGCCGCATGGCAGGTCAGGCAGTTCTTGGCCTTGGCAAGGTCCTCTGACGCCATGGCGCCACCGGCCATCAGGAAAGCGCCAATCATTGCAATCGTCATTTTCATTATTTTCTCCTGGTAGTCATGGCCGGAAGATCACCCGCCGGCCAGCGAAGTCTAACCCGAGAAACGCCGAAATGCTGCGCCGACCGGCGGTACGCGTACGTTCAGGCGAGGGTAAACAAGCGGCCGAACTGCACCATGCCCAGCACATCGCGAACCCGCTGACCACAATTGATCAGCATGACGCCGCGCCCGGAACGACCGAGCCGATCGCGCAGGATCAGCAACAGTCCGAGACCGGAACTATCGATGTCGTCCAGCTGCGAGCAATCGACCCGGAGGTCAGCTTCGGTCAGCTCGTCCGAAATCGCCTCGACCATCTCGACAAATCGCTCCCTGTGCGTGAAATCGAGACGACCAGCCAGTTTGAGGACGGGCTTGCCGTCGTCGGCACGAAGAATATCCATTTGCATATCAACTCTCGACAGCACTTCTGGCCAGATCAAGCATTCCATACAGATATGCCAGATGCTAATACCTCGATTTGCCGGGGCAACCTAGGTAGTCCCCTAGGTTCGAATGACAAGTGTTTCTTCAATCCGGACAAAAAAATACCCACCGAAGTGGGTAAAAGCGAGCATTTCTGACTCTGCAGCGTTGCCTGAGCAAATCTCTGGCAAGGCCACTTTGGCATAGCTCCACTCAATGCTTGATCAAAGAAATATCAACGAAACATCAACGCAAAACACAAGATTTCGTGGCCGCCGTGCCGGCCTGCGGGAAACATCAACAAAAGATCAAAATTTGATCAAAAATATATTAAATTCAATAGCTTACGTTGTTTTGTAAGCCAGCCGTAAGCCTTCGAAACGAGTCTGCGAACCTGGTGAACACCGTTTGGTGACACTACCCAACCTAGGAGGAGACATATCATGGATCAAACAGGCAAAGCCTATTGGTCAGCCGTACTCGGATTGCTGGGAAAAATCCTGGCGATCTGGTTCGTAGTCTCGTTCGGTGCCGGCATTCTTTTCGCCGATGTGCTGAACAACATCAAGCTGGGCGGCTACCCGCTCGGATTCTGGTTCGCCCACCAGGGATCGATCTACATCTTCATCGCCTTGATTTTCTACTACGCCAAGGCCATGGATAAACTCGACCGCAAGTTCGACGTTCACGAATAAGGGAGCGGAAATGGATCTGCAAACCATGACTTACCTGGTGGTCGGCGCCTCGTTCGCGCTCTACATCGGGATTGCCATCTGGGCTCGGGCTGGCAGCACCAGCGAGTTCTACGTCGCCGGCGGCGGAGTCCACCCGGTCACCAACGGCATGGCGACGGCTGCTGACTGGATGTCGGCCGCCTCCTTCATCTCGATGGCGGGCCTCATCTCCAACATGGGTTACGGCGGCGGCCTGTTCCTGATGGGCTGGACCGGCGGCTATGTTCTGCTCGCCTGCCTGCTCGCCCCGTACCTGCGCAAGTTCGGCAAGTTCACCGTGCCGCAGTTCATCGGCGACCGCTTCTACTCGAAGACGGCGTCGACGGTGGCGGTGGTCTGCCTGCTGACCGCTTCCATCACCTACATCATCGGCCAGATGACCGGCGTCGGTGTCGCCTTCTCCCGCTTCCTTGGGGTATCCAGCGAAATGGGCATTTACATCGGCATGGGCATCGTCTTCGCCTACGCCGTGTTCGGCGGCATGAAGGGCATCACCTATACCCAGGTCGCGCAGTACATCGTACTGATCCTGGCTTACACGATTCCGGCCATCTTCATCTCGTTGCAACTAACCGGCAACCCGCTGCCGCAACTGGGTCTCGGTTCCGATATGGTCGGCAGCGACGTTTCGCTGTTGCAAAAACTCGACCAAGTCGTCACCGATCTCGGCTTCGGCAAGTACACGACGACGACGGCCGGCAGCACGCTCAACATGTTCGTCTATACGCTGTCGCTGATGATCGGCACGGCCGGCCTGCCGCACGTGATCATGCGCTTCTTCACCGTTCCCAAGGTTTCCGACGCGCGGACATCTGCCGGCTGGGCGCTGGTCTTCATCGCCATCCTTTACACGACCGCTCCGGCCGTTGCGGCAATGGCCAAGATGAACCTCATCGGCACGACCAACACGGCAGCGATGAAAGGCGGCGACATGTTCGCTCCGGAGTCGAGTCTGAAGGCCGACGAGCGTCCAGACTGGATGAAGCGCTGGGAAAAGACCGGCCTGTTGAAGTTCGAGGACAAGAACGGTGACGGTCGCATCCAGTACTACAACGACAAGACCAAGGACGAAGCCGTCAAGGCCAAGGCCGAGGCTGCCGGCTGGAAGGGCAACGAACTGACGGTCAACGCCGACATCATCGTGCTGGCCAATCCGGAAATCGCGCTTCTTCCCAACTGGGTCATCGCACTGGTTGCCGCCGGTGGTCTGGCCGCTGCGCTCTCCACCGCCGCCGGGCTGCTGATGGCCATCTCCGCCGCCGTCTCGCACGACCTGATCAAGGGCGTCTTCAAGCCGGACATCAGCGACAAGAACGAGTTGCTAGCAGGCAAGATCTCGATGGCCGTGGCCATCGTCATCGCGGGCTACCTCGGTCTCAACCCACCGGGCTTCGCTGCCGGCACCGTCGCCCTGGCTTTCGGCATCGCTGCATCCTCGCTGTTCCCGGCAATCATGATGGGCATCTTTTCCAAGAAGATGAACAAGGAAGGCGCCATTGCCGGCATGCTGGCCGGTCTCGCCGTTACCCTGATGTACGTGTTCGCGCACAAGGGCATCTTCTTCATCAAGGGGACCGAGTTCGTCGATGCGATCGGCGGCCCGAACAGCTTCTTCGGCATCACGCCGGAGGCCTTCGGCGCAGTCGGCGCGCTGCTCAACTTCATCGTCGCCTTCGTCGTCGACAAGATGACCAAGGAACCGCCCGAGCATATCCAGCACATGGTCGAAAACGTCCGCATCCCGCGTGGCGCTAAGGCCGTGGATGGTGCTCACTAAGCTTCAAACTGCTGTTCGGCCAGTCCCGTTCGGGGCTGGCCTTGAATGCCGCCCGGCAACGGGCGGCCTATCCTTTGAGAGGTCCACATGATTTTCGATGTCAGCGTTGCCATGACCTGGATTCTTTTCCTGGCCCTGTTCCCAATGGCCTTCTTCTGGCTGCGCTGCGCCTGGCGCATCGTCGTTCACAAGGATTTATCGGAGGTCGCCCTCAAGCGCGGCATTCCTCCCGCCAACCCGGCGCGCTATGCCCCTTTCGAGGCGGCGATCAATCTGATTGCCGGCGGCATCGCGCTGGCCACAATCTTCGGCGTACTCTCGGGCGCCCTCGAATACGATACCTGGACGGCTATCGGTGGTTCGACCATCTGGTGCAAATTCTTCGCCAGCTTTGCGCTCAGCCGTCAGGCACACCCCTTTACCTTTGGCCAGCGCAAGGGATTAACCGGCTAAGAGCGCTTCGCTGTTCCATCGCGGGCGGCGCGTTGTCGTCCGCAGAGGGCTCGGCTACCATTGGTCGCCGAACCCTCATACCCATTTCGCCATGCCCCACCGCTTATTGATTATCGAGGATGACCGCGACCTCGCTCGCAATCTCGTCGATTACCTGGAACTCCGGGGCTATGTCACCGACTATGCCCCCGACGGCTACTCCGCACTGAATCTGCTGGGCCAGGAAAGTTACGACCTGATATTGGTCGACTTGAACCTCCCGGGGATCGATGGCATTTCGATCTGCAAGCGCTTTCGCAGCGAGATGTACGGCAAAAGCCCCATCGTCGTTCTGACCGCTCAAGACGACGTCGACATCAAGATATCGGCACTCGATCTTGGTGCTGACGACTATGTTGTGAAACCCGTCTCCCTGCGGGAACTGGACGCCCGGATTCGAGCACTGATCCGACGGGCCGGACCTGAATCCGAAAGTTCCGTTCTGTCGGTCGGTGATCTGCGCTTCGATCTCGGCACCATGCGCATCGAGCGCGCCGGCCAGTTGATCACCCTCTCGCCGGTTCCGACCCGCATTCTGGCGCTACTGATGCGACATGCCCCCAACGTTGTCCTGCAAAAAGCCATTTTCCGTGAGATATGGGGAGATGAAGCGGGCGACAAACATGCCCTGCTCGTTCATATGCATGCACTGCGTAATGCTGTCGACAAACCCTTCGAACGCCAGTTGATCCACACGGTACGAGGCTTCGGTTATCGCATGGCGCAGGACAATGCATCCGTATGAAAGTCTGCGCGAAAAACTGGTCCAGCCGTTTCTGCTGCTGGGCTTCATCGTCAGCGCAACGCTCAGTCTGATCACCTTCGGCCTGCTGGCCGAAATCGAGGAACGCGCCATTCGGCGAGCCTTGCACACGGAACTGGAAAGCTTCCGCTACCGCCACGCAGTCAATCCTCAGGCCAGCCCTGCAAACGGCGCCCTCATTCGCGGCTACTTCCTGCCGGACGAACGTCTTCGCGGCATCCGCCCGTTACCGCCTGGCGACGAGTCAATCGAAATCCGCAGTATCGATGTTTCGGAATTCAGCGTACTGGTCTCCGATGTCGAGGGAAAGCCCTTTACGCTGCTGTACGACCGCTCCTACATCAGCAGCAACCTGCAGCAAATCGCACTGATGTTGCTGATTGCAACCATCGCGATGACTGCAGTTTCGTTTCTGTTCGGTCATTACCTCTCGCGCAAGGTACTGCAGCCGATCCTGCGCCTGCTCGGCGAGGTGACAAGCAAGGCATCCGCCCCCGAACTAGCTGAACAGCACGCCAGCTTTGCCACCGGTGACTACCCGCAGGACGAAATCGGCCATCTGGCTCGCGAGCTTGACCGCTATGCACACCGGCTTTACAGCGTCCTGCAGCGCGAAAGCTATTTCGCTTCGGATGTCAGCCACGAACTCCGCACCCCAGTCGCGATCATCATGGGTGCGGCCGAAGTGCTCGCCGAACTTCCCGGACAACCGGCGATGGCACAGCAACGCATAGAAGTCATCCAGCGTCACGCTGCCCGGATGGGCCAAATCCTAGAAGCCATGTTGCTGCTTGGACGCGAAGAGCGTCCTGAGAGCGACCTTGCCTGCAGCCTCGCCGAGGTAATTGAAGAGGCGACCGCTGACTGCCTGCCATCGCTAAGCGGCCGGGACGTCACACTGAAGACTGATTTCCGTGCCTTTCCCATCCTGCCAGCCGAACGCTCGCTGGTTTATGTCCTGGTCAGCAATCTGGTTAGAAATGCTTGTGCCCACACCCGCCAGGGAAGCATTTGCGTTTGCCTGCGAGAGGACTGCTTTGAGGTGATCGACACGGGGATCGGCATTCCCGACGAGCGGTTTCCGGAACTGGTGAAGCGGCATGTCAAAGGCGAGCACAGTTCGGGACACGGCCTTGGCCTCTCCATCGTCAGCCGGGTCTGCGCCAGACTGGACTGGCAGTTCTCAATCAGCACCAACGAAGGACAGGGGACTATTGCACGCATGCGTTGGCCGAAACCAAGCGATTCATCGTCACTCCTAGCGACGCCCCCCTGACAGTCGCGGCAAGGAAGGTTTAACATCCCTGAAAAAACCAAATTGAATCGGGGTTGGGGATGCGCGACTTTCTCAGAAAGCTGTACATGACCGGCGACTTCTGGGGCGGACTGGCCGCCATGCTGGTCGCCCTGCCTGCCGCGATCGCCTTCGGGGTCACGGTCTATGGTGCCATCGGCCCCAGCCATGCGGCGCTTGGCGCCCTGGCCGGCATCGTCGGCGCCACCGTGATCGGCCTCGTCGCCTCGATCCTTGGCGGCACAGACCGCCTGATCAGCGCACCCTGCGCCCCCGCTGCCGCCGTGCTTTCCGCCTTCGCCATCAGCCTGGTCGCCGACGGCGTGCCCGAAGGCAACGTCATCCTCATGCTGCTCATGCTCGGCATTCTGGCCGGCCTCTTCCAGGTGTTGTTCGGTGTCGTCGGCATCGGGCGCCTGATCAAGTACATTCCCTACCCCGTGGTCAGCGGCTACCTGACCGGCGTCGGCCTGATCATCATCGGCAGCCAGATCGGCAAGCTGGTCGGCGCCGAGAGCGGTACCGCCTGGCACCATGTCCTCGTCTCGCCGTGGCTCTGGGACTGGCGAGCGGTTGCCATCGGTGGCGCAACGATCGCGGCGATGCTGCTCGGCCCGGGCCTGACCCGGAAACTCCCCGGCACCATCCTCGGCCTGTTGGCCGGTGGCCTGACCTTCGCCGGGCTGGCCATGCAGGATGCCTCGCTACTCGAACTGGCCGACAACCCGCTGGTCATCGGCCCGCTCGGTGCCAGCAGCGACGGCTACCTGGCCTCGATCAGCGGGCGCTGGCACGAGATCGGCGACCTGCGCCTCTCCCAGGTCGCGGCCCTCATGGGCAGCGCCTTGACGCTGGCCATCCTGCTCTCGATCGACACCCTGAAAACCTGCGTCGTGCTCGACCAGATGACGCGCAGCCAGCACAACCCGAATCGCGAACTGGTCGCCCAAGGCATCGCCAACGTCGCCTCGTCGTCGGTTGGCGGCATCCCCGGCGCCGGCACCATGGGTGCCACCCTGATCAACCTGTCGAGTGGCGCGACGACCCGCGCTTCGGGGCTTGTCGAGGGCACCGCCGCCCTCGTCTTCGCCCTGCTGCTGGGCAACTTCATCGCCTGGATACCTGTGCCGGCGCTGGCCGGCATCCTGATCGCGGTCGGCGTCCGCATGATCGACCGCGAGCCCCTGCGCTTCATCCAGTCTCCGGCCACCGTCTTCGATTTCGCGGTGGTCGTCGCGGTCGTCGTCGTCGCCCTGACCATCGGCCTGATCGCCGCCTCGGGTGTCGGCGTGGCGATGGCCATCATCCTCTTCCTGCGCGAGCAGATCGGCGGCACGGTCGTCCGCCACAAGTTCTACGTCAATCAGATGTCCTCGAACTGGCACCGTCCCGAATCGGAAACCCGCATCCTCGAACAGAAGGGCGACCAGGCGGTCATCTTCGCGCTGCAGGGCAGTCTCTTCTTTGGCACCACGCAGCAGCTCTACGGCCTGCTCGAACCGGAAATCAAGACGCGCAGTTTCATCATCCTCGACCTCAAGCGTGTCCAGTCGGTCGATGTCACGGCGGCGCACATGCTGCACCAGGTGCGCGACGCGCTGGCCGAGCGCAAGGCCCTGCTCCTGCTCTCCAACGTCCGCGAAAAACTGCCGAACGGCCGCAATCTGCGCGAATTCCTCGACCAGACCGGGGTGACGGAGAACACCGAGACGGTCCGCCTCTTCAACGAACTGGACAGCGCCATCGAATGGGTGGAGGACCGCATTCTCGGCGAGGAAGAGCGCGCCCAGCCGGTACGTGAAACCGCGCTGCAACTCGGTGAAATGGAGTTGTTCAAGAATCGCAAGGACGAGACCCTGGCCGACCTCGAAACCCGGCTCGAACGCCGGACCTATGCCGCCGGTAGCGCCGTCTACTCGCGCGGCGAACCGGGCGACGCGATCTATCTGATCCGGCGCGGTTCGGTAAAAATCTTCGCGCCACTCGGCGCCGGTCGCACCCGCCACATCGCCACCTTCGGGCGCGGCGATTTCTTCGGCGGGCTCGCCTTCCTCGACGGGCGTCCACGCGGCAACGATGCGGTTGCCGCCACCGAAACCGAATTCTTCGTCCTCTCCCTGGAGCAGTACAACGCTTTGGCCGAGGAACACAAAAAACTGGCCCTCACGCTGCTCACAGCCATTTCCCGCTCCCTGGCGATCCGCCTGCGCCACGCCGACACGGAAATAGCGATGCTCCAGGAATACTGAAACAGCACGCCCGAGTCCGCTCAGGGCGACGATGGCTTTCCCGGCAGCAGCTTGCGCAAGCGCTGCCCCAGCGTCGACCAGGCAAGGGGTTTGGCCAGATAGTCCGCGTCAAGCGCGGCGACACGAGCCAGGAATACCGCATCACCGTGGCTGCTCACCAGCACGATCGGTGTCGTGGGCCGGGCGCTGCGACGAATCCCGGCTGCCACTGCAAAGCCGTCCAGCTCGGGCATCTCGACGTCGAGCAGGACGAGATCAAAACACGTCCCCAAGTAACATTCGAGCGCCGCACGGCCGTTATCGACCACCGTCACGGCGAACCCGTCGCCATCGAGGGCTGCATGCATGAGCAGGGCGACCGTCGGATCGTCATCTGCGACCAGGAGTCGGATCATTCCGGGCGACCTTTCAAAGCCCTGCCAACATGTCGCGTAAGGCCGGCTCGACCCGCAGCCATTCGGCCCGCAGGCCCTCGGCACGACGCTGCACCTCGGCCAGCATGCCTTCGCGCGCCAATTGCTCGATCGCCTTGCAACGCTCGGCCAGATTGATCGCACCGACATTGAAACTGCTCGACTTGAGCGCATGGGCAGCGGCGGCGACGACTACCGAAGCCTCGTCGAGCAACCCGCGTTCGAAACGCTCCAACTCGCGCCCGGCCGCCACAAGGTAGGCCCCGATCAGCTGGCGAACCAACTCGTTCGCCTTCTCGGGCGCCAGCGAACGAATATTCTCGAGCACCACGGGATCGAGCGGCGGCCCCGAAATATCGGCCGGTTCAGCCAATTCTCCCGGAACAAAGGTCGACGACGGACCCGGCTCACGCCGGCGTTCCAGCGGCAGCCAGCGCGTCAGGACGGCGAACATCTCGTCGCCGCTAAAGGGTTTGGCCAGATAATCGTCCATGCCTGCTGCCAGGCAGCGCTCACGATCGCCTTGCATGGCATTGGCCGTCAGCGCCACGACCGGAAGATGGCTCCCGCCCGCCGTCTCCCGCAGGCGCAGCGCGGCGGTCGCGGCAAAGCCATCGACCACGGGCATCTGGCAATCCATCATGACCAGGTCGAAATGTCCTGTTTCGAGGCGATCGAGGGCCTGCTGACCGTCCTCGGCCGTATCGACCTGCAACCCGAAACGTTCGAGATGGGTCTGGGCGACAATCCGGTTGCTTTCGTTATCCTCGACAAGCAGCACATGCCCGCGCAGGCGACGGTGCGAAGCCGCTTCCGCCCCGCCCGATACAGCGATGGACGCACGGCGGGTGAGCGCTGCATCGACGGCCGCCATCAGGCCCGCGCTATCGACCGGTTTGGCAAGGCAGGCGGAAATATCCAGATGACTCCGAATCTCCACCCCCGGCAGTTCGCCGCCTGAACTCAGAATGAGAATGCGCGTCGCCGCCAGCCGCTGATCGGCGCGCAGCGCCCCGACCACGTCGAGCCCTGAACGGTCCGGCATCTCCATGTCGAGAATGAGCAGGGCATACGGCTCGCCCTCTTCCAGCGCGCTCCGGGCCATGGCGATCGCCGCCAGGCCGGAACTCGCCGGTTCGGCCTGAAAGCCGCGCCGCCGGACCTGTTCGAGCAGGATGTCGCGATTGAGCGGGTTGTCATCGACCACCAAGACCCGGCCGGACTTGATTGCGCAGCCCGCCTGCTCGACCGCGACGGATTGCCCGCGGGGCAGCAGCAACTCGACAGTAAAGCAGGCCCCTTGGTCCGGCACGCTCTGCACCGAAATCTGCCCCCCCATCATGTTGATGAGCCGACGGCAGATCGCCAGCCCGAGGCCGGTACCACCATAGCGCCGATTGGTCGCACCATCGGCCTGAGCGAAATGCTCGAAGATCTTTTCCTGGGCCTCGGAGGGAATGCCGATGCCGGTATCGCTGACGCTAAGGTTCAGGCCCAGCACATCCCCCTCCTGCTCGCGGACACTCAGGCCGAGGACGATCCGACCGTGCTCGGTGAACTTGATGGCATTGGCCAGCAGATTGGTCACCACCTGGCGCAGGCGCAGGGCATCCCCCCGTACCGCCAGCGGCCCGGCCGGCAAATCGGCGTGCAGGAGCAGCCCCTTCTGGCGGGCAGCCTGGGCGAACATTTCCAGCGACTGGTCGAGCAACAGGCGCAGGTCGAAATCGGCCGCTTCAAGTTCGAGACGACCCGACTCGATTTTCGAGAAATCGAGAATGTCGTTGATGATGCCCAGCAGGTGCTTACCAGAGCGCTCGACAGATTCGACGTACTGGCGTTGCGTCGGTTCCAGGCGGGTGTGGCTGAGCAGTTCGGTCATGCCGAGGACGCCGTTCATCGGCGTCCGGATTTCGTGGCTCATCGTCGCCAGAAATTCGCTCTTGGCCCGGCTGCCGGCTTCGGCAGCCTCCTTGGCCTGCCGTAATTCACGGGTGCGCTGGGCGACGCTCTGTTCGAGATTGCCCAGGTGGCTGGTCAGCCAGTGATCGCGTTCGCGGATCTGGTCGATCATCTGGTTGAAACCATCGGCCAGGCGGTCGATCTCGCGCACGCCGCAAGGTGCGGCGCGAATGTCTAGGCGACCGCCCGAGGCTTCGGCCATGTTCCGGCTCAACATTTTCAGCGGTGAAAGCAATCGATCAACCCGACGTGCCTGCAGCCGCACCATGACGACCACGGCCAGCGCAACCTGCGCCAGCAGCAGACCGACCAGAAGCAGAAGCGGCGGATAGATGCTTGCGGGTTCGGTGTGCAGGCGCAACCAGCCAAATGTCTTGGCATCCGCAACCAGCGGCGACACGAAAACCAGCGCACCGCCGCCCATGCTGTGCCCCGCCGCGGCCTCGGCCAGCGGCTCGGGATCGGATTCCAGCCGACCATCGCTATCGACCGCGACGAAAGGTGCCCCGTCTTGCCTGAAGACGGCGACGGCGCCGCTTCCGGGCAGCGTGCTGAGCGACACGAGCAGGTTCCCGGCAGCACTGGCATCGCCGGCCAGCAGGGCTGGCGTCAGCGCCTGGCCGAGATAGGCCAGCCGGGTCTGCCCGGCTTCGAGCAAGCCCCGCCAGGCCAAGCCGCCGCTGGTCAGCGCGATGGACAGGGCCAACACCGCCATGACTGGCCAGAAAACGCGAGCGTGTATGCCGCTCAGGCGCGAACGCAGCGATGTTCCGGACGATCCGCCGTTCATGGCATCGCCTCCGGGGAAGCATGCCGGCAAAACGCCGCAGCCGCGCGCCAGGCCCGGCCATACTCCTCGCGCAGTTGCCGGCGCAGCGCGTCGACCGATGCCGCCTGGCCGCCCCCATGCCGGAGTACATCTTCGAGTTGCCCGGCCACGACCGCCAGGTCCTTGGCGCCAACATTGGCGGCGCCGCTGCGCAAGGCGTGGACGCGCTGCACTTCTTCGGCATCACGCCCGACGCAGTTCGTCCAGGCAGCCTCCCAGTCGGCGAAGTGACGGACGAACAAGACCAGCGCCTGCCGCCAGATCGCCGGCTGGTCGAGCATGCGGGCGACCGCATCGGGCACATCGAAGGCTTCAAGTGTCGGCAGGTCGGACATGGCGTCGGCTGGCAGGTTGAAAATTCGGGGAGACCGCGAGAGCACCCGGAAAGCGGTGTGATGCTAGTTTATTGATGAGCAGCGTATTGCGAAATAGCTAACACCGGGTTCAATTTGATTATCTCCCGCTTTTTCATTGGTTTACAATTCGCCCTTCTTCATGCCCGGCTATGACTAACGTATATGCGTCAGACTGCGCTCATCGTCGAGGACGACCCGGCGACCTGCCACGTTCTTGGTTCGACATTGGCTACCGCAGGAATCGAAAGTATTTTCGCCGAGAACGGCGCGTCGATGTGGCGCCTGCTGGAATCCCGCCCCGACCTGATCATTCTTGACCTGAGCCTGCCCGATGCCGACGGGATGGAGCTATTGCGCCAACTGCGCCAGCAATCGGAAATCCCGGTCCTGATCCATTCGACGCGCTCCGACGAGATTGAACGCATCATCGGCATCGAGATCGGCGCTGACGACTTCCTGCCCAAACCCTGCAACATGCGCGAATTGCTCGCCCGCGTCCGCGGCCTGCTCCGACGCAGCCAGACGCGCCAGAGCGCTGCGGCACGCGGTGACGCACGCCGCCTGCGTTTCGGCCACTGGACGCTGGACACCGCCTCGCGCGAACTGCTCAAGGCCGACGGCAAGCCGGCACCACTGGGCGTCTCGGGCTTCGCCCTGCTCTCCGCCTTCCTCGAACATCCGTTCGAACCGCTGTCGCGCGAGCATCTGTCGCGCGTGCTCAAGCGGGAATACATTCCCTACGACCGCATCATCGACGTTCATGTCAGCCAGATCCGGCGCATCCTGGGTCAGCAAGCCGACGGCAGCGGCTTCATCAAGACCCTGCGCTCGCAGGGTTACGTCTTCATCGCGCCGGTCGAAGCGGCCTGAGTCTCAAGCCGCCATAAACACAAAAAGGCCATGCCTCCGGGCATGGCCTTTTCATTGCTCGGACGCACCGATTACTTCGTCGGCTTGCAGCCACCCACGGTATTCCCGGCACAGGGCACCGAGATCTCGCGCTCGATCAGCCACTGACCGCCGACCCGCACCATCTCCAGCGTCTTCTGCACCGTATCGCTGTAGGCATCCGACCGGTAGGTCTGGCGGAAGACGACACGCGCCCGCTCCGTTCCTTCCATTTGCACCTGCAGGTCCTGCAGGTCGAGCGCAATGTTCTCGCGCGTCTGGAGCCGGCTGCGCCGCAGTTGGGCCCAGGCTTCCTGGCTCAGGCCGCCCCAAGGCACGAAGCTGCGGGCATAGTAGGCGCTGTAGGCGCTGTAGTCCTTGGCCGCCCAGGCGGCGGCCCACCCCTTGATCTGGCGGGTGATGTCGTTGCTGGCACCGGCCGGAGCGGCCGGGCTGACCGGGGCCGGGGCTGGG
>JAEUOD010000082.1 GCA_016791065.1 Dechloromonas sp. | reverse complement strand
CTACAGGGTCTTGCGTAAATTGACCGGCGGGATGTTGAGCGATTCGCGGTATTTGGCAACCGTGCGTCGGGCTACAACGATTCCCTGCTGGCCTAGTATTTCGGATAATTGACTATCCGACAAGGGCTTCTTGCCGTCCTCCGCACCGATCAATTGCTTGATCAGGGCACGGATGGCGGTGGCGGAACAGGCTCCGCCGGTATCGGTAGCGACATGGCTGCCGAAGAAGTATTTCAATTCGAAGATGCCGCGCGGCGTCGCCATGTATTTCTGGCTGGTGACGCGCGATACAGTCGATTCGTGCAGACCGAGGATGTCGGCGATCTCGCGCAGGACAAGCGGCCGCATGGCGACTTCGCCATGCTCGAAGAACTGCCGCTGACGGTCGACGATGGCCTGGGTGACACGGTGAATGGTGTCGAAGCGCTGCTGCACGTTCTTGATCAGCCAGCGCGCCTCCTGTAACTGGCCGGTCAGATTGCCGTTGCCGCGACGCTGTTTGGCGAGAATTTCGGCATAGAGGCGATTGATGCGCAGGCGAGGGTAGGCATCCGGATTGATATAGGCGGTCCACTTGCCCTTGAGCTTCTTCACGATGACATCGGGCGTGATGTAACGCGCCTCAGCCTGGGCAAACTCGGCACCTGGGCGGGGATTGAGGCTGGTAATCAGGGCATGGGCCGCCTTCAGGTCCTCATCGTCGCAGCCGGTCAGGCGACGGATTTTGGCGAAATCGCGGGCGGCAAGTAGTTCGAGATGCTTGTCGACGATGGTCAATGCCAGCGTTTGGTCGTAGCATTTCGGCATGGCCTTTAACTGCAATGCCAGGCATTCACGCGGATTCCGTGCCCCGATACCGGTCGGATCGAAATGCTGGATATGGTGAAGCGCGATCTCCAGTTCCTCGATTTCAACCTCGTACTCGGGCGGTAGCGTCTCCAGCAACTCTTCCAGAGAAGCGGAAAGATAGCCATCATCGTCCAGCGCTTCGATCAGGAAGCGGACAAGGGCGCGATCACGCTCCGAAAGCTGGGTCATGCCCAATTGCCAGCCAAGATGATCGCGCAGGCTTACCGTGCCGGCATGGATGTCCTGGGCGTCGCTATCGTCATCCTCGTCGCGCCCGGCACCAGTGAATGTACCGGCATCCGAACTCCAGCGGTCATCATCGACATCGGAAGGTGCCGACGGCACTTCCTGCTCGCGGTCGTCATGAGCGTCGCGCTCTTCGCGTTCGACGCGTTGCTCACGCTCACCCTCGGCGGTCTGGGGTGAATCGAACTGTTGCGCTGAAGCGTAGCTCTCGGTCGGGTGATCGTCATCCCGCTCAAGCATGGGGTTCTCGAGCAGGTAGCGCTCGATTTCCTGCTGCATCTCGACGGTCGACAGTTGCAACAGCTTGATCGACTGCTGCAACTGGGGCGTCAGGGCAAGGTGTTGCGATAGTTTTAGTTGGAGTGCCGGCTTCATGGGTTGGGGTCGGACGCTTCTGGTCGGTCAGAGCTTGAAGTGCTCGCCGAGATAAACCCTGCGTACGCTTTCATTATCGACGATTTCGTCCGGCCGTCCAGCGGCCAGCACACGACCGGCGTTGATAATGTAGGCGTGATCGCAGATACCGAGCGTCTCGCGTACGTTGTGATCGGTAATCAGGACACCGATACCGCGCTCCTTGAGAAAGCGGATGATTTTCTGGATTTCCAGCACGGCAATCGGGTCGACACCGGCAAACGGTTCGTCGAGCAGGATGAAACGCGGGTCAGTCGCCAGGGCACGGGCGATTTCGACGCGTCGCCGCTCGCCACCGGAAAGGGCCGCTGCATTGACATGACGAACGTGGCCGATGTGAAGCTCGCCGAGTAGCCCCTCCAGGCGCTCGTTGAGTTCCTTTTCAGGCAGCTTGAGCAATTCGAGGACAGCCTTGATATTTTCCTCGACATTGAGTTTGCGGAATACCGAGGCTTCTTGCGGCAGATAGGAGAGGCCAAGCCGTGCCCGGCTGTGCATCGCCAGATGGGTCATCCGCTCGTCGTCGATATAGACCTCGCCGCCATCGGCCGGTACCAGGCCGACGATCATGTAGAAGCAGGTGGTCTTGCCGGCGCCGTTCGGACCGAGCAGGCCGACCACTTCGCCGGATTTGACCTGGAAGGAGACGTCTTCGACGACAGTGCGCGCCTTGTAGCGCTTTTTCAGATTGTTGGCCGAAAGGCAGGCGGCGTTATCGGGAATGCTCATTCGTTTTCTCCGCGCATGACCCGGCGGATGGCTTCGCCGGAAAAGCCGCGATATTGCAGGAAACGCATCTGCTTCGCACGCTCTTCGGCCGATTTCGGCAATTCACCGAACTTGCGTTGCCAGACCGACTGGCAACGCGCGGCCTCGTCGCCGCCCTCGGGCAGGGCCGCAGCGATGTCGTCATCACTGACGCCGCATTGTCGCAACTCCTGCTTCAACCGGGCATTGCCATAACGCCCGGCCCGTGCCACGACACGCTGACTGGCAAAGCGATGGTCGGAGAGCAGTCGCTGTTGCTGCAAGGAATCGAGCACGGCCTCCAACTCCTCCTCGCCTTCGGCGTAGGCAGCGAGCTTGCTCCGCAACTCGGCCCGGCTATGGTCGCGCCGGGTCAGGAGTTGCAGGGCACGCACGCGCAGGTCAGGCATCGACCTTGGCCTTGGTCGGCTTGATCACGGTCGTGCTGGCCGCCTCGCGGATGCCGGCCTCAATCTCGGCGGCAATTTCCGGATGCGCCTTGAGGAATTCGCGGGCGTTGTCCTTGCCCTGGCCGATCTTCTCGCCCTTGTAGGCATACCAGGCACCGGACTTGTCGACCAGCTTGTGGGCGACGCCCATTTCGACGACTTCGCCCTGGCGGGAAATGCCCTCGCCGTAAAGGATGTCGAAAATGGCTTCGCGGAACGGGGGAGAAACCTTGTTCTTGACGACCTTGACCTTGGTTTCGCTGCCGATCACCTCGTCCCCCTTCTTGATCGAGCCGATGCGGCGGATGTCGAGGCGGACGGAGGCGTAGAACTTCAGCGCGTTGCCGCCGGTGGTGGTTTCCGGCGAACCGAACATGACGCCGATCTTCATCCGGATCTGGTTGATGAAGATGACCAGCGTATTGGTCTTCTTGATGTTGGCGGTCAGCTTGCGCAGGGCCTGGCTCATCAGGCGGGCGTGCAGACCGACCATCTGGTCGCCCATCTCGCCTTCGATTTCGGCGCGAGGGGTGAGGGCGGCGACCGAGTCAACGATGATGATGTCGACCGAACCGGAGCGGACCAGCATGTCGGCGATTTCGAGGGCTTGCTCGCCGGTATCGGGCTGCGAGATCAGCAGATCGCCGACGTTGACGCCGAGCTTCTGGGCGTACTGCGGATCGAGCGCATGTTCAGCGTCGATGAAGGCTGCAGTGCCACCGAGTTTCTGCATTTCGGCAACGACCTGCAGACAGAGCGTGGTCTTGCCCGAGGATTCCGGACCATAGATTTCGACGACACGGCCGCGCGGCAGGCCGCCGACGCCAAGCGCGATGTCGAGGCCGAGCGAACCGGTGGACACGACCTGAATGCCTTCATCGATCTCGGCATCGCCCATCTTCATGATGGAGCCTTTGCCGAACTGCTTTTCGATCTGTTGCAGTGCTGCAGCGAGTGCTTTTGCCTTGTTGTCGTCCATGGGGTACCTCGAAAATTTGAGCGGATTATGGCACAGGGGC
>JAEUOD010000098.1 GCA_016791065.1 Dechloromonas sp. | reverse complement strand
CCTGCGCCGTACGCCGTGGGCGCGCGAGCGGGTCGAATCGCTCTACGTCTATATGCTGCGGCGCAGCAACAAACCGGCATAATGTCGGAATCTTCTCGTCCTGGATCCGGGTTTGCCATGCCTCGCTTCGCCAAGTTCCTTCGCCAGACCATCGTCGCCTTGATTGCCGTCCTCGCTTGCGGGCCCTTGCTGGCCGGTGGCGACCACGGCGGTGCGAGCGGCCCTGAGCCGCTGATCTTCACCGTCAACCTGGGGAACAGCACCTATCTCCATTTCGGCCTGATCCTGGAAACCGCAACCCCGGAAGCCGGGCATGAACTCGGACTTTTCCGGCCGAAGATCCAGCACGAGATCATCCTGCTTCTTTCCGGCAAGGATCCCGGCCACCTGCGCACGCTGCCCGGCAAGAAGGAACTGGTCGAGGAGATCATCGAAGCCGTGAATCATGTGATTCATAGCAACGAGAAAAACGGCGTCAAGGAAGCGCTGTTCACCAAGTTCATTATCCAGTAGCCCCGTAGTGCCCCGGTCCGGGGAAATATCCTTCGCCGGGCTGTCTTCGGATAGGTATCATCTCCGGCCCTTCCGAAAGTGCCGTCATGATCATCCTCAAGAACGTAACCCTGCGCCGTGGTACCAAGACGCTGCTCGACAAGACGTCCGTCACCATCAACCCCGGCGAGAAGGTCGGCCTGGTCGGCCGTAACGGCGCCGGCAAGTCGACCCTGTTCGGCCTGCTCAACGGCTCGCTGCATGAGGATGGCGGCGACTATTCGATCCCGACCCAATGGCGCATGGCCCAGGTCGCCCAGGACATGCCGGAGACGGCGCAGAGCGCCACCGACTTCGTCATCGATGGCGACACCACCCTGCTCGCCGCCCGCAACGAGGTGGCCGAGGCCGAAGCGAGCGACGACGGCATGCGCATGGCCGAGGCCTACATGGCGCTCAACGATGCCGGCGAACACGATGCCGAAGCGCGCGCCCAGGCGTTGATCCTCGGTCTCGGCTTCAAGGTTTCGGAACTGCGTGACCCGGTCGACAGCTTCTCCGGCGGCTGGCGCATGCGCCTGCAGCTGGCGCGCGCCCTGATGTGCCCGTCCGACATCCTGCTGCTCGACGAACCGACCAACCACCTCGACATGGATGCCCTGGTCTGGCTCGAAGCCTGGCTCAAGCGCTACCCGGGCACCCTGGTCATGATCAGCCACGACCGCGAATTCCTCGACGCCATCACGCAGGTCACGCTGCACATCGACAACGCCAAGCTGGTCCGCTACGGCGGCAACTACAGCAAGTTCGAGGACATGCGCGCCGAGCAGATGCTGCTCCAGCAGGCGACGCTGGCCCGCCAGGCCGACAAGATCGCCCACCTGCAGTCCTTCATCAATCGTTTCAAGGCCAAGGCGAGCAAGGCCAAGCAGGCGCAGAGCCGGGTCAAGGCGCTGGAGCGCATGGAGAAAAGTGCGCCGGTACTGGCCGATGCAGAGTTCAGCTTCGAGTTCCAGGAGCCGCAGAACCTGCCCAACCCGATGCTCTCGATGGTCGATACCGTCATCGGCTACCCGCCGCCCGAGGAGGCGCCGGAAGGCACGCCGCCGACCGTCATCGTGCGCGGCATCAACCGCTCGGTGATGGCCGGCCAGCGGATCGGCATCCTCGGCGCCAATGGCCAGGGCAAGTCCACGCTGGTCAAGACCATCGCCCGCGATCTCAAGGCGATCAGCGGCGAAGTCACCGAAGGCAAGGGGCTCAACATCGGCTATTTCGCCCAGCAGGAACTCGACGTATTGCGGCCGCAGGACACGCCGCTCGAACACATGGTGCGGCTGGCCAAGGAAGCCATCGCCGCCGGGCGCAGTAATGTGCCGGGGCGCGAGCAGGAACTGCGCAACTTCCTCGGCAACTTCAATTTCGGTGGCGACATGGTCAAGCAGGCCGTCGGCACCATGAGCGGCGGCGAAAAGGCACGGCTGGTGCTGTGCATGCTGGTCTGGCAGCGGCCCAACCTGTTGCTGCTCGACGAACCGACCAACCACCTCGACCTCAATACCCGCGAGGCCCTGGCCGTGGCCCTCAACGAATTCGAAGGCACCGTCATGCTGGTCAGCCACGACCGGGCGCTGCTGCGTTCGGTCTGCGACGAATTCTGGCTGGTCTCGAAGGGGGGTGTCGGTCCCTTCGATGGCGACCTCGAGGACTACCAGCGTTACTTGCTCGATGAAGCCCGGCGGACCCGCGAAGAAGCCGCTGCACAACAGAAGCGGGCGGCGTAGAATCAGCGCGTTTGTAAAGATTTATTCAAACGTCAACGCGTTGGGGCGCTCGCACGTTGAGTGCCCAAGGCGACATGCCTTCCACCCTAGAGGAGTCAATCGGAAATGAAAAAGATCTTCGCTGCAGCCCTGGTAGCCCTGTTTGCCATCAACCTCGCCCATGCTCAGGCCCCGGCCGCCGCGCCGGCTGCTGGTAGTTGTGAATCGAAGGCCGTGGATAAGAACGGCAAGCCGCTGGCCGGTGCTGCCAAGGCCTCCTTCATCAAGAAGTGCGAAGGTGGTGCAGCCTCTGCCTCTGGCTGTGAAGAAAAGGCCATTGGCAAGAATGGCAAGCCGCTGGCTGGCGCCGCCAAGACGACTTTCATGAAGAAGTGCGAGGCTGACGCCGCTGCTGCCAAGTAAGCGTTGCTGCTTTCCCCGAAGCCGGCCGTGGGCCGGCTTTTTTGCGCCTGTGTTTTTCGGGGTTGAATACAGTGCATGTGGCGGCTTCTATAAAGTTCTAATAGAATTCGAGTAGAACTATTTATAACTTGATAGAACATGGATCCGATCAAAAACCCGTTTTCGCCCGGCGCAGGCTCGCCACCTCCTGAACTGGCTGGGCGCGCTCCTATTCTGGAACAAGTTCGTATCCTGCTGGGGCGGGTATTTCTCGGCAAGCCAGAAAAGAGTCTGATGCTGACAGGGCTGCGCGGCGTTGGAAAAACTGTGTTGCTCAATGAAGTGCGGCGCATGGCACAGGAAGCTGGTTACCGTACAGTACTAATCGAAGCGCACGAAGACAAGGCGCTTGGCCCTTTGATCGCTGCACCGCTAAAGACAGTATTTTTCGAGTTGGATCGATTGGCTCTGGCGGGAGACCGCGTTAAGCGTGGCCTGCGAGTGCTGCGCAGTTTTCTGGGCGGATTGAAGGTCAAGATGGGTGATCTTGAGGTCGGTCTCGATATCGATCCGGAAACAGGCGCGGCGGATAGCGGTGATATTGAAATCGATCTGCCCAATCTGTTCGAGGCTCTGGGCGATGCCGCCAAGGAAAAAAAATCTGCCGTCGCAATCTTGATCGACGAAATCCAATATTTGACTCAGAAAGAGTTGGGTGCGGTCATTATGGCCATGCATAGGATGCAGCAGCGTCAGCTACCGGTTGTCTTGCTAGGCGCAGGTTTGCCCGTTTTGCCAGGGTTGGCGGGCGAATCGAAGTCCTATGCTGAACGCCTGTTTTCTTTCCCTGATGTCGGAGCACTTTCAGAAACCGATTCGAACAAGGCGATCAGTGAGCCTGCACTGGCTGCAGGGGTGGTGATATCGGATACGGCGCTGGCCGAAACCTATCGATTGACTAAGGGCTATCCATATTTCATTCAAGAATGGGGATATCAAACGTGGAATCTCGCTGAAACTAGTCCCATTGAACTTGATGTAGTGCAGTCGGCAGCAGAAACAGTGGTTCGACGTCTAGACCAGAATTTCTTTCGCGTACGATTCGATCGGCTGACACCTGGAGAAAAAAATTTCCTTCGCGCCATGGCCGAACTGGGACCCGAAGCTAGTCGATCAGGAGATATTGCAGCCTGTCTGGGCGTTAAGGTGAATAGCATCGGGCCCGTACGTGCCAAGCTAATCAAGAAAGGCATGATTTATAGCCCGGCCTATGGTGATATTGCATTCACGGTTCCTTTGTTTGATGAATTCATGAAACGAGCAATGCCCGGTTTTGTGTCCAAGGCATAAGCTGAAGAAGTTCCTCATCTCATCTCTTTACCGATGCCTTGGCTGCCGTCCCAATTCATCTTATCCCACTAACAACATCTCCCTCAGCCTTTCCGGCCTTGCTGCCATTCGCCATTCCTCACGCATCTCACCCGCCGTCAGACTGCCATAGCCCCAGGTTACGGCGATGAAGGGGAGGCCGTTGGCATCGGCGGATTCGCCATCTTCGCTGCGGTCGCCGATGTAGATGGCAGCGTCTTTCGGGATTGCCAGGTCGGCCAGCAGGCGGCCGATCATGGTGGCTTTGTCGGGCAGGCGTTCGGGGAAGAGGTCGAGGGCGTAGATGTGAGCGAAGTGGTCGCGCCAGCCCAGATGCTCGAGAATCAGGCGGGTGGGGTGGATGCGCTTGTTGGTGGCGATGGAGAGGGTGAGGCCGGCGGCGGCCAGTTCGGCGAGCAGGGCACCGACGCCGTCGAAGGCGGCGGTGGCCTTGTAGCCTTCGCTGTCGTAGCTGGCCTTGAAGGCATCAGCCAGGCGGGCGATCAGCGCGGGGTCCTGGCTGCCGGAAAGGAGTTGCAGGGTTTCGGTCAGCGGCGGGCCGATGATGCTTTCGTCGATGGCGCGGACCGGGGTGATGCCGGACTGGGCGAAGGCATTCCGGAAGCTGGCCAGGATGGCCGGGGCGGAGTCGATAAGGGTGCCGTCGAGATCGAAAAGAATGTGCTGGTAGCGGGCCATGGAGCGGGGCGATGGATCGAAAGGGGCGATTATCGCCTGCGCTGTTATATTTGGGCGCCCTGCCCTCTCTGCAAAACTCCGCCGCATGCGCCCCACGCTGACGATTCCTCCCGATGAAATCGAGATCACTGCCATTCGCGCGCAGGGGGCGGGCGGCCAGAACGTCAACAAGGTGTCGAACGCGGTGCATCTGCGTTTTGACATTGTGGCCTCGTCGCTGCCCGTTGAGATTCGCGAGCGCCTGCTGAAACTGGGCGATCAGCGGATCAGCAAGGAGGGCGTTGTGGTGATCAAGGCGCAGGAATTCCGCAGCCTGGAGAAGAACCGGGCCGAAGCGATGCGTCGCCTGGAATTGCTGGTCAACAGCGTGGCGGCCGTTCCGAAACTGCGGCGGCCGACCAAGCCGACCCACGGCTCGGTCAAGCGGCGCCTGGAGAGCAAGGGGCGACGGGCTGCGATCAAGGCCGGGCGGCGGTCTACGGGCGAGTAGGTGGCATGAAGCCGGCGCCCGCCCCGAATTACCTGGCCGGCTATCCGGCCGAACTGGTCGCGCCGGTTCAGCGGATGATTGCCGAGGGCCGGCTCGGCGCGGCCCTGCACCGGAAATATCCGCTCGCACATGAAGTGCGAACCGACAAGGCGCTGTTCGACTACGTGCAGGACATGAAGAATGCCTTCATGCGCAATGTCGGGCAGCTCAGCCGAGTGGCCTTCGACAGCAAGATGCACGTGATCCGCAATGCGCTGGGTACCCACACGACCATCTCGCGGGTGCAGGGCGGCAAGCTCAAGAGCAAGCGCGAAATTCACGTGGCGACGGTGTTCCGCGACATGCCCGAGGATTTTCTGCGCATGATCGTCGTGCATGAACTGGCGCACTTCAAGGAAAGCGCGCACGACAAGCATTTCTACCAGCTGTGCCGGCACATGGAAGCGGACTACCACCAGCTCGAATTCGATGTCCGGGTCTATCTCAGTCATCTGGCTGCGGGCGGGCCGGCGTTGTGGGCGCCGGCCGGTAGTAATGACTGACTGCCCTACAGTGTCTTGACCTTGACTGCACGCCCCTTGAGCTTGCCGGCGCCGAGCTTGCGCACGGCATCGCGGGCGACGCTGCGGGCAACGGCGACGTAGGTCGTCTGGTCGGTGACGGTGATCTTGCCGACCTGCTCGCGACTCAGGCCGGCTTCGGCGGCGAGGGCGCCCATGACGTCGCCGGGGCGGATCTTGTCCTTGCGCCCGCCGAGGATGAGCAGGGTGGACATCGGCGGCACCAGCGGCGCTTCGTCGGCCGGTTGCAGTTCGGCGATGGCATGCATCTCCGGCTTGCTGCCCGTGAACTCGGCGATGGCGGCGATGCGCCGGCGGTCGTTCGGGCTGCACAGGCTGAAGGCCCAGCCTTCCTGATCGGCACGGCCGGTGCGGCCGATACGGTGGACATGGATTTCCGGGTCCGGCGTCAGGTCCACGTTGATCACCGCTTCGAGCTGGGCGATGTCGAGGCCGCGCGCCGCGACGTCGGTCGCCACGAGCACCGAGCAACTGTTGTTGGCGAACTGGATCAGTACCTGGTCGCGCTCGCGCTGTTCGAGGTCACCGTTCAGGGTCAGGGCGTGGATGCCGTGGTGGCGCAGCACATTGAGCAGGTCGCGGCATTGCTGCTTGGTGTTGCAGAAAGCCAGCGTGCTGAGCGGGCGATAGTGCTTGAGCAGCTTGGCGACGGCTTCGAGGCGTTCCTCGTTGTCGACCTCGTAGAAGCGTTGGCGGATCTTGCTCTCGGCGTGCTGTTCGAGCAGCTTCACTTCCTGCGGATTGCGCAGGAACTGGCCGGCCAATCGGGCAATGCCTTCCGGGTAGGTGGCCGAGAAGAGCAGGGTCTGGCGCTGGGCCGGGCAGCGCTTGGCGACATAGGCGATGTCGTCGTGGAAGCCCATGTCGAGCATGTGGTCGGCCTCGTCGAGGACCAGCGTGTTCAGCGCGTCGAGCTTGAGATAGCCGCGTTCCATGTGATCCATGACGCGGCCGGGCGTGCCGACGACAATATGGACGCCGTTTTCCAGGCTGGTCGCCTGGTTGCGCAGGGTCGAGCCGCCGACCAGCGAGAGCACCTTGATGTTGCCCTCGAAGCGGGCAAGGCGGCGGATTTCCTGCGTCACCTGGTCGGCCAGTTCGCGCGTCGGGCAGAGCACCATGGCCTGCACGGCAAAATTCTTCGGGTCCAGCCGGGCGAGCAGGGGCAGGCCGAAGGCGGCGGTCTTGCCGCTGCCGGTCTTGGCCTGCGCGATCAGGTCATGGCCGGCCAGCGCCAGCGGCAGGCTGGCAGCCTGGATCGGCGTCATCGTCCGGTATTCCAGCTGGGCCAGGTTGGCCAGCATGGCCGGGCTCAGCGGCAGGGTATCGAAACCCTGCGCGGTCATCTGTTCGGTATCGCTCACGCTCGATCAGCCCTTACGCTTGCGGGCCGGCATCGGCTTGCGCTGGCGCTGGCCGGGACGGGATTGCGACTTGTCTTCCGGCTTCGGTTTCGGCACCAGCAGGTTCTTGGCAGTGCTCGCCGCGGCGGCGCGATGGGCGAGCAAGGCGGCACGCAGGGCATCGACGCTGATATCGATGGCAGGGCTTTCCACCTTGGCGTTATGCATCGACAACTGGTCGCGGATGCTGAACAGGCGTTCTTCATTCTCCGCTTTACGCGGCAGCTTCTCGATGATGTCCTGAGCGGCCGGCGTCAGCGCCAGGCCGTCGGCCGAGCCGCAGAGCAGGCCGTGCACGGCGAGGCGGGCGATGGCTTCGGCCAGCTTGGCCTCGGCGGGGATGTTGCCGTTGATCAGGTCGATGGCGGCCATGATCTCCACCGGTTCGGCCGGGCGGCGCTTGGCGGAAAGGGCGGTGGCGAGCAAGAGGAGGGCGTCGACGTCGTGAATCGGGTGCATGGAAGGCTGTGTCTTTCGGGAAGGGCGGGGCGGGCGGCAAGCGCGTGGCTGATGGGCGGCCCGGCGGGTGGCGGTTGATGCGTGAGGCCGACAGTGTACGCCCTGTCGTGCCAAAAACGGCGTAAGGCACTGAAAATATTGATGCTGTTCGGTCAGGCGGCGCGTTCGACAGCCTTGCGCAGGCGTTCGATCGTCTCTTCCACCGGGGCTTTTCGCGAAACCTCCAGGCCGAGATTGCGCGCGATGGCGTTGACGCGGGCGGGGTTGAGCGGAATGCCGCCACGGTCGATGGCGGCGATCAGCTGGCGCGCCTGCTCGATATCGGAAAGCGGCGCTTTCTTCGCAGCGAGCAGCTTTTTCAGCCGGCCAAGGATTCCTTTCCGCATGCCTGATCCCATACACTTGCTTGTCGCTAGAACCGCAAGGATACCTCGATGGCAGTCAGAAGCATTCTCCGCATGGGCGATCCGCGCCTGCTCGAAATCGCCCGCCCGGTGGTCGATTTCGCGACACCGGCGCTGGCTGAACTGATCGATGACATGTTCGACACCATGGCGGCGGCCGGCGGGGTCGGCCTAGCGGCGCCGCAGATCGGGGTCGGGCTGCAGGTGGTGATCTTCGGCTTCGCGAAAAGCGAGCGTTACCCGGATGCCGAGGCGGTGCCGGAAACCATCCTGATCAATCCGGTCATCACGCCGCTCGCCGCTGACGAGGAACCGGGCTGGGAAGGCTGTCTCTCGGTGCCGGGCCTGCGCGGCGAGGTACCGCGCTTCACGCGCATCCGCTACCAGGGATTCGACCCGCACGGGACGCCGATCGATCGCAGCGTCGAGGGCTTTCACGCCCGCGTCGTCCAGCACGAATGCGACCACCTGATCGGTCGCCTCTATCCGACGCGGATGCGCGACCTGACGCGCTTCGGCTTCACCGATGTACTCTTCCCGGAACTGGGCTGACAAGGAATCCGCATGCAAGGCTATGAAATCGAACACGG
Source organism: Dechloromonas sp. (assembly GCA_016791065.1). Lineage (GTDB taxonomy): Bacteria > Pseudomonadota > Gammaproteobacteria > Burkholderiales > Rhodocyclaceae > Azonexus. Next base: position 10,351 of record JAEUOD010000098.1, on the reverse strand, counting down.
CAGCAACCCGCAATACGCGGTGATCTGGCTGCACGGCCTGGGTGCCGACGGCTCGGACTTCGTTCCGGTGGTGCCCGAACTCGGTCTGGCCGAGAGGCACGGCGTGCGCTTCGTCTTTCCTAACGCCCCGGCCATCCCGGTGACCTGCAACGGTGGCTACGTCATGCCGGCCTGGTACGACATCATCTCGCTGGAGCCGAATAGCCGTCGCATCGACGAGGCCGGCATCGTGGAGTCGCGGGCGGCGATCCGCGCCCTGATCGCCCGCGAGAACGAGCGCGGTATCCCGAGCCAGCGCATCTTCTTGGCCGGCTTCTCGCAGGGCGGCGCGGTCGCCTACACGACGGCGCTGACCCATCCCGAGCCCCTGGCCGGGCTGATCGCTCTGTCGACCTACCTGCCCACCGTCGAACTGGTCGAGCGCGAGGCGACCGAGGCCAATCGGGCGATTCCGGTTTTCGCCGGGCATGGCACCGAGGACGATGTCGTCTCGCCGCAACTGGGCAAGATGGCGCGCGATTTCCTGCTGCAACGCGGCTATGCCGTCGGCTGGCACGAATACCCGATGCCACACTCCGTTTGTATCGAGGAAATCGAGGCGATCGGCGACTGGCTGCGGGAGCGCCTGGCTTGAGCGATGTCGTGATGAGCCGGGCAGCCCTGGCCGAAGCCGAACTGCCGCCCTACGAAGGGATTCCGCTGGTCCGCGTGACGCTGGTCAATTGCGCCGAGTCAGCAGCCGCGGCGCAAGCCGCGCTGATGGCGCGCGATGCCATCGGCTTCGATACCGAATCGAAACCGACCTTCCGCAAGGGCGAGGAATCGACTGGCCCGCATCTCGTCCAGCTGGCGACCGACGAGCATGCGTGGCTGTTCCAGATATTGCCCGGCGGCGACCATTCGGCCCTCAAGGCCATCCTCGAATCGCCGGCCGTGCTCAAGGTCGGTTTCGGCCTGGGCAATGACCGCAGTGTCCTGCAGACGCGCCTCGGCATCCGTCTTGCCAATGTCCTCGATCTCGGCGAGAAGCTGCGCGGGCCGGGCCACAAGGGGACGGTTGGCGCCAAGGTGGCGGTCGCCCATTTCTTCGGCCAGAAACTGCAGAAATCCAAGAAGACCGGCACCAGCAACTGGGCGAGCCGGGTTCTCAACGAACGGCAAATCCTCTACGCCGCCAACGATGCCCATGTCGCCCTGCGGCTTTACCGTGCCTGGCTGCGCAGCGGTGGCTTGCCCGATTGATCACGTTTCACCGGAACATTTCTTCATGACCGATATCCCCGTTCTTTCCCTGATTGAAACCCGCGTCCTCGGCACCCTCGTCGAGAAACAGCGCACGGTACCCGATACTTATCCGCTCTCGCTTAACGCGCTGCAAGCCGGCTGCAACCAGAAGACCAGCCGCAATCCGGTGCTTGAACTGAGCGAGGCCGATATTCAGCAGGCGCTGGAGTCCTTGCGCGAACATCATCTGGTCGGGGAAGTCAGTGGCGGCCGGGTGGTGCGTTTCGTCCATCACCTCGAAAAGACGCTCGGCGTACCGAGCCAGTCCTCGGCACTGCTCACGGTGCTGATGTTGCGTGGCCCGCAGACGGCAGGTGAACTCCGCCTGAATTGCGAGCGGCTGCACAAGTTCGCCGACATTTCCTCGGTCGAGGCTTTCCTCGAAGAACTGGCCGGGCGCGGCTTGGCGGTCGAACTGCCGCGCTTGCCCGGTTCGCGGGAAAATCGCTGGGCGCACCTGCTGAGCGGTCAGCCGGAAATCGAGCCGACGCCCGCCGGTACAAGGGGCGGCTCGGCGAATCAGGAAATCGCCGAACTCAAGTCGCGGGTGGATGGGCTGGAAGCCGAAGTCGGCGAATTGCGCGCAATGATCAGCCAACTGCGCGCCGAGCTGGGCGGCTGATCAGTCCGCTAGTTCGATCTGGCCGCTGACCGTCGTCGTGATCAGGCTTTCGCCGGCCTCGATCGGCATCGGTGCCGCCTCGGCCGCCATCATCCCCTTGCTCGCCCTGAACATCGGCACCGGGGCATGGCTGCCGTTCTGCTGAATCTGGAGTTGCTTGATCTTGTAGGGCTTGCCGAAGACTTCGGCGACCAGCTTCGCCCGGCCCTGGAAGGCAGCGATCGCCTCGCGGGTCGCCGCATCCTCGACCGTACGCCGGGTTGCCGGTGAAGGCTGCTGCACGACATTGCCGACCGCCAGGCGCATCTGCTGCAACTGGCCGAGCAGTTCGGAGACGCCGGCCTGATCCTTCGATTCGAGCATGATCTCGGAACGCATGCGCCAGTTCTCGACCTTCTGGTTCTGCCCGTAAACCGGGTAGGTGTGCTGCTGGCCGCTCTTGGCCGAGATCGAGGATTTGCTCTTGATGAGCTTGAGCGCTTCGCCGATGTCCTGGTTCACCTTGCGGGCCAGGTCGGCCGGGTTGTTGCCGCTGGCTTCGGCATAGACGGTGGCGACGATCAGGTCGTTGGCAGCCGGCAGACTGGCGTTGGCTGAGAGATCGACCAGGGGGCCGGCCTGGGCGCCAAGCGAGAGCAGGGCAGCGGCGAGCAGGGTGAGGGATTTCTTCTTCATGGCTTCTCCGGGCGCCCTTCGAGTTGGGCGACGAGTTTTTCACAATGGGCGATATGCCGCAGGGCGATGGTCTTGACCGACCAGTAGCCGATGCCGGCGGCGGCGATCTGGCCGGCGACCGGGACGAAGCGCGCCGCTTCCATCGCCGTCAGCCGGATGCCGACCAGACCGAGGATACGCCCGAGCAGGGCCGGCGTGGTCAGCCGGACGGCCAGCGTGCCGCCTGCCCGGGTCAGCAGTTGCTGCACGAGTGCCTGCTGCGGCCCGCTCAGTCGACCGATCTGGGCCTCATCTAGACCGAACTCGGCATTGATGCGGCGGATCAGGTGGGTCATTACCGTGAGGTCGGTGGCGAGATCGATCCCGGGAATCGGGATCAACGAACTCGCTGCCGCCAGCAGGGCCCGTTTGCGCGCCAGGCTGCGGCACTCGGCGCGCAAGCTGGCGCCCGGTCCGTCGGTCGTTGCCGCCCAGTCGGTCGCGAGGATCATCCGGCTTTACCGCCCGCCGCGGATGCGGCCATAGACGACCAGCAACAGGATGGAGACGATGACCGAGGCGATGAAGCCGGCGCCCTGGCCCGCCTGGTACCAGCCCATGGCCTGCCCGATGATGCCGGCCAGAAAGGAGCCGCCGATGCCGAGCAGGATGGTGGCGATGAAGCCCATGTTCTCCTTGCCGGGATGCAGGAGCTTGGCGACGACGCCGATGACGAAACCGAGAACGATGGTCCAGAGAATGCCCATGGTCGACCTTTCGGAAAGATGAATCGGCATCTTAGACCCGCGTTTTGTGAGCCTGTTTGAAGTTTCGTAATGAAATGTGACGCGGCTAGAACAGGCTGCGATGCCGGAAGGCGCCGGGGGCGTGCGAGAGCAGGGTGGAGAGCACCAGCAGCAGCCAGAAAACTGGCAGGGCGACGTGAGGTTGAATGGCCATCAGGCCGACCAGCCCCAGTTTGATGATCATGCCGAAGCCGGCTACCTCGCGCAGATGGCCCGGATTGGCCCAGGTGTCGATGGCGAACATGCCGAGGCCGGAGAGAAAGGTGATGGCAGCCCCGAGGCCGACATGGCCGGCGCCGAGCAAACCGCCGCCGAGCACGACGATCCCGGCCAGATGTATCGTGCGCAGGACGACATTCAGCCAGCGCTTGCCGGGAAAATCGCGGATTGCTTCGCGCTGGCGGGGCATGCCGATCTCAGCGGGCGCGCGGCTTGCCGGCCGGCCTGGCGGCGGGCTTGGCCGTGCCACGCGGCGGCCCACGACGGGCTGGCTTGGCTGCGCCCTCATCGAATCCGACCCAGTTCGACGGCACGCCCTTGCCGCCGCGTCCGCCCGCGACCTTGGGCTTCTTCGGCTTTTTCGCCACGGCCGGGCCGACGCCGGTCAGCGGCACGCGATGGTCGGGCTCGAAGCCGGGCTCCTCGTCGCGTTCCAGCGTCTTCTTGGTCAGGGTTTCGATGGCCGCAAGCAGCGGCACCTCGTCGGCGCAGACCAGCGAGATCGCCTCGCCCGTGGCGCCGGCCCGGCCGGTGCGGCCGATGCGGTGGATGTAGTCCTCGGCGACGATGGGCAGGTCGAAATTCACCACCTGCGGCAGGTCGTCGATATCGAGGCCGCGCGCCGCGACGTCGGTGGCGACCAGCACCTGCACCTCGCCGGCCTTGAAACTTTCCAGGGCGCGCAGGCGGGCCGGCTGGTTCTTGTCGCCATGGATGGCGTCGGCCGGAATCTTCTTCGCCTGCAGCGTGGCGACCAGTTGCTCGGCACCCTTGCGGGTCTTCACGAAGACCAGCACCTGGCCCCATTTTCGTTGCTTGAGCAGGTGCAGAAAGAGTTCCGGCTTGCGCTTCTTGTCCACCGGCACGACCCACTGCTTGACGCTCTTGGCGGCGGTATTGCGCGGGCTGACTTCGATCGACAGCGGATCGCGCAGGCGGCCCTTGGCCAGGCTGCGGATTTCCTCCGAGAAGGTGGCGGAAAAGAGCAGGGTCTGGCGCTGCTTGGGTAGTGCTGCGAAGACGGTGGCCAGTTCCTGGGCGAAGCCGAGGTCGAGCATGCGGTCGGCTTCGTCGAGGACCAGGGTTTCAACTTCGCGGAACTTGACGGCATTCTGCCGGAAGAGGTCGAGCAGGCGGCCGGGCGTGGCGACCAGCACATCGACGCCGCGGCGCAGGCGCATCATCTGCGGATTGATGCTGACCCCGCCATAGGCTGCGTAGGTGCTGACCGAGAGATGTTCGCCGTACTGGCGGAAACTGGCATGAACCTGCTCGGCCAGTTCGCGGGTCGGCACCAGCACTAACGCACGGATCGAATTGCTGCTGGCCTTGTCGCCTTCGCTCAGGCGTTGCAGCACGGGCAGGGCGAAGCCGGCCGTCTTGCCGGTGCCGGTCTGGGCGGCGGCCATCAGGTCGCGTCCGGCCAGCACGGCCGGAATGGCCTGGGTCTGGATCGGCGTCGGCGTCTGGTAGCCGAGGGTTTCAAGAGCCTGGAGAAGCGGGGCGGCAAGGCCGAGCGCGGCGAAGGTCATGGTTGTTCAGGTGCGGCAGGAAAGTGGGAAGTTTAACCGTTTCGCGATCCTGCTTCGGCCTTGTGTGGGCCGGTGTAAGATTTGCCGCATGAGCGAACTTGAAGACCTTTCCCGGGCGTTGGGGGCGGCGCTACTGGAACGTGGCGAATGGCTGACCGCCGCTGAATCCTGTACCGGCGGCTGGCTGGCGCAGTCAGTGACGGCTATCGCCGGGAGTTCCGGCTGGTTCGACCGAGGGTTCGTCACCTACTCGAACGCCGCCAAGGTGGAGATGATCGCCGTTCCCGAGACAACGCTGGAGCGCCATGGCGCGGTATCGGAGCCGACGGCACGGGCGATGGCGCAGGGGGCATTGGCGCACAGCCGGGCCGACTGGTCGGTGGCGATTACCGGCATTGCGGGGCCGAGCGGCGGTTCGCCGGAAAAGCCCGTGGGCACCGTCTGTTTTGCCTGGGCACAGAAGGATGGCGGCTGCGAGGCGCAGACCTGCCGCTTCGAAGGCGACCGCGCGGCCGTGCGCGAGCAGTCGGTACGTCACGCCTTGCGCGGTTTGCTGGCGCGTCTGGACAGGTCGCCCATGCAGGCCTGAACCTGCCGCAAATGCCCGGAACGGCAGGCAAAGTTCTACAATGCCTGCAAGGGGAAACAACATGCGTCACATCGAACTGGATGCAACAGAAATCGAACGTGCCCTGGATGCCTGGGACAAGGGAACCTCGGGCGTCGGTGTGCTGGCGCTTCTGCCGGAAGCGGAGAAAGCCCGCCTGCCCTTGTTGCAGGACGCCTGCCGGCTGCGTGGCTGGTCGCTCGCCGGGGCGATTTTCCCGGCCTTGATCAACGACCGACACTTCGTTACTGGAGGAGCTTTGCTCCTCTTCTTCGAGCGAATGCCGGCGCATTTCCTGATTCCCGCCGTCAATGCCGGCCCGTCCGCTGCCGTTGTCCGCATCGCCGGCGAAGTTCGGACGCGTCTGCCCGAACTGTCGCCGGGGGCCGCCAAACCGACGCTCTTCATGCTCTTCGACAGCATGGTGCCGAACATCGCGAGCATTCTCGACGGACTCTATCTCGAGTTGGCCAACCGGGTCGAATACGCCGGGGTGAATGCCGGCAGCGAGACCTTCCAGCCCATGCCCTGCCTGTTCGATGCCAACGAAGTCGTCGGCGATGGCGTGCTCGGCCTCTTGCTGCCGGGCGAGTTCGTCCCCGTGATGGAACACGGCTTCGCCCAGCCGGAACGGGCGATGACGGCAACCTCGACCCAGGGCAACCGTATCGCGATGATCGACTGGCGGCCGGCGTTCGACGTCTACCGGGAAATCATCCGCAGCGAATACGGCATCGACCTCAACCCCGAGAATTTTTACCGGTACGGCGTGCATTTTCCCTTCGGCATCCTGCGCGCCAGCGGCGACGTCGTGGTCCGCATCCCGGTTGCGCTGAGCGAGGATGGGGCACTCTACTGCGTCGGAGAGGTTCCCGAAAACACCATGCTGGTCTTGCTCAAGGCACCAGCAGCCGGCGCCAATGGGTGCATCGAGCGCCTGGGCAGGCGCCTGCGCCAGGAGGCGGGGATGTTGCCTGGTGATCATCTGCTGACCTTCTACTGCGCCGGCCGTCGCATGCATCTGGGCGAGACAGCTGAAGGCGAGCTCGCCGAATTGCTGACGGCGACCGGCGCGCGCGGCCTGGGCGGTGCCCTGTCGCTGGGCGAGATCGGCAGCACGACGCGCCAGGGGTATCCGATGTTCCACAACGCGACCTTGGTCTGTGCAACCTTGCCGGCATGAATCGCGAACTGATCCTTAGCATCCTTTACGACCTCTCGCTGACCATCGGCGGCGAGGTCGGCATCGACAGCCTGCTGCGCAAGACCTTGCAGCGGTTTCTTTATCACACCGGCTTTCCGGTTGGCCTCGTCTTTGTCTCCGATACTGCGGGGGGGCATCTGGCGATGGCGATTGGTGATCACCGGCTGGCCGGGCGCAGCGGCACTCGTTTCGATCTGTCGCCCGCGCTGCTCGCCGGCGAGGTCGAACTGCTGGACGATGCCGCGCTGCTGGTGCCGCTCTCGCTTGATCAGGACTACCGCTTCTGCCTCCGCTTGCCGGTCGATGCACAGCACGTCATCCTCCTGCTGGCCGTCGCCGAACCGCCGACGACGCTGCCGCTGATCCATATCTTCCAGCCGGTGCTGGCCAATCTGGCCAAGGCGATCACGCTTTGTCGCAACAATGAACGGCTGACCGAGACGCTGGCCGCCGACCGCGACGATGCCAGGGCCGAGCTGGCGGTCGCCCTCGCCCAGAGCGAGCGTGAACGCGCCTTCCTCAATTGCCTCAACGATGCGATTCCCGATCTGGTGTGGGTGAAGGACCCGGACGGGGTCTATCTGTCCTGCAACCCGCCGTTCTGCCGTCTCTACAACGCGAGCGAACACGAAATTGTCGGTCGTACCGACATGGATTTCGTCGATCCCGAGCTGGCTGCCTTCTTCCGCGAGAAGGACATGGCAGCGGCAGCGGCGGGCAGGCCGACCAGTAACGAGGAGTGGCTGACCTTTGCCGACGATGGCTATCGCGGCCTGTTCGAGACGATCAAGACGCCGATGCGCGATCATGAGGGAAATTTGGTCGGTATTCTCGGGATTTCCCGGGAAATCACCGAACGCCGTCGGGTGGAGGAAGCCCTGCGTGCCAGCGAAGCGGAACTCGCCCGGCATCGCCTGCACCTCGAACAACTGGTCGCCGAGCGCACGCGTGAGCTGGCCGAGGCCAACGATCGTCTGGAGCGCACGCAGTTCGCCATGGATTGCGCCGGCATGGGCATCCATTGGGTCGATTGCGAGAGCGGTCGCTTCGTTTACGTCAATCGCGCGGCGGCGGAGATGTTGGGTTACAGCTGCGAGGAAATGCTGGGTCTGAGCGTGACCGACATCGATCCGGGTTACGATGCCGCGCAATTCACTGAATTTACGACCATTCTGCGTCGGCAGGGCAAGGCCAATTTCGACAGCATCAATCGGCATCGTGACGGACGGCTGATCCCCGTCAATATTCTGCTCTACTACTGCCCGCCGACGCCGCTCGAGCCGGCGCGTTTCATCACTTTCATTAAGGACATCAGCGAACGCAAGCGGGTCGAGCAGGAGTTGCGCGACGCCAAACTGGCCGCCGAACAGGCGACACGCGCGAAAAGCGCCTTCCTCGCCAACATGAGTCATGAGATCAGGACACCGATGAACGCCATCCTCGGCACGGTTCACCTATTGCGGCGCACGGCGCTCGATGGGCAACAGGCCGAGCAGGTGCAGCACATCGAGACGGCCGGGCGGCATTTGCTGGGGGTGATCAGCGACATTCTCGATATCTCGAAGATCGAGGCCGGCAAGTTGCAACTGGAAGAAGCGCCGCTTCAGGTCGCGGCTATCGTGGACGAGGTGGCGGGGATGGTCGCCGGGCGCGCCGCCGAAAAGGGGCTGCAGCTTAGCGTAGATGCCGCAGGCTTGGGTGACACGCTGCTTGGCGACGGCACACGGCTCCGCCAAGCCTTGCTCAATTTTGCCAACAATGCCGTCAAGTTCACCGAACGTGGAGCGATCCGCCTGTCCGGGGGCTACGTGCAGTCGGATACTGAGTCGGTCGTCTTGCGCTTGGAAGTTAGCGATACCGGTATCGGCATCGCGCCGGACGCATTGCAGCGGCTTTTCCAGCCTTTCGAGCAGGCCGATGCCTCGATCAACCGCAAACATGGCGGGACCGGCCTCGGGCTGGCGATTGCCCGCTACATCGCCGGTCTGATGGGCGGCGAAGCGGGCGCCGAGAGTGTTCCGGGCGAGGGCAGCCGCTTCTGGATGACAGTCCGTCTGCGGCGCCCGCCGGGTGCTGCGCTGCCTGTGGCGCCGGCAGACGATGGCTTGGCGGGGGGCTTATTGCTACGCGAGTTTGCCGGTCGCCGGGTGCTGTTGGCTGAAGACGAGCCGATCAATGCCGAAGTGGCAACGATGCTGCTCGAGGAAGTCGGCCTCGTGGTCGAACGCGCCGGTGATGGTGTCGAGGCATGGGAGATGACCGGCAGTCGGGACTATGCGCTGGTCCTGATGGACATGCAGATGCCGCGTATGGACGGTATCGAGGCGACTCGCCGGATTCGTGCCGCCGGCCTGGGTTTGCCCATCCTGGCGATGACCGCCAATGTTTTCGCCGAGGACCGTGCGGCCTGCCTGGCTGCCGGCATGAACGATTTCGTCAGCAAGCCGGTCGAGCCGGCCGTGCTTTATGCGGCCCTCTTGCGCTGGTTCAAGGCGTCAGCCCCGGTTGCCTAGCGCCCGGCTTCGCCGGCGATCTCCGCGAGCAGGGGGCCGACGATGGCGGCAGCGCTTCCCTGCGGCTTGCGGTAGGAAACCCAGGTTCCACCTTTGTCGCCGGGCAGGCTGTAGATCGAAATGGCGAAGGGGCAGAGCACGATGTGGTGCGGGTCAGCCTCCATCATTCGGCGTGACAGCTTAGCCGAGCAGAATTCGATGATTTCCGCCTGGTCGTAGATCTGCCGGCTGGCCCCGATATCGGCGCCGGTCCGCTGGAGCATGTCGGCGATGTGCGAGGTGTAGTTGATGACCAGGCCGCGGTTTTCAATGGCCATGACGATGGCCTCCCGGGTATCCGCAAAACTGCCGGCTACGCGGGTGCGGACCAGCCAGTCGTCGGCGAGAGCCTGAACGGTACCGAGGGCGAGGACGGCGAGGAGGAACAGGCGGCGCATGCGGACTCCGATATCAGTATTTGCTAATAATCGGATTGTACGGTGCGTTCCGTTTAACCGGGTAGCGGTTCGAACAGCGCGGCCAGATCGTCGGTGCCGAACTTGATCTCGATGCCGCGATCCTCCGAGAGGATGCCGGCGGCGAGTTCGGCCTTGCGCTCCTGCAGGGCGAGGATCTTTTCCTCGATACTGCCGCCGACGATCAGCTTGTAGACGAAGACCGGCTTGTCCTGGCCGAGACGGTGGGCGCGGTCGGTGGCCTGGTTCTCGACCGCCGGGTTCCACCACGGGTCGTAGTGGATGACGGTGTCGGCCGTGGTCAGGTTGAGGCCGACGCCGCCAGCCTTGAGGCTGATCAGGAAGATCGGCACTTCGCCTTCCTGGAAGCGGCGGATCGGCGTCTCGCGCTCGACGGTGTCGCCGGTCAGCGTGACATAGGGAATTTCCAGCTTGTCGAGTTCGTTCTCGATCAG
>JAEUOD010000067.1 GCA_016791065.1 Dechloromonas sp. | reverse complement strand
CTTCAGCCTCAGCCAGCAGGGCCAGCGCCGGTTCCCGCCCAGCCCAAGGCGCACCGCTCTCCTCCGGGGCCTGAAGCAGTTCGATCAGGCGCGTGACGTAGCGATAGCCAGGGTCGAGTTGCGGCTCGGAAAAGAAAACGGTGTTGGCCACCAACTTCGGCTGCGCATCCGCCAGCAGCGTCGCCATGCGCGCATGCAACTCCCGCGACCAGGGCCAGCGGCCGAGATTGGCGATACTTTGTTCGTCGATTGCGATGACCGCAACCCGATCGCTCGGCGTACGTGAAGACAACTGGACGCCCATGTCGTAGAGCTTGCGCTCCAGGCTCTGCAACAAATCGGAACCGCTGAAGATCAGCACGAGTACCGTTACGGTAATGCCGATAAAGCGGTCGGACTTCCAAAAGCCAGCCTTTGCCATCCCCATCCCTAGTTGTTTTTCCCCAGCGGCCATGAAGCGCCTGATCGAAGCGCATTCTCACGCACGGCAGGCCCGGCGGTCAAACCTCATTGCATGGGCAAGGGCTGACCGATACCGGCCTTTTCAGCCGCCACAAGAACGCGCAAGGCCAGCGCAAGATCCTGGATGGCCATGCCCTGTGACTCGAAAAGCGTAATTTCCTTGCCGTCCGTTCGCCCGGTATGGCGCCCGACGATGACATCGCCAAGCTCGACCAGTTGCCGGGAATGGAGCCGCCCTTTCTCAAGCAGAGGCAGCAGGTCGCCGGCCTCGGCCAAAGCGGTGGGCACTGAATCGACAGCAATCAGGCCGCAGCGCCGGATGGCTGCCTCGGATAGTTCCTGGCGAATCAACGCGTTCGAACCGGCGGCATTGATGTGCGCCCCCTCCTCCAGCCATTCGGCGTCGAAAAGGGGCTGTGCCGCCGTGGTCACGGTTCCGATCAGATCGCTGCCGCGCACCGTCTCCTCGGCGTTTGCCGCGGGCTCGACCGCCACACCGGTGAGCTCGCTCATGCGTCGACAGAAGTCCTGCACCTTGTCGGCCTTGCGGCTAAATACCTTGACCCGCTCCAGCGGCAAGGCATGGCAAATCGCCCGGACATGTCCCTCAGCCTGCCAGCCGGAGCCAAAAACACCGGCCACCGAGGCGTCCGGTCGGGCCAGCCACCTTGCCGCGAGACCGCTGGCCGCACCGGTGCGGATCATGCCGAGATAGTCGGACTCGATGACGGCACGCAAGCGGCCGCTGGCGGCGTCAAACAAGTGCACGAGAAAACGGTTGCCACTACGGTTGCTCGTATAGGCCTTGTAGCCGAGCACGCCTTGCGCCGGCAAGGCCCCCTGCAGGATATGCAGGACGGTCTGCGGCAGGCGGCTGCGCGCCCGTGGTGTGTCGATGGCCTGGCCGAGTGCGAGATCGCGATGCGCCGACTCGACGGCCTCCAGCGCCATGTCCACGGTCAATACCTGCTTAACATCCGCTTCGGAAAGAAACACTGCCATTTCGGCCTCCATCAAACGACAAGGACATCCTGGCGGGCCAGTATGCGCTTTTCCAGCCAGCGCCCGACGCCGACCACCAGCAGTGCCCCGACCGCACCGGCCGCCTTCGGCGACCAATCCGGCAACGGTGGCAGCAGCCCCAGGACACCAGGATCGGTGAAGATCATCTGGCCGGCAACGTAGCCGAGCAAGCCAGCGCCAAACAATACAATGGAAGGAAAGCGCTCCATCCAGTGCAGGATCAGCTGGCTCGACCAGACGATCAGCGGGATGCTCACGGCCAGGCCGAAGAGCAACAAAAGCAGGCTGCCATGGGCGGCGCCGGCGACGGCGATGACGTTGTCGAGGCTCATCACGAAGTCGGCGACGACAATGGTCTTGACCGCCCCCCAGAGATGCTCCGATGCATCGAGGTCGTGCCCCTCCTCCTCTTCCGGCAGCATGAGCTTGATGGCGATCCACACCAACAGGAGCCCACCGATGAACTTGAGCCAAGGCAGGTTCATGACCAAGGCCGCGAATACAGTCAGTACGACGCGCAGGCTGACGGCGCCGGCCACGCCCCAGAAAATACCCTTGCGGCGCTGCTCGGGAGAGAGGTTACGGCAGGCCAGCGCGATCACCACGGCGTTGTCGCCGGAGAGCACGATGTCGATCAGGATGATCTGGCCGACTGCGATCCAGAACAGACTGGAGCTGAGATCGAATTCCATAAATTCCAGACGTAAAAAAGGCGGACCTGCGGCCCGCCTTTCTTGGTTGAGCTAAGCTCGAATTTTACAGCATGGCCTTGAGCAACTTGGCCATTTCGGACGGGTTACGCGTCACCTTGAAGCCGCACTCTTCCATGATGGCGAGCTTGGCATCGGCGGTATCGGCACCGCCGGAAATCAAGGCACCGGCGTGGCCCATGCGCTTGCCGGCCGGGGCGGTCACACCGGCGATGAAGCCGACGATCGGCTTCTTCATGTTGGCCTTGCACCACTGAGCGGCTTCGGCTTCGTCCGGACCGCCGATTTCGCCAATCATGATGACGGCATCGGTATCCGGATCGTCATTGAAGGCCTTCATGACGTCAATGTGCTTCAGACCGTTGATCGGGTCACCACCGATACCGACGGCGGACGACTGGCCGAGGCCCAGTTCGGTCAATTGACCAACGGCTTCGTAGGTCAGCGTGCCGGAACGGGAAACAACGCCGATACGACCCTTGCGGTGGATGTGACCCGGCATGATGCCGATCTTCACTTCATCCGGAGTGATCAGGCCAGGGCAATTCGGGCCGAGCAGCAGGGTCTTCTTGCCGCCCTTGGCTTCCTTTTCCTTCATCTTGTTGCGCACCATCAGCATGTCGCGAACGGGGATGCCTTCGGTGATGCAGATGGCCAGATCGAGGTCGGCTTCAACGGCTTCCCAGATC
>JAEUOD010000061.1 GCA_016791065.1 Dechloromonas sp. | reverse complement strand
TGGCGCTCTGAGCATGGAACCGGTTCGCTATCACGTCCTGCACGAGACCCGCTACGACTACGGCAGCCCGGTGTCGCTGTCGCAGCAGCAATTGCACTTGTCGCCGCGGATTCTCGCCTGGCAGCAGATCGAGGAGCAGCGTATCGAGATCGAACCGGTGCCGGGCTGGCGGCGCGATGGTCAGGATGCTTTCGGCAATCCGGTGACCTGGGTCGCCTTCAATTCGCCCCACGATAGCTTGCTCATCCGCTCGGCCATGACTGTGGCAGTCACGCCGCACCTGCCCGAGGAGATCAAGGCTTCCCTGCCTTGGGAAGAGGTACGCGACCGCCTGGCCTACGATTCCTCGGCGCCGCGTCCGGAAGACCTCGACGCCGTGCGCTTCCTGTTCGAAAGCCCGCACGTCCGCATCAAGCATGAGCTGGCCAACTATGCCGCCGATTGCTTCCCGCCCGACACGCCGATCCTGGTCGGTACCCAGGCGTTGATGGCGAAGATTTTCAAGGAGTTCAAGTTCGACCCCGAGGCGACCACGGTCTCAACGCCGGTGCTCGAAGTCCTCGAGAAGAAGCGCGGCGTCTGCCAGGACTTCGCCCACCTGATGATCGCCTGCCTGCGCGCCCTCGGTTTGTCGGCGCGCTACGTCAGCGGTTACCTGCTGACCCGGCCGCCACCGGGCAAGCCCCGGCTGATTGGTGCCGATGCTTCGCACGCCTGGGTTTCGGTCTACTCGCCGGGTTCCGCTTACGAGTGGGTCGATTTCGATCCAACCAACAACCTCCTGCCCAACACCGAACACATCACGGTGGCCTTCGGTCGCGACTTCGCCGACATTTCGCCGCTGCGCGGCATCATCCTCGGCGGTGGCGGCACGGAGCCTGAAGTCGCGGTGACCGTGGTGCCGCTCGACGAGGAAGAAATCCCGGCCGGATTGCTTGCCGAGCCCGAGGCCGGCGCAGCCGAGGCCTGATGCGCCACGTCGCCATCATCGGCGGCGGACCGGCCGGCCTGATGGCTGCCGAGACCCTGCTGGCGCAATTCCCGGGGGGGAGCGGCAAGCTGACGGTCACCATCTTCGACGCCATGCCTTCGCTCGGCCGCAAGTTCCTGATGGCCGGCAAGGGCGGCATGAACATCACGCACAGCGAAGCGCTGGCCGATTTCAAGGGGCGCTACGGCGAACGGGCCGACCGGATCGGGCAACTGCTCAATATCTTCGGCCCCGATCAACTGCGCGCCTGGATCGCCGGGCTCGGCATCGAGACCTTTGTCGGCACCTCCGGCCGCGTTTTTCCCACCGAAATGAAGGCGGCGCCGTTGCTGCGCGCCTGGCTGCATCGCCTGCGCCAGCAGGGGGTGCAGTTGCGCGTCCGTCACCGCTGGCTGGGATGGTCGGCCGAAGGTGCGCTGCATTTCCAGACGCCCGATGGTGAGGTCGCCTTCCATGCCGATGCGGTCGTGCTTGCCCTCGGTGGCGGCAGTTGGGCGAAACTGGGTTCCGATGGCGCCTGGGTGCCCTGGCTGGTCGATCGCGGCATTGGCATCGCACCGCTGCGGCCAGCCAATTGCGGTTTCGATGTGGCGTGGAGTGCGCATTTCGCCGAGCGTTTTGCCGGTCAGCCGGTGAAGCCGGTGATTGCCAGCATTGGCGACGTCAGCCGCCAGGGCGAATTCAACATCACCGCCGGTGGTGTCGAGGGCGGCTTGATCTACGCGGTTTCAGCGCCCTTGCGCGATGCACTGGAACGCGACGGCAAGGCCGTGCTGCATCTCGATCTCGCTCCCGGGCGCAGCGTCGAGCGTCTCGCCGCCGAACTGTCGCGGCCGCGCGGGCGCGACTCGCTGGCCAATCACCTGCGCCGCCGTTGCGGCCTCGAAGGTGTCAAGGCCGGCCTGCTCCGGGAATTGCTGCCGCCGGAGATTCTCGAATCGCCGGAACGGCTCGCCGCTGCCATCAAGGCGCTGCCTTTGCCCGTGCGAGCGGCTCGTCCGCTCGACGAAGCGATCAGTACGGCGGGCGGCGTCGTCTTCGAGGCGCTGGACGCCACCCTCATGCTGACCGACTTTCCGGGCGTGTTCTGTGCCGGCGAGATGCTCGACTGGGAAGCACCGACCGGCGGCTATCTGCTGACGGCCTGTTTCGCCAGCGGCTACGCTGCCGGCACCGGCGCTGCGAACTGGCTGGCGGCCCGGCACTGAGACTGCGGCCCGGTACTACGACGAAAGTACATGTTTTTCCCTGTCCTTTTCGTATAGTCTAGCGAGATTCGACTGCCGCAGGCAGACCAAAGGCGATACGGGAGAGAGTGTTGAGTCAGATCTGCGTACTGGTGGTGGATGACGAGCCGATCGGCCGCGAAACGCTGGCCGAAAATCTGAGCTTCGAGGGCTATCAGGTCGTCGAGGCAGACTCCGGCGAGGCTGCCTGGAAGCTGATCGATGCATCGCCGGAGCGTTTCGACGCCATCCTGCTCGACCGCATGATGCCCGACATGGACGGAATCGAGATTCTGCGCCGGGTCAAGCAGCGCATCGACATGACCCATGTGCCGGTCATCATGCAAACCGGCATGACGGCCGACGCGGATGTTCTCGAGGGGCTCCAGGCCGGTGCCTACTACTACCTGACCAAACCCTTCTCGGCCGACACGCTGCTCGCTATTGTTGCCGCTGCCACCCGCGATTTTCGCGGTCATCGGGAACTGGAGGAGGAGGTCAAGCGCCAGGGGCGCATCCTCACCTGCCTGGCCGAAGCACGGTTCGTCTATCGCACGCCGGATGAGGCGCGCAGCCTCGCCGCGCTGCTCGCCAACGTGGCGCCGGAGCCGTCCCGCGTCGTGCTTGGTCTCTCGGAGCTGATGCTCAATGCCGTCGAACATGGCAACCTCGGCATCGGCTACAAACAGAAATCCCTGCTTATCGAAGGCGACCGCCTGTATCGCGAGATTGAAATGCGCTTGGCAAGTGAAGCTTACGGCCAGCGCTATGCCGAAGTCGAAGTCCGGCGGGGCGAGCACGAACTGGTTTTTCGCATCCGTGACCAGGGCACCGGTTTCGACTGGCAGAACTACCTCGAAATGAGCCCGGAACGTGCGTTCGACACGCATGGCCGGGGAATCGCCATGTCGCGCATGATCAGTTTCGACCGTCTCGAATATCTCGGTTGCGGCAATGAGGTTGAAACCGCGATCAAGCTCTAGGTAGCTGATCTTCCAGGATTGACCGCTGCCGGGCATCCGTTTCCACCAGCGCTTGCAGCAATTCGGCCAGCCGTTCCGGTGGTGCCATGTCGCGCAAGGCCTGTTCGGCCGCGCTCGCCGCCTGTTGCGTATCAACCAGGCCCAGCGTCGCGGCGGCGCCCTTGAGCGTGTGAACGTTGCGCAAGGCGGCCTTGAGGTCGCCCGCTGCCAGGGACTGACCGACCGATGCGGCCGTCCGGCTATGGTGGGCGCAGTATTTGCCAAGCAGCTGCAGGTATTTGTCATTCTTGCCATTGAGCGAGGCGAGGCCGGCCGATGTGTCGAAGCCCGGCTCCTGCCTCAGTCGGTCGAGACATTCTGCTTCTGCCTCGCCACTTTCCGGTTCCGCCGGTAAAGCCGTCGGCAAGGCGGGTAGCCAGTGCAGCAGAACGCGATGCAGTGCGGTGAGATCAACCGGTTTGCTCAGGTAGTCGACCATGCCGGCGTCGAGGCAGGCGGCCCGGCTTTCGGCATAGGCGTTGGCGGTCATCGCGACGATCCGCGTTTGTTCGCGGTCGGGAAGCGCCAGAATGCGCCGGGTTGCTTCGATGCCGTCCATGACCGGCATCTGCATGTCCATCAGAATCAGGTCGTAGTTCGTCCGGCTGGCCATCTCGACGGCGATCTGGCCGTTTTCGGCAACATCCGCGCTGAGTCCGGCACTGGCCAGGAGCTCCAATGCAACCTCCTGGTTGAGCGGGTCGTCCTCAACCAGCAGCAGCCGGGAACCCTGCCGGCTACGGCGGATTTCCGCCTCAGCCTCGGCTTGCGTTTCGGCCTCGGCCGGAACAGCTTCCGCCAGGTGCAGGCGGATATCCAGCCAGAATGTACTGCCCTGGCCGGGGGCGCTGTGCAAGCCGGTATCGCCGCCCATCAGGCGGGCCAGTTGACGGCTGATCGCCAGGCCCAGGCCGGTACCGCCGAAGCGCCGGGTGGTGGAGCTGTCCACCTGCTCGAAGGGCTGGAACAGGCGTTCCTGAAGTGCCTGCGGGATGCCGATCCCCGTATCTTCGACGGCACAGTGCAGCGTGACGCTCTCGGCATCGCGATCCGTGACGCGGATATTCAGGCCGATGCTGCCGCGCTCGGTGAACTTGAGGGCGTTGGAAAGAAAGTTGAGCAGGATCTGCTGCAGGCGCAGCGGATCTCCGTGCAGCGCTGGCGGCAGCGTGGGATCGATGTCGACGATCAATTCCAGGCCTTTTTCCCGCGCCTTGAATTCGATCATGTCGACGATTTCAGCGATCATCCGCTCGCTCCGGAAGTCACATTCGTCGAGGCTCAGGCGTTCGGCCTCGATCTTGGAGAGGTCGAGGATATCGTTGATGACCGCCAGCAGATGGCGGGCGGCATCGACCACGCGGTCGAGCCGGCCCTGCTGGTGCGCATCGTCGATATCGCGCCGGACCAGGTGGGCGAGACCGATCACCGCATTGAGCGGCGTCCGGATTTCGTGGCTCATGTTGGCGAGAAAAGCGCTTTTCGCCCGGTTGGCCTTTTCCGCCTGGTCCTTGGCCACGGCCAGCTGGCTGGTGCGTTCCTCGACCATGCTTTCGAGGCGGCACCGATACTCTGCCAGTTCGGCCTGGGAGCGGCGCCGTTCGGTGATGTCGGTTGCGAACGAAATGATGTGCGTGCTGCCGGCAATCGAAATCAATGCGGCGGATATTTCCATGTGGTGGATATGTCCGTTGCAGTCATGCCAGCGTGTCTCGAAGCTCAGTACGCGGCCAGTGGCGCGCAACTCCTCGACAAAATGCCGCCGCACGTCGGTATCAGGCCACAGACCGATTTCCAGCGAGGTGCGGCCGATCAATGCCTCGCGTGGCCAGCCGAAGTCGCGCACGAAGGCCTCGTTGACATCGATGAAGCGCCCGTCGATGGCGCGGGCGATCGAGGCGGCGAGCGGGCTGGCGTGGAAGACGACCTGAAAGCGTTGTTGCTCGGCGCGGCGCGCTGCCTCGGTTTCGAACAGCGTCCGGTAATGGCGCTTGGCCCGGTGCTGGCGGTAGTAGCCGAATGCCGCCAGCAGGGCGAGGGCGAGACCGGAGAACAGGCTGACGATGAGCCGTGCCGTCCCGTTCCAGGTAGCGAGAGCTTCATCGCGTGCAAGTTTGGAAACGATATGCCAGGGGGTCTCCGGAATTTCCATGAGCGCTGCGATGACCGGTGTCCCCTGCTGGTCGACGCCCTCGACCAGGCCGTGCTGTCCCCCGAAGATGGCCTGGACGCTCGGTATGTCGCTGCGTTCCTCGGAAATGGTGAAACTCAGCGCCGCATCGGGACGCAGGCGCAATTCGCTGAGAAAGAGTACATGATCGCCTTCGCGCCGAACCAGAACGCTTTCCCCGCTCCGCGTCGGTAGCGGCCAGGAACTCAGCATGGGGAAAAGATAGTTGTGCGGATCGATCTGGAGCAGCAGGCTGCCGATGCGGCGCCGATTGTCGCCATTGCCACTGTGCAGGGGTACCACGATGTCGGCATGCGCCACGCCGCTCCCCGAGTCGAGATGGAGATCGGTGAGGATGGCACGGCCCCCGGCGTGGGCGGCCTCGATGGCGACGAAGACACTGTCCTGGAACTCCCCTTCGCGGCCGCTCAGGCTGAAGCGCAGGTGACCGTCGGTATCGAGCAGCAGGATGTCTTGGTAACGGTAGTTTGTCGCCACCGACTTCAGGCGTTCGCGCAGGGCAGTCGTTTCTTCCCGGTTCAGCCCGGTTTGACCGAGCAGGCGTTCGATGCGTGCCCGCAGGGCCATGTCGTCGCCGAGCACCTGGCCGTCGGCCATGCGCTCGCTGCGCCAGGCCAGTATTTGCCGGGCCTTGAGGGTGTTGATCGCTTGCAGTTGCTCACCGGCCTGCTGCAACCATTGCTGCCGCTGCGCCAGGTAGTAGGCGCTGCCGGCCAGGATAACCAGCAGCAGCGCAAGAAGGAAAAGGATGGAGCCATGGCGCCCCGCTTTTTCTTCTTCTCCGCTGGGCGCCATGGGATCAGGAGGCCCCGGGGGCCGTTGCATCGAGGAGCGAGAGTGCTGCCTCGAAATCGAAATTCATCACCTGCTGTGCGAAGGCTGCGTAATTCCCGGCAAGTGCGCGACGCAGGATGGGTTCCTGCAGACGCAACAGATCCTGCACGCTGACGTCGCCTTCGATGAGCAGGCGGCGCAGTTCACCGGCCAGTGCCGCGGACAGCTTTCCGCTTGGCCGCCGGTTTTCGGGAGGAGCGCTCAGGATGGCGGCCAGTTGCTCGCGCAGGCGGGCATATTCCTCCTCGCAGGTCACGATCAGCGGTTCGAGGGCGGAGAAGCGGCTTTCGCCAATTGCCGTTTCGATGTCCTTGGCCATGTGCTGGATTGCCGTGGCGCCCAGGGTGGCGGCGACGCCCTTGAGCGAATGTGCGAGGCGACGCGCCTCACGCTGTTTGTCGTCGGCCAGCGCTTCGCGGATTTGCACGAAATCCCGTGCATGGCTCTCGATGAACTTGTCGAGCAGGCGCAAATAGCTATCGACCCGGCCGCGCAAGGCGCTCAATCCAACGGAGGGATCAAGCCCGCTTATGGCCTCGAGGCGATGGATGGTCGCAATCTCGCCGTCAACCGGCAGCGAACGCTGGATGGTCTGGCTTGCCGCAGCCCCACGGGGCAGCCAGCGGACCAGTGCGGCGAGCAGGACGTCCGGCTCGACCGGCTTGGCGACATGGTCGTTCATCCCGGCGGCCAGGCAAATCTTCCTGTCCTCATCGAAGGCGTTCGCCGTCATCGCCAGGATCGGCGTGTGTTCGTGGCCCGGCAGGGCACGGATGCGGCGCGTCGCTTCCAGTCCGTCCATGACCGGCATCTGGATATCCATCAGGATGAGGTCGTAGGCGTGCTGGCTGGCCATGGCGACGGCCTGGGCACCATCCTCCGCGACATCGACGGCCAGCCCGACGGTCTGCAGGAGGTCGGTGGCGACTTCCTGGTTGATTGGATTGTCCTCGGCCAGCAGGATGCGACGGCTGCCGGGGAAGCGGGCGGCGGGGCTGGCGAGGGTGTCGGCCGGCATGTCGACTTCGTTCTCGCTGGCCCGTTCGAGGCGTGCGCTGAACCAGAACGTACTGCCTTCGCCCAGGGCGCTGCTGACGCCAATTTCACCGCGCATGGCCTGGACGAGGCGGCTGCAGATGGCGAGGCCGAGGCCGGTGCCGCCGTAGCGCCGGGTGGTGGAGGAGTCCGCCTGCTCGAAAGGAACGAACAGGCGGGACTGGGTTTCCGGCGACATGCCGGCGCCGGTGTCGCGAACCGAGAAATGCAGGGCGATGTCGGTCGGCTCAGCAGCGATCAGGCGGACGGACAACTCGACGCTGCCGCGCTCGGTAAATTTCACCGCATTGGCCAGGAAGTTGACCAGGACCTGCTGGATACGCAAGGGGTCGCCCCGCATCATGGCCGGCAGGCGTGGGTCGATCTCGCAGCTCAGGGCGAGGTGTTTGGCCTCGGCGCGTTCGGCCACCATTTCCAGTGCCGCGCTGGTGACGCTGTCGAGCATGAAGTCGACCTTTTCCAGACTCAATTTGCCGGCTTCGATCTTCGAGATATCGAGGATGTCGTTGATGATCGACAGGAGGTGCCGGGCCGCATCGGCCACCTTCACCAGACGCTGGTGCTGGACGCTGCCATCGGGGCTCTGCATCAGGGCGAGATGGGTCAGGCCCATGATGGCGTTCATCGGTGTCCGGATTTCGTGACTCATGTTGGCCAGGAAGGCGCTTTTCGCGCGGCTGGCCGATTCGGCCTCTTCCTTGGCCCGGTTGAGCTGGATCGTGCGCTCGCCGACAAGGGTTTCGAGGTGTTCGCGGTAGCGCTCGAGTTCGGCTTCGGTCCGCTTTTTCTCGCTGATGTCTTCCTCGATCGCCAGGTAGTGGGTAATCCGGCCATCCGGCTGGCGTACCGGCGAGATGATGGCGAACTGCTCGAAGACCTCGCCATCCTTGCGTCGGTTGATGAACTCGCCGCGCCAGACTTCGCCCTGGGCCAGGGTCGCACGCAGGTCGGCATAGGTCGCGGCCGGGGTCAGTCCGGAATGCACGAGGCGCAGCGTGGCGCCGAGCGCCTCGTTGCGGCCATAGCCGGTGAGGTGGACGAAGGCGGCGTTGACGTATTCGATCTCGTGGCGCGTATTGGTGATGACCACGCTGTGGGGTGTCTGTTCGATGGCCAGCGAGAGCTTGCGCAACTCATGGTCGATCGCCCGCTGCTTGCTGATGTTCTGGATGGTGCCGAACATCTGCTGCAGACGTCCGGCATCGTTGAAACTCAACTCGCCGGTGCCATGTACCCACAGGGATTTTCCATCGTTGCGCCGCACGATGCGGTATTCGGCATCGAAACGGGCGTGCTGGCCGGCAGCGACCGCAGCGATGTAACGCCCCATCCGAGGTCGATCCTCAGGATGGATCAGGTCGAGCCAGGTTGCTACCGTACGGCGGTAGTCGGGGCCGATGCCGAAAATTTCGTCGAGTACCGTCGAACTGCTCCAGACGTCGTTTTCCGCATCGAAACGATAGTGTCCGAGTCCGGCCATGCGTTGGGCGAGCAGCAGCCCGGATTCGCTGTCGGCCAGGGCGCGGCGGGAGCGCAACAAGCCGAGGCCGAGGCCGATATCGCCACTGATGTTGTCGAGCAGCGCGATTTCCTCGTCATCGAAGGCGTTCGCACTTCCCGCATAAATGTTGATGGCGCCGAATATCTGGCCATCGATCCGCAGTGGCAGCGAGACGGATGATCGATAGCCCAGCGCAAGGGCAGCTTCGCGCCAGGGATCGTGCATCGGATCGCGGGTGATGTCCCGGGCGGTGGCGGGGACACCGTTGCGGATGGCCCGGCCGGTCGGTCCCTGACCGCGCGGTGTGTCGGCCCAGGTCAGGTCCAGCGTCTGCGGGTAGCCTTGGCTGAGGCCGGATTCGGCGATCGGAACGATGCTCTTCTCGGCGTCCGGGCGCGCTTCGCCAACCCAGGCCATGCAGTAGCCACCGATATCGACGATGACCGAGCAGATTTCAGTCAGCATCTCGCCGGCATCGCTATGTCGGACCAGCGTCTGGGAAACGCCATTCATCAGGCGGAGCGCACGGTTCTGGCGATCCAGTCGTTCGCGGATGGCGGTAATTTCGGTGACGTCGTGAGCGATGCCGAGTACCCCGAGCAATTTTCCGTCCGGGTCGAAGAGCGGTGTCTTCATCGTTGCCAACTGTTCGGTGTGCCCGTCCGGAAACGCCAGGGTTTCCTCGACCGACTGCTGACAGCCGCTGCTTGCCGCTTGCCGGTCAGCCAGCGTGATCGTGTCGGCCACCTCTTCCGGCAGCAATTGGTGATCGCGTTTGCCTACGACGGCCTCGGGCGGCAGACCGAAGAGGCTAGCAGCCTTCGGGTTGCACATCAGATAGGTGCCGTCGCCATCTTTCAGCCAGACCTTGTCGGGCAGGTTGTCGAGAATCTGTCGGAGCTGACAGCGTTCGGCCTCGATGGCGGCCCGTTCGCGCTGCCGCTCGGTGACGTCGGTGAGAACGCCAGCAGTGATGGCCGGAGTGCGGTCCGGGCAGCGCTGGATGACGCAAGCGCGATCCTCGACCCAGAGCCAGTGGCCGCTCCGATGGCGTACCCGGTACTCGATGACGCGGACCGAACCGTTCTGTGCATTGGCTGCGGTCACGGCGCTGTCGAAGATGGCGAGGTCGGCCGGGTGGATCAGGGCGCGCCAGTCGGCGATCCCGGCAATGCTCCCGCTTTCCGGTACGCCGAGCAAGGCAAGCAGGCCGGCACTCCCGGTGAGGTGGTCGTTGAGGTGGTCGTATTCCCAACTCCCTGCGCCAGCGGCATCGAGCGCCAGGCGCAGGTGGGTCTGGACGCGCAGGCGTTCGTGCTCCTCGCGCGCTTCCTGCAGATCGGCCTCGAGTTGATGGACGGCGAGTTGCTCGAAGAGCCGGCGCTGGCTGACGACCCCGAGGATATAACCGTGCTTGTCGACCACGGCCATATGGCGCAGGTGCAGGCTGGTCATTGCTTCCAGCGCTGCCGTTACCGATTCCTCGATCGGGATGCCGCGTACCGGCGAACTCATCGCCGCTGCCAGCGGAATGTCGTGGGGCTGCGGATGGTCGCGCAGCAGGCGCGGAATGTCGCGTTCGGTGAGGATGCCGACCGGCTTGCCCTCTTCGGCGACGATCAGGTAGTCGGCACCGTAGTCGATCATGCGGGCGATGGCCTCGTCGAGCGGTGCGCCCGGCGCAAGGTGCGGAATTTCGCGGTCCATGACCCCGCCCAGACTGCGCAGGTGGCGGAAGACGGCCGTGCCGAGGGCCAGCCGGAAGTCGGTTTCGCTGACGATGCCGAGCGGCTTGCCTTCATCGTCGGTGACCAGCAGGTGACGGATGCGATGGCGCTCGACCAGCTGCCGGGCGGCCTGCAACTGGAGGTCGGGCGGTGCGCTGATCACTGGCTGCGTCATGATGCTGCTGATCAGCGTGTCATTGGGCCGGCGCTCGTGCAGGGCGCGAAGCATGTTGCTCTCGGTGACGATGCCGAGGGGTTTGCCATCGGTGCAGACCAGCAGGCAGGAAATGTGATTTTCCGCCATCAGGCTGACCGCCTGGTGCAGGGTGCTCTCCGGCGAAATGGCGATGATTTCGCGGGTCATGAATTCGGCGAGCGGGGTAACGGGCGTGACGGTCATGGCGATGGTGTCGGCTGCTCGGCAAACAGTTGGCGCAAGGGCTCCGCGGTGTGCTGCATGGCGGCGTCGAGTTCGGCCTGAAGCTGCTCGAGCTCAGGTCTTTCAGCGTCGCTCAGACGCAGGGCGGCGTTGAGTCGGGAAGCAGTCTGCTGGATGGCGGTCAGGCCCAGCGTGCCGGCCGCTCCCTTGAGCGTGTGGGCGAGGTGAGAGGCGTCGGCGAAGCGGGCCTCGGCAATGGCGTCGGCAATCGTCCGGTGGTCGTTCCCATGTTGGGCCAGGAAGGTGCCGAGCAGGCGGCGATAACTGGCTGCCCGGCCACGCACGGCACGCAATCCGGTCTCGACGTCGAGGCCCGGGATGCGCTGGAGGCTGTCGAGGAATGCGGGAAGAGCATCTTCCGCCGGGGCCGCTGCCGGGGTGGGGGGCGGTGCATCGGTCGTGGCCGGGCGCGGGCTTAGCGGTAGCCAGCGGATCAGGGTCGCATAGAGATTGGTGGGATCTACCGGCTTGGCGATGTGGGCGTTCATGCCGGCATCGAGACAGCGTTGGCGGTCCTCGCCGAAGGCATTGGCGGTCATCGCCAGGATCGGCAGGTGGCCGCGCGGGCTGCGGCGAATCTGCCGGGTGGCGGCGAGGCCATCCATCACGGGCATCTGCATGTCCATCAGGATGAGGTCGTAGTCGGCCTCGGCGAAGCGTTGCACGGCCTCTTCGCCATTGCTTGCCAGGTCAACCTGGAGACCGGCGCTATGCAGCAGGTCGAGCGCCACTTCCTGGTTGATCGGGTTGTCCTCGGCCAGGAGGATGCGGGCATGACGATAGCGGCTGGCCAGGAGTTGCTCAGCTTCATCCGGCAGGAGCGGCAGGGGATCCTCGACGATGGTCGAAGTGCCGGCGCGCAGGCGGGCGGAAAACCAGAAGGTGCTGCCGAGCCCGGGGGTACTGCTTAAGCCGCTTTCGCCGCCCATCAACTCGGCCAGGCGCCGGGCGATGGCGAGCCCCAGGCCGGTGCCGCCGAAACGCCGGGTGGTCGAGGTGTCGGCCTGTTCGAAAATGTCGAAGATGCGCTCCTGCTGGGCTTCGGGAATGCCGATCCCGGTGTCGCTCACGGCAAAGCGGACGATCAGCTCGCCGTTTTCCTCGGCCTGCCGGGTCACGGCGACCGAAATGCTGCCTTGCTCGGTGAATTTGGCGGCATTCGAGAGGTAGTTGAGCAGAACCTGACCAATGCGTAGCGGGTCGCCGTGAAGCACGGGGGGGAGGGCTGGGTCGATTTCGATGTGGAAATCGAGGCCGCGCGAGCGCAGGCGGTCGATGACCAGCAGGCTGGTATTGTCGAGCACCCGACTAAGCAGGAAGTCGGTGGGTTCGAGGTCGAGCTTGCCGGCCTCGATCTTGGAGATGTCGAGAATCTGGTTGATGATCGCCAGCAGATGGTGCGCCGCGTCGGCTACCTTGTGCAGACGGTCGAGTTGCTCGGGATCGTTGGTGTGGCGGGCTGCGAGGTGGTTGATGCCAATGATGGCGTTCATCGGCGTGCGGATTTCGTGGCTCATGTTGGCGAGGAAGACGCTCTTGGCGCGGCTGGCCTGTTCGGCGGCATCCTTGGCCTGAGCGAGTTCGGCGGTGCGTTCATCGACCAGTTCTTCAAGGTGGTCGCGGTATTGCTCGAGTTCGGCGGCGGCGGCTTTCTGCTCGGTAATGTCCTGCCAGATGGCGATGATCTTGGTTCCGCTGCCGAGTTGGACTGTGGTGGCGGCAATGCGAGTGACCTGCTCGCTGCCGTCCCGGCGCTTGTGGCTGCGCTCGAAGGTAATGTTGCCCTGGGCGATTATTTCGCCAAGCAGGGCGCGGAGCTCGGCCTCGGTGGCAGTCATCTGGACATCAGCCAGAGTCAGTCGGGCAAACTCTTCGCGTGTGTAACCCAGATTGTGGATCAGCGCATCGTTTGCCTCGAGGAAGGCGAGGCTCTCGGGGTCGATCAGCGTGATGCCATCGCGTGCCCAGGTGACGATGCTGCGATAGATTTCCTCGCGCTCGCGCAGGGCTTCGGCGGCGGCCGTGCGCTCTGACACGTCAACGATGTAGACGACGATGTGCGGTTGGTCGTCGATGGTGATGCGGGCGGCCGACAGGCTGATGCGCCGTCGCCGGCCATCGCGGCCGATGCCGATGCTGTCGAAGTCGATGACGAAGCCGTCGCGGCGCAATTGCTCGACCATGCGATTACGGTCGTTGGGATCCCAGAGTCCGGCTTCGAGTGTCGTTTTGCCGATCAGATCGTCGCGCTGCCAGTTGTACTCGGCGAGCAGGCGGTCGTTGACGTCGACCATCCGGCCATCCGCGACCCGCGTGATGCAGGCGGCGACCGGCGCAGCCCGGAAGGCAACGGCCAGGCGTTCCTGCAGTTGGAATACGGCTCTCTCGGCCCGCTTGCGCTCCGAAATGTCGAGCACGAACGCCAGCACATAGGGTTGCGCACTGAGATTGATGATTTCGGCAGAGAGGCTGATTTCGATGGTCTGGCCATCGCGACGTTGCCACTCGGTCTGGTAGTCTTGGAGCCTGCCGGAGGCTTTGAGTTGTTCCCGCCAGACCTGCCTGGCATCGTGGCTCGGCCAGAGGCCGACATCGAACGAACTGCGGGCAAGTAGTTCATCGGGCTGCCAGCCGAGCATGCTGGCATAGCGCGGGTTGATGTCGAGGTAAATGCCGTCTTCGAGCGAGGTCAGTGAAATGGCGGCCGGACTGGCATTGAAGGCAACCCGAAAGCGTTCCTGCAGATCGTGCAGTTGCGTAATGTCGCGACCGACGCCAAGGATGCCGATAAGGTGGCCGTCGGCAGCATACATGGGTGATTTTGTGGTGAGCAGAAGCTCGCGGTGCCCGTCATTGCTGAAGGTGACCCACTCCTCGTTGGTGTGCGGTCTGTTGGTCTGCAAGGCGGCTTGATCATTCTTCCGGAAAAACTCGGCAAGCTCGGCATCGACGAAATCGAAGTCGGTCTTGCCCCGAATGGTGGCTTCGTCGGCCCCGAAAAAATCTGCAAAACGCTTGTTGCAGCTCAGGTACACGCCGTTCGGGTCCTTCAGCCAGACAAGGTCGGGGATGGTGTCGACCAGGGAGCGCAAGTGCGTTCGTTCCACTTCCAGCGTGTGCAGGGCATTTTCCGCGGCACATCGGGCTTGGTGGGTGTCGCCGAGCAGGCGGTGGAGTAGTGCGCCGAGGAGTGCTGCAGTGACTGCGATGAAGAGCCACCCCTTGAACATGCTGGCCGTGACGAGGTCGGCCGGGTCGTCGAACAGGCTTTCGATCAGTGTGTCGGAGAGCAGTATCCAGAGACTGGCGACAACGATGTAGGGGGCGACGACCTGACGGATGGCGTCGAGCAGGTGCCCGTGTTTGGCGCGAGGTTTAGTCATCGCACGATGTCCGGGCCTTGGCCTGCTGACTGGAGCGCCCTATTCGGCATAGGTCAGGGCGATGGTCTTGAATTGCTCGAAATCGTTGAGGAAGGCATCGACGACATCGGGGTCGAAATGCCGTCCCCTGCCTTCGACAATGATGTTGCGGGCGACATCGAAGCTGAAGGCCGGCTTGTAACAACGCTTGTTGATCAGGGCATCGAAGACGTCGGCCAGCGCCATGAGGCGTGCGGAAAACGGAATGGCATCGCCGGCCAGGCCGTCGGGGTAGCCGCTGCCGTCCCATTTCTCGTGGTGGTAGTGGGCGATTTCCTTGGCGATTGCCAGGAATTCGACCGGCGTCTCGGCATCGGCTTCGGCCTGGGCGATGGCCCGGCTGCCGAGTTCGGCATGGGTACGCATGATGTCCCATTCCTCAGGGGTCAGCTTGCCCTCCTTGAGCAGGATGTGGTCGGGGATGCCGACCTTGCCGATGTCGTGCAGCGGAGCGGATTTGGCGAGTTCTTCGATGGTGCGGGCGTCGAGATGATCGGTAAAGCGGGGGTGGGTGCGCAGGCGCTCGACCAGGGTGCGGACGTATTCCTGGGTGCGCCGCAGGTGGTTGCCGGTTTCCGGGTCGCGCGTTTCGGCCAGGCGGGCGAGGGCATGGATGCTGACCTGCTGGATGAGCTGGTTTTCCGCCATGCGCCGCTGGACTTCGGCTTCGAGGTAGCTGTTCTGGTCGCGCAGGATGTCGCGGGCGCGTTTGAGATCGAGCTGGGTGCGGACGCGGGCGAGGACGATGGCGGGGCGGATCGGCTTGGTGATGTAGTCCACGGCGCCGCAGTCGAGGCCATGCTCCTCGTCCTCGGTCGCATCCATCGCGGTGACGAAGACCACCGGGATGCCTGCGGTAGCCGGGTTGCCGCGCAACTCGGCGAGAACGGCGTAGCCATCCATTTCCGGCATCATGACGTCGAGCAGGATGAGGTCGGGGGTCGGCGCGCTCTGGGCGATCTGCAGGGCGCGTCGCCCGGAATTGGCTGCCCGGACACGATAGGAGCGCTGGAGCAGCTCGCCCAGAACACTGAGATTCTCCGGCGTGTCGTCTACGATCAGGATGGTGGGTTGGTGGTCAGCCATGCATCTTCTCCCTGTCGCTCCGTTGCGGGCGACTTGCCCCCGATTATGGCTGGCCGGGACGAATATTGCTACGGGGAAAACGCCCGTCCAGGGGGCTTTCAGGCAGGGCTGCGTTCCGTACCCAGGATGCGGTGGTAGGCCGCGAAGCGTCGCTCATCGATCTGGCCGGCGGCAAGCGCAGCGTTGAGGGCGCAGTCCGGTTCCCGGTTGTGGCGGCAGTCGCGGAAGCGGCATTGGCCCAGGTAGGGGCGGAATTCGCGGAAGGCATGCTCGATTTCCTGGCGGTCGAGGTGGCCGAGGCCGAATTCCTGCAGGCCTGGCGAGTCGATCAGTTCGCTGGCTTCGTCAAGGTGGTAGAGCGTGGCGTGCGTCGTGGTGTGCTTGCCCGAGTCGAGCGCCTGCGAGATTTCCCGGGTGGCGGCATTGGCGGCCGGGACGAGGGCATTGACCAGGGTCGATTTGCCCATGCCGGACTGGCCGACCAGCACGCTGGTCTTGCCGGCCAGTTCGGGGCGGAGGTCTTCGGCGTGTTGCTTGGCGGAGAGTTCGACGATGCGGTAGCCGAGGCCGGCGAAGACGGCGAGCCGCTCGCGGGCTGCCGGCAGCTTGTCGGCCAGGTCGCACTTGTTGAGCACGATCAGGACCTCGATTTCCTCGCTTTCGGCGGCGAGCAGGGCGCGGGTGACGAGTTCGTCGGAAAAGGCGGGCTCGGTGGCGACGACGATGACCAGTTGGTCGACGTTGGCGGCGATCAGCTTCTGCTTGATCTCGTTCGAACGGTAGAGCAGGCTGCTCCGGGGCTGGATTGCCTCGATGACGCCTTGGTCGTCGGAGGTCCGGGCGATATCGACGCGGTCGCCGCAAGCCACTTCGCTTTTTTTGCCGCGCGGAAAACAGGGCAGCTGGCTGCCGTCGTCGAGTTCGACGACGTACTGGCGACCGTGGGCGGCGACGACCCGGCCTTCCATCAGCGGGCGTTCCAGCAGACGGAGTTGGGCGTCATGCCGGCCTTTCCTGCTGGCGCAGGCGGGCGATGCGTTGCGCCGCCGGCGGGTGGGAGTCGTAGAACAGCGAATGCAGCGGATCGGGCGTCAGGGTCGCGGCGTTGTCCTCGTAGAGCTTGACCAAGGCGCGGCTGAGATCGGCCGCTGCGGTGTGTTCGGCGGCGTAAGCGTCGGCCTCGAATTCATGGCGGCGCGAGAAGTGGCTCATCAGCGGGCTGAGCGGAAAGGTGAAGACCGGTACAACGAGGAAGAAGAGGATGAGCGCCAGCGCCGTGTTGCCGGCCGGGACGCCGAGGCCGGCGTAGAACCAGGGGGCATCGATCAACTGGCCGAGCAGCCAGAGGAAACCGAGCGAACCGGCGAACATGAGGACGATGCGCTTGACGATGTGCTTGCGGCGGAAATGGCCGAGTTCATGCGCCAGCACGGCTTCGACCTCGTTCGGGGAGAGGCGCGAGAGCAGGGTGTCGAAGAAGACGATGCGCTTGCTGTCGCCGAAGCCGGTGAAATAAGCGTTGCCATGGCTGGAACGCTTCGAGCCGTCCATCACGAAGAGACCCGAGGAGCGGAAGCCGCAGCGGCCGAGCAGGGCTTCGATGCGGGTTTTCATTTCGCCGTCTTCGAGCGGCGAGAACTTGTTGAACAGCGGGGCGATCCAGGTCGGGTAGATGAACAGGATGAGCAGGTTGAAGCTGCTCCAGAACAGCCAGACCCAGAACCACCAGTATTGCCCCATGGCACCCATCAGCCAGAGCACGGCGAGGATGACCGGGGCGCCGATGGCGAGGCCGAGCAGGGTCTGCTTGGCGAGGTCGGCAAAGAAGAGTCCGAGCGTCATGCGGTTGAAGCCGTAGCGGGTCTCGATCACGAACTGGCGGTAGAGCGAGAAGGGCAGGTCGATCAGGCCGGAAATCAGCATCAGGCTGAAGATCATCGCCAGGCCGTAGAACAGACCGTCCAGCCGCGCCGACCAGAAGGCATCGAGCCAGGCCAGGCCACCGCCGAGGGTGAGGGCGAGCAGCAGGGCGGCGTCGACCAGCGTCGTGAGTCGGCTGATACGGCTGCGGTCGACCGTGTAGTCGGCCGCCTTCTGATGGGCTGCCAGGGTGATGCGCTCGGCGAATTCGGCAGGGACGGCGGCGCGATGGGCGCGAACGAAGCGAACGTGGCGATGGGTCAGCCAGAGGCGGGCGAAAAGGGTCAGGGCAAAGGCGCTGAGGAAAAGCAGGGTGAAGTCTTGGGTCACGAAGTCGGGGGCGAAGCTGTGAGAAAATCGGGGTTTTACGTATTCGGGCAATTATATGGCAGGCAATGCAAACAACCTCGTCTGGCTGGACATGGAAATGACCGGGCTGAACCCGGATGGCGATCGCATCATCGAGATGGCCATGGTCGTCACCAATTCGGAGCTGGAGCTGGTTGCCGAATCGCCGGCCTGGGTGGTGCACCAGTCGGATGAAACCCTGGCCGCCATGGATGATTGGAACCAGAAAACCCACGGACGTTCCGGCCTGATCGACAAGGTCAAGGCTTCGACCTTGTGCGAGGCCGATGTCGAGGCCGCAGCGCTCGAATTCCTGAAGAAATATTCCCTGGCCGGGCATTCGCCGATGTGCGGCAACACGATCGGCCAGGATCGCCGTTTCATGGCCCGCTACATGCCGACCCTGGAAGCCTTCTTCCATTACCGCAATCTCGACGTTAGCACCCTCAAGGAACTCTGCAAGCGCTGGCAGCCGGAGGTGTACAAGGGTTTCAAGAAGAAGGGGCGCCATACGGCGCTGGCCGATATCTACGAGTCGATCGACGAACTCAAGTATTACCGGGAACACTTCCTTAAAGGCTGAGGCGGTTCCTCTCTTGAAACCGCAAGGCCATGCACCCTGGTCGTAGCCAGCTCAGTTCCGCTTGAAGAGGCGGAACTTTTCCTTGCGCTCGCCGGGGCGGCTGCCTTCCCAGATCGGGGTCCAGTTGCCCGGTGGCGCGGCCAGGTCCTGGCGCGAATCGCCACCGACCAGAAGCCAGTTGCAGGTCTTCCCGGCGCTACTGTTGAACGACGCGGGTTCAATTTCGACGAAGTAGGCCAGTGACGCCCGCTGGGTGTCGCTCAGGCCGCGCTCGGCGAGGCAGCCGTGATTGGCGGGCAGGGCTCGGGCAACGCTTTGGGCGACTGGGCGGTAGCTCTTCCCGTAGTCGAACCAGGGCACGATGAGGGTGGTAGCGAGCAGCCACAGGGTCGTGAAGCCCAGCGTCCAGTGGGTCAGGCTGCGGTAGGGAGAGCGTGGGGCGGTAACGATGAGCCATGCCCACCAAGCGGTGGCGGCCAGGCCGAGCAGAAAGTCGGAGATATCGAATTGCCCGTCGAAGCCGGGGCGCAGGATGACGACGCGGCTGGCCAGCTTGGTCGGCCAGTCCAGTGCCATGGCCGACCAGGCCAGCCAGACCAGGGCCGCAAACAGGCTGAAGGTCATCATGGCGAACCAGTCGAAGGCATTGGCTGCACCACGCCGCAGGGAAAGGGCGCCCGGTGTCGCGAGCAGGGCGAGCGAGGGCAATAGCAGCAGCGTGGGAATCTCGCGTGGGCGATAGGCCAGTGCGAGCATGAGCAGGGTAATCAGAAAGAAAGCGAGCGGCAAGGCCTGGGCCGGCGCCCGGATGTCTCGACGCCGCGTCCACAAGGTCCAGGCTGCCAGCGGCAGGGCCGGAAATGCGAACCAGGGGAGCAGGGAGAGAAAGCGTCCGGCGCCGGGAAAGGAGAACGGCGTTTTCAGCGGGACCAGTTCGGTGTTCAGCCAGCCGTGGAAACGGGCTGGTTCGAGGGCAAGCAATAGCGCGGGCCAGGGCAGGATGAGCAGAGCGGCAATCGCAAGACCGATAGCCAGCGTTTGCAAGGCCTTGGGGCGGTTCGGCGAAAGCCACCAGGCGAGTGGCGCCGCTGCAAGTAGCGGCAGCGTTGGTGCAATGCCAGAGCCGAGCAGGCAGGCAGCGACGGCCAAACCATAATAGATGCCGGTCAGGCGAGGCTTGCGGCCGATCGCGGCAAGCGCACCCAGGGCGCCGCAATAGGCGGCAACGGCGACCAGCATGGGCTGAGCGTCGTGGGCGTGCAGTAGCAGGCCGACCGAGCCGGCGAGCAGCAGCGGGCTGGCCGCCGCGCTTTCCTGGCCGTAGAGCTCGCGGCCGGCGTAATACAAGCCCATCAGGGCCAGGGTGACCCACACGCTGCTGGCCAGTCGCATGGCTTCGTGCATCGGCAGCAGCCAGCCGAAGAGCTTGCCAGATAGCGCGGCGCTCCAGTAATACAGCGGAGGCTCATGGAAGGGGCGGCCGGCGAGGTCCGGCGATAGCCAGTCACCGTACTGCAGCATGTGCCAGGCGGTGCCGATATGAATGGCGTCCTCGCCCTTCCAGGGGTCGCGACCGAAGATGCCTGCCAGCACATAGAAGGCCAGCATGGCGGCAAGCATCCAGCCGGCCGGGGGCAGGCGGATGCCGCGACGTATCAGGGCAAGGAAATCAGGCATCAACGGGAGTGAAAATAAAAAAGGCAGCCTGCAGGCTGCCTTTTATACCGCAATCCGTACCGATCAGGCAGCAGACTTGCCGCGCATGGCGCCGAACTTCTGGTTGAACTTCTCGACGCGACCGGCGGTATCCACGATTTTCTGCTTGCCGGTATAGAACGGGTGGCAGAGGGAGCAGACTTCAATGTGAAGCGGCTTCTTCATGGTGGAGCGGGTGGTGAAGGTGTTGCCGCATGAGCAGGTCACCTGGACGTCGTTGTACTCGGGATGGATTTCGGCTTGCATCATTTGTCCTTTAATCAAGCGACCGGCGGATGTGGCCGATCTGGGAAGCCCGCGATTATCGTTGAAAAATCGCGGGCTTGCAATGTCTTTGTTAGCCGCGACGCATGGCGTCAAAGAATTCGGCATTGCCCTTGGTCGATTTGACCTTGTCGAGCAGGAATTCCATGGCGGCGAGATCGTCCATCGGGTAGCAAAGCTTGCGCAGCACCCACATCTTGGAGAGGACGTCCGGCTTGAGCAGCAGTTCCTCACGGCGGGTGCCGGAACGATTGACGTTGATCGCCGGGTACATCCGCTTCTCGGCCATGCGGCGGTCGAGGTGGATTTCGGAGTTGCCGGTGCCCTTGAATTCTTCGTAGATCACTTCGTCCATACGCGAGCCGGTGTCGATCAGCGCGGTGGCGAGGATGGTCAGCGAGCCGCCTTCCTCGATGTTGCGTGCAGCACCGAAGAAGCGCTTCGGCTTCTGCAGGGCGTTGGCGTCGACACCGCCGGTCAGCACCTTGCCGGAGGCCGGCTGCACGGTGTTGTAGGCGCGGGCCAGGCGGGTAATGGAGTCGAGCAGGATGACCACATCCTTCTTGTGCTCGACCAGGCGCTTGGCCTTCTCGATGACCATCTCGGCGACGGCGACGTGGCGGGTGGCCGGTTCGTCGAAGGTCGAGGCGACGACCTCGCCCTTGACGGTGCGGGTCATTTCGGTGACTTCTTCCGGGCGCTCGTCGATGAGCAGCACGATGAGCACGACTTCCGGGTGGTTGGCGGTGATGGCGTGGGCGATGTTCTGCAGCATCACGGTCTTGCCGGTCTTCGGCGGGGCGACGAGCAGGCCGCGCTGGCCGCAGCCGATCGGGGCGATCATGTCGATGACGCGGCTGGTGATGTTTTCGTCGGACTTGATCTCGCGTTCGAGCTTGAGGTGACGCGTCGGGTGCAGCGGCGTCAGGTTCTCGAACATGATCTTGTTCTTGTTGGCTTCAGGCGAGAAGCCGTTGATGCGGTCGAGCTTGGTCAGCGCGACGTAGCGTTCGCCATCCTTCGGGGTGCGGATCTCGCCCTCGACCGTGTCGCCGGTGCGCAGGTTGAAGCGGCGGACCTGCGACGGAGAGACGTAGATGTCGTCCGGATTGGCCAGGTAGGAGGTGTCGGCCGAGCGGAGGAAGCCGTAGCCGTCGGGCAGGACTTCCAGCGTGCCGTCGCCGTAGATGGTGTCGCCGTTCTTGGCCTTGGCCTTGAGGATGGCGTAGATCAGCTCCTGCTTGCGCATCCGGTTGGCATTTTCGATGCCGAGTTCGGTGGCCATATCCAGCAGTTTGCTGACGTGTAATGTCTTGAGTTCGGAAAGTTGCATGTGGGAATGTGTGGCG
>JAEUOD010000041.1 GCA_016791065.1 Dechloromonas sp. | reverse complement strand
GCTGCTCGATCAGGTCGGCCTCGCCTCGGTCGGGTCGCGGACCCGCCGTATCCAGCCGCGCCGCCAAACTCAGAAGAAGGCGCCGCCGGAAGCAGAAACCACGGAACTTTTCGTGGCTGGCACGCGGGCGGCACTGGGAAGCTTCTCAGCTTTCGCCCGAAACCTGAACGAACAGATGCCAGTCGCCGAGCAGTTTGCACGCATAGAGACCTTTGCCGCCATGACCCCATCTGATCGTCTGCATCTTGAGGGGGCTAATATTGGTCACGTTTTCGAGGTCGGCCTGCATTTCCCCCCCGAGGGCGACGCCTCGGATGTTCGCGCCATGTTCGCTGACTACGCTAAGGATTGCGGCTTCAGGGTCAATGGCGAATTCGAATTTGAAGCGGGCCGCCTGCTCTTCGTTGCGGTCGAGGGGGATGCCGCCGGCCTGGAAAAACTGGCCCAGTTCACCCTGACCCGTGTCGTCCGGCCGATGCCGCACTTGCGGGCGGCACGTCCGGTCACCCGCAGCATGCCGCTGGCGGTGTCATTCTCGTTGCCAAGCGGCGAGCCACTTTCTCGCGAACCCAAGGTCGCTGTCTTGGATGGCGGCCTACCGGCGGAGCACATCCTCGATGGCTATGTCCGCCGCTATTTCCTGGCCGACGAGGAGGCAAGCGACGTACCCGACTTCACCGAGCATGGACTCGGCGTTACCTCGGCTTTGCTGTTTGGGCCAATTGAGCCGGAAGCAGCGGCAGAACGCCCCTACGCGCCGGTTGACCATCATCGCGTGCTGGATGCCAAGATCGATGGGGAAGATCCCTACGAGTTGTATCGCACGCTCGGCCACGTCGAAACCGTACTGCTCTCCCGTCAATACCAGTTCATCAACCTCAGCCTGGGTCCGGACCTGCCGGTCGAGGACCAGGATGTTCACGCCTGGACGGCGGTGATCGACAGCATTTTGAGCGATGGTGAAACCCTGATGACCGTCGCAGTCGGTAACAACGGTGAGCGCGATGCAGCACTTGGCCTTAATCGTATCCAGGTGCCTTCTGATAGCGTGAATGCTTTGTCCGTGGGCGCTGCCGACCGAAGCGGCGCGGATTGGAAACGCGCCGCTTACAGCGCGACCGGTCCCGGTCGTAGCCCGGGAAGACGGAAACCCGATGTGGTGGCGTTTGGCGGAGCGCCCAAGGAGTATTTTCACGTAGCAGCCTCTGGCAGCCGACCGAACCTGGCCGCCACGCTGGGAACCAGCTTCGCGGCACCGCTCGCGCTGCGCTCGGCAGTTGGTATCCGGGCCATTCTGGGCGATCCTGTACATCCGTTGACCATCAAGACGCTGTTGGTCCATGGCTGCGAAAGCAATGAAGAGCACGATGTTCATCATGTCGGCTGGGGACGTGTCCCATCGGATATCAACCGCCTGATCACCTGCGGCGACGGAGAGGCTCGAATCATCTATCAGGGTGAGCTACGCCCTGGAAAATTCCTGCGCGCACCGATTCCTTTGCCTGCTTTTCAGCTAGAGGGGAAGGTGCGTTTACGGGCAACTTTCTGTTATGCCAGCCCGGTCGACCCTCAGGATGCCGGCGCCTACACGAAAGCCGGCCTCGGCATTACCTTCCGACCCAACAGCAGCAAGCGCAAGGCTGGCGCCACCAATGCGTCGTCGGTCAGTTTTTTCCCATCGGCCGACTTTCGGACCGAGGCCGAACTGCGGGCCGATCTGGGCAAGTGGGAAACGGTGCTGCACGCTGAGCACAGTTACTACGGTAGCAGCCTGCTTGAACCCGTGTTCGACGTGCATTACAACGCTCGCGAGGCTGGGGGCCAAGCTTCGTCAGGGGCACCTGCCATCCGCTACGCCTTGGTGGTTACCGTACACGCCCCGAAGCATGCGCAGTTACATCAGGACATACTCAAGGCCCACGCCGTGCTCCAAGCGCTGGAACCGCAAGTCTCGCTGCCGCTGCGCACACGAACCTGAATCCAGCTAGAAATGCGATGAGCCAGGTCGATCTCTATCTTGATGCCGCTGAACGGGCCAACACCCGACGCAGCTATGCGTCAGCCATCCAGCACTTCGAGATCGAGTGGAGAGGCTTGTTGCCGGCAACCATCGATTCGATTTCCCGCTACCTGGCTGCGTACGCCGAATCCTTGTCGCTGAACACCCTCAAGCACCGCCTCGCCGCGCTGTCGCGCTGGCACCAGGATCATGGTTTTCCGGACCCCACGAAAGCCCCGAAGATACGGCAATTGTTGAAAGGTATCCGGACCCTACATCCGGCCCAGGAAAAGCGGGCCAAGCCGCTGGAGTTGGAAATCCTGTGCGGTGTTGCCGACTGGCTGACATCGGCCACGGCCGCAGCGGTTAGCCGGGGGGATTCGGCCAGCGCCCTGCGACATACCCGTGATCGAGCCCTGGTTCTCCTCGGTTTCTGGCGCGGGTTCCGTTCCGACGAACTGGCTAATTCTACTTTGTCAGATTAGGCATCACTTTGATGCCCCATGTTTTTCGGCCTGTTTTCGGTAGGCGGATTGCATGGCATCAAGTCGTCGTCGATGGCGTTCTGTAATCATGTCAGCCATGTCATTGTCGGTTTTGATTTTGCTGGGCAGTTTGTGCCGCAGGATGTCGATCAGGTCGTGGCAGGAGAGCATGCTGGCGGTGATGTCGCGATGCGCCAGACGTTCTTTGGCGAGGAACATCAAGGCAATCATGACGAGCGCCATGTGGTGATGCCAGGCCTGCCAGCCACGAGCCTGATAGTCGGCCATGCCACAAGTGCTCTTGGCATCCTCGAAGGCACGTTCAACGAAGTGGCGGTCGGCCTGCATGCTGGCCAGGCGTCGTAACGAAGCCTGTGGTTTGGCGTTGGCGAAACAGAACTTGAGCTTCGTTCCGCCGATTTCCCGGCGAACCAGCAGATGCCAGCGACGTGCCTGGGGCGCCTTGCCATCCCAGACGAAGACACGCCGGGTCAGATACTCGGCCACGACATCCCCTTTCTCCCCGGCGCGAACTGAGAGTCGCCGCCAAGCGCTCTCGGGTTGGGCACGCGCCCAAGCCATCACCGTCTGAACGTCCGATTGCGCCTGTAGCGTTTTCGGTGCCTTGCCACGGGGAGTTGTGCGCTCGGGAAGGGTCGGTTGTGGGTTCTCCAGATAGATGCCTTGGTCGGCATGAATCTCGGCAAGAAAAGTCTCGCCCTCATCATCCAGATCGTTCAACAGCCAAGGCAAATGGCCGTAACCGGCATCGAACACGACATGGTTGTAATGCAGACCTTCGCGCCGCAGGCGCAACAACAAATCCAGGGCAATTTGACCCTTGGTCCGAAACGCCAGGGATTCCGGTATTCCCGCTTCCCGGCAGCGCTCTTGGTCATCAAACCAGTGCTCGGGCACGAACAACTCACCATCAACCAAGGCGCAGGCGCGATCTCGAACCAAGGCCGCGAAGACGCCCACCTGGCTGTTCTCGGTCTTGCCCAGACGGCCGTTCCATTGGCGTGCCACGCCAACGGACTTCTCGCCTTTCTTGGCAAAGGCAGATTCATCAAAGACCAGTGCCGCGCCATGGCCGAACTGAGTATTGGCATCGACGATCAGTTGTTGCCGAACCTCGGCACGCGACCAGTTCGATTCGCTCAACATGTGATGAAGACGCTGATAGTGGCTACCCGCCACCTGTTCGGCCATTTGTTCCATGTTGCGCCGGTCGCACTGAAAAAGGCCATGGACATAGCGCTTGGCGGCGTCTTCGACCGAGCGGGTCCGCCGTTGAAAACAGGGCAGATAGGGGTGAAAGTGATCTTCAAAGTGGGCGAGTGCCGACCTGACCAGTCCGCGAATGCATTTGGAATATTGAGGCCGTCATGGAAATACAAAACCTCATTAAATTCATTTAAAACAACAGGTTGCATTCTATCACATGACAGCCTCAGATGGCTTGGGGACAATCTGACAAAGTAGAACTAACCTACGCATCGAATTCATCGAGATCAAGCCCGGCGAGGGGCTGACCTGTTTCTTGCCCCGCAGCAAGGGGGATCGCAACCTGGAAGGCCGAAGCTACGCCTGCCCGGCGCTGTCCCGGCTGTGCCCGGTCGAGGCAGTCGAAGACTGGTTGACCTTGTCCAAACTGAAGGCGGGACCGCTATTCCGCAAGATTGACCGTTGGGGGCATCTGTCCGAGGCCGAACTGACCCCGAGCAGCATCATTCCCATGCTAAGAAAGTTGCTGAGCCAGGCCGGCGTAGCTGATGCAGAAGCCTTCAGCAGTCATTCACTGCGCCGTGGGTTCGCCCAGTGGGCGGGCATGAGCGGCTGGGATCTCCGGGAGTTGATGAATTACGTGGGCTGGCGTGACGTGAAGACTGCTATGCGCTATCTGGATGGGGTCAGCATCGATCAGAAGGCGCGTTTC
>JAEUOD010000021.1 GCA_016791065.1 Dechloromonas sp. | reverse complement strand
CGATCTCGGCATCGCCCATCTTCATGATGGAGCCTTTGCCGAACTGCTTTTCGATCTGTTGCAGTGCTGCAGCGAGTGCTTTTGCCTTGTTGTCGTCCATGGGGTACCTCGAAAATTTGAGCGGATTATGGCACAGGGGCCGGGGATGGAATAGAAATTGCTGAGCAACAGGAAACGATCATCTTGTCCATTTATGCCAATGGCAAATCTGATTTTCCATTGAAACCGGGAAAACAAGCGTTATATTTCCCCGCCTTCGATCATTGTTGCGCACATACTGTTAATAAACACAGTAATTGTACTGTAATTGCTTGGCAAGACAATTCTTCATCTCGACCATGCCACGCCTGCTGCTTCTGCTCCTTCTCTTCTTTTCGCTGTCCGCCCCCAGCGTGGCACGCCCGGCTGCCTGGTATTGGTGGGTGAGCAGCAACAGCGACGCCCGCGTCTGCTGGCAGACCTCGCCTGGCACAGGCTGGATCAGGGAAGCACGGCCTTTTCGCGACGCGCGCTGCAGCATCAGGTTGTAATCGAATATGCGCTACTACATCCCGCCGCCCGATACGGGCCTGGCCATCCTTTACGTCGATGAATATCTGCTGGTTGTCGACAAACCGGCCGGCCTGCTTTCAGTTCCCGGGCGCGGCGAAGGCAAGGAAGATTGCCTGGCCAGCCGTGTCGAGGCAATTTTTGCCGATGCCCTGATCGTCCACCGGCTCGACATGGATACTTCGGGACTACTCCTGATGGCACGCGGCAAGGAGATGCAGGGTGCGCTTTCCCGCCTCTTCCGGGAGCGTCTCGTGGACAAGCGCTATGTTGCGGTTGTGGACGGGCTGCTGGCACAGGATGCCGGCGAGGTCGACCTGCCGCTGATCTGTGACTGGCCTAACCGCCCCCGGCAGAAGGTTGATTTCGACATAGGTAAGCGCTCACTGACAAAATTCGCTTTGCTCGACCGCGATGTAAGCGTCGGCAGAAGTCGTGTCGCCCTGGAGCCGGTTACCGGCCGCTCGCATCAACTGCGCGTGCACATGGCGACGCTCGGCCACCCCATTCTCGGCGACGATCTGTACGGCGGCGAAGCCTATGGCAAGGCCGACCGGCTGCTCCTGCACGCAATGGATCTGGCCTTCGAGCATCCGGTCAGCGGAGCCAGGCTGGAATTTCACTGCGACGCCCCGTTTTGACCGCCTGTTGCGGTGCAATAACCTTATAATTCGCGCGTTTACAACCCCTTACCCTGGTCGACCGCGACATCATGCTGATCTGGTTCGTCGTTCTCTACCTGCTCGCCTCCATCGCCGTCGGCCTCTTTGCCGCCACCCGCGTCCATAACGCCAAGGATTTCGCGGTGGCCGGACGCAGCCTGCCGTTGCCGGTCGTCACCGCCACCGTCTTCGCCACCTGGTTCGGTGCCGAGGCCGTTTTCGGCGTTTCGGCGACCTTCGTCAAGGAAGGCCTCCACGGGGTCGTCGCCGATCCCTTTGGCGCCAGTCTCTGCCTGGTCATCGCCGGCATCTTCTACGGCACCAAGATTTACAAGCTCAACGTCCTGACCCTGGGCGACTTCTTCCGCATGCGCTACAACCGCACGGTGGAAATCCTCGCCACGCTCTGCATCGTGGTTTCCTACCTGGGCTGGGTTTCAGCGCAGATCAAGGCGCTTGGCCTGGTTTTCAATGTCGTCACCGACGGCGCGATCAGCCAGGAACTCGGCATGGTGCTGGGCACCGCCATCGTCCTCACCTACACCACCTTCGGCGGCATGTTCTCGGTCGCCATCCTCGATTTTGTCCAGATGGGCGTCGTCATGGGTGGCATGCTCTTCATCGGCTACCTCGTCTCGGGCATGACCGGCGGCGTCGAGGCGGTGATCAGCCAGGCCTCGGCGGCGGGCAAGCTCGACTTTTTCCCGAACGGCGACTGGGTCGAATGGCTGGGCTTCATCGCCGCCTGGATGACCATGATGCTCGGCTCGATTCCGCAGCAGGACGTTTTCCAGCGCGTCACCTCGGCCAAGAGCGCGCGCGTCGCCATCTACGCCTCGGTACTCGGCGGCAGCCTCTATTTCTGCTTCACCTTCGTGCCGATGTTCATCGCCTACTCGGCCACCCTGATCAGTCCGGAACAGTTCAACGGCCTGATCGCAACCGACTCGCAGCTCGTGCTGCCGACGCTGGTCCTGCAGCACACCCCGATCTTCGCCCAGGCGGTGTTCTTCGGCGCCGTGCTCGCCGCGATCATGGCCTGCTCGTCGGCGACGCTGCTTGCTCCCTCGGTATCCTTCTCGGAAAACATCCTGCGCAACATCTACCCGGACATCAACGACCGCGGCCTGCTGCGCATGATGCGCATCACCATGGTCTGCTTCGCCTGCCTGGTCCTCGGCTTTGCGCTGACCAGCGAATCCTCGATCTTCAAGATGGTCGAAAACGCCTACAAGATCACCCTGGCCGGCGCCTTCGTGCCGCTCTTCTTCGGCGCCTACTGGTCGCGCGCGACGACCCAGGGCGCCCTGGCCGCCGTGATCGGCGGCGTCGCCTCCTGGCTGTTGGTCGAACTGCTGATCGGCGAAGCCAGCCTGGTGCCGCCGCAGTTGATCGGGCTCGCCGCCAGCATCACCGGCATGATCCTCGGTTCCCTGCTACCGCAATGGATCGGCCGCCCGACCCCAAGCGAGGACATCCACCACGCCCTGCACCACCGCGCCGCGGCGGAAACCCACCACGCGACGGATCATCCGCACCAGCACTGACATACAATCGGTGCATGACTGCGCGTGGCCCCATCCTCCTTGCCCGATATCTTGCGCTGGCCTGGTTCGGGCTGGTTGTCTATGGCAGCCTGCACCCGTTCGGCGGCTGGCGCGATACCGGTGTTTCGCCGATCGCTTTTCTCGACGGCGGCTGGCCGCGCTACTGGACGGTCTTCGATCTCGTCGCCAATGTTGCCGTTTATGTACCGCTCGGCTTTTTCCTGACCCTCGCCCTGCGCAACCTGCCCTGGCGCTTCACGGCGCTGCTCGTCGCCACGCTGCTCGCCGGTAGCGTCAGTTTCGGGCTGGAAACCGTGCAGACCTGGTTGCCTTCGCGTGTGCCATCGAATGTCGATCTCGCCTGCAACAGCCTGGGCGGCCTGCTCGGTGCGATCTGGGCACAAACTGTCGGGCCGCGCATCTTTGCCCGCCTGGCCGAACTGGAACACCGCCTGATCGCCCCCGTGCCGCACGCCGAACTCGGCCTTACCCTGCTCGGGCTCTGGCTGCTGGTCCAGCTCTCGCCGGAAACCCTGCTCTTCGGCGTTGGCGATCTGCGCAGCTTGCTCGGCATGCTTGGCTTTGCCAGCAATCTGCCCTTCGCCGCCGACAGTTTCGTCGTCATCGAGGCCAGCATCACCGCCCTCAACGCCCTCGCTGTCGGCCTTATCCTGCGCACCCTGTGCGTCCGCTGGACGGTCGCCTATCTGGTTGTACCGCTTTTCCTGGTGCTCGCTCTGCTCGTCCGCACGATCGCCGCGGCGATCCTGATCACCCCGGGCGAAGCCCTGGCCTGGCTGACGCCGGGGGGTGAAATCGGGCTCATGGTGGCGACCGTGCTCCTCGCCCTGACCATGATCCTGCCGACCATACCGCGCCTGATGCTGGCCGCGCTCGCCCTGATGGCCGGCACCGTGCTGGTCAACCTGGCGCCGCCCAATCCTTATTCGACGGCGGCCCTGGCCACCTGGCGCCAGGGGCACTTTCTGAATTTCAACGGTCTTACTCGTCTGGTCGCCACGCTCTGGCCTTTCCTGACACTGCCCTTCCTGCTGCTGACGACCCGAAGAATCTAGCCAACCATGCGAAACCGGGCCGCCGACTATAATGTCCGACCCCGAGGAGAGAGTCCAAATGAGCTATTTCGAACACCACGTATTTGTCTGCACCAACCAGCGCGAGGCCGGCGAGCAATGCTGCAACAGCGTTGGCGGCACCGAGATGTTTGCCTACGCCAAGGATCGCATTGGCGCGCTGAAGAAGAACGGGCCTGGCCAGATCCGCATCAACAAGGCGGGCTGCCTCGGTCGCTGCGACCAGGGTCCGGTCATGGTCGTGTACCCGAACGAAACCTGGTATTCCTTCATCGACAAGGAAGACGTCGACGAGATCATCGACCAGCACCTGCTCAAGGGCCAGGTCGTGGAGCGCCTGAAAATATGAAAGCCCCGGAAGAGAAAATCTTCGTCGATGGCCCGGCCGGCAAGATCGAGGTCATCATGGAGCGGCCCGACGCGCCGCGCGGCATCGCGCTGATCGCCCACCCACACCCGCTGGGCGGCGGCGCCAATACCAACAAGGTCGCCTATACCCTGGCCCGCACCTTCGTCAGCCTCGGCTACGCCGCCTTCCGCCCGAATTTCCGCGGCGTTGGCGGTACCGATGGCATTCATGACGAGGGCAGGGGGGAAACCGACGACCTGCTGGCGGTGCTCGAGGACGCCAAGTGCCGTTGCGGC
Source organism: Dechloromonas sp. (assembly GCA_016791065.1). Classification (GTDB taxonomy): domain Bacteria; phylum Pseudomonadota; class Gammaproteobacteria; order Burkholderiales; family Rhodocyclaceae; genus Azonexus. Next base: position 26,310 of record JAEUOD010000021.1, on the reverse strand, counting down.
AACCTGCCCGTCGCGCTCGCTGGTTTTTCCTTCGGCGCCTACTGCCAGGCCCGCGTCGCCAAGCGTCTGCAGGAGGCCGGCCATCCGGCCCAGCGCCTGGTTCTGGTCGGCACCGCCGCCGGCTTCGTCGAGAGCACCCGCCACTACGACACCGAGGCCGTGCCGCACGACACCATCGTCATCCATGGCTCGGATGACACCCTGGTGCCACTCTCCAACGTCTTCGCCTGGGCCCAGCCGCTCGACCTGCCGGTCGTCGTCGTCCCCGGGGCCGACCACTTCTTCCACCGTCGCCTGCATCTGATCCGCGACATCATCACCCGCGCATGGCGGCACTAGGTCCAGCCTCGGTTTCCATGGCCCTGAGCGCTGACGGGCTACGCAAGACCTATGGCGGCACCGAGGTCGTCGCCGGTCTGTCCTTTGCGGTCGAGCCGGGCACCTGCTTCGGTCTGCTCGGCCCGAACGGGGCCGGCAAGACGACGACGCTGCGGCTTTGTCTTGGACTGACTGCCCCCGAGAGCGGGGCGATCACGCTGAACGGCCGCGCCATCCCTGCTGAAGCCCATGAGGCGAGAGCGCGTGTCGGTGTCGTGCCGCAGTTCGACAATCTTGACCCCGATTTCACGGCAAGCGAGAACCTGCTCGTCTTCGGCCGCTATTTCGGGCTGGCCGACAGCGTGATCAAGGAGCGCATCCCGCAACTGCTCGATTTCGCCAGCCTGGGCAGCAAGGCGGATGCCCGCATCTCAACGCTGTCCGGCGGCATGAAGCGGCGCCTGACCCTGGCCCGTGCCCTGGTCAACAATCCCGACATCGTCTTCCTCGACGAGCCGACCACCGGCCTCGACCCACAGGCCCGCCACCTGATCTGGGAACGCCTCAAGCAACTCAAGTCAGCCGGCAAGACGCTGATCCTGACCACCCATTTCATGGACGAGGCGGAACGCCTTTGCGACACGCTGATTGTCATCGACCACGGCCGCAAGATCGCCGAGGGCAGTCCGCGCCAGCTCATCGCCGAGCACATCGAGCCGCAGGTCATCGAAGTCTATGACGAGGCCGGCGGCGATCTGCCCGGCTTCGTCGCAGCGCATCGCCAGTTGGCTGAACGGGTCGAGATCAGCGGCGAAACCGCCTTCTTCTATTGCCGCGAACCGCACGAACTGCTTGCCCGACTGGCCGAAGCCACCGGCCTGCGCTATGTTCATCGCGCCTCCAACCTCGAAGACGTCTTCATCAAGCTGACCGGGCGGGAGCTGCGCGATTGAAGGTCAACAAGCAGGCCGGCATTGCGCGGGCCGACGATGACCTGGTGCATTTCGGCGGCGTCAGCGATGCCGACATTCAAGGGCTCGGCTATGTCGAAGCCCTGCGCGAACTGCATTATTTCCTGCTGCTGGCCGACCACGAATTCACGCCGCACCTGAACCACGAACATTCCGAATTCCGCTGGTTCAAACCGCACAACCTGCCGCACAATCTGAATCGACCAACCGCGATTGCCGTCAATATCGGTCTGATCCAGAAGGCCCTGCAGCTTGCCTGAGCCGCTCCTCGAACTTACATAACCGCGATTGTCCATCCCATGTCGTCCGCAGTGATTCCCCTTGGCTGGCTCCCCGTCTGGCGGCGCAACTTCCTCGTCTGGCGCAAACTGGCGCTGCCCTCGATCCTCGGCAACCTGGCCGACCCGCTGATCTACATGCTCGGCCTCGGCTACGGTCTGGGCGCCATGCTGCCCAGCATCGAAGGCCAGCCCTACGTCGCTTTCCTGGCCGCCGGCACGGTCTGCGCCTCGACCATGAATGCGGCAACCTTCGAGGCGCTGTATTCTTCCTTCTCCCGGATGCACGTGCAGAAAACCTGGGACGCCATCCTCAATACGCCGCGCAGCCTGGCTGACGTTGTCGCCGGGGAGTTGATCTGGGCGGCCACCAAATCGCTCTTTTCCGGCGCCGCCATTCTCGTCGTCATCACGACACTCGGCCTGACCAATGGCCCGTTGCTGCTCTGGGCGCTGCCCGCCGTCGTCCTCACCGGCCTGGCCTTCGCCGCCCTCGGCCTGATCTGGAACGCCCTAGCGCCGTCCTACGACTTCTTCATGTATTACTTCACGCTGTTCATCACGCCGATGACGCTGATTTCCGGCGTCTTCTTCCCGACCGAACAGCTGCCCGCCTGGCTGGCCGCGATCGGCGGCTGGCTGCCGCTGGCGCAAGGCGTCGCCCTGGTCCGGCCGCTGCTCGCCGGGCAGGTGCCGGCCGATGCACTGGTTCATGTCCTCGCGCTGTTCGGCACGACGCTCGTCGCCTTCGCCATCGCCCTGCGCCTGACCCGTCGCCGCCTGCTCAAGTAGAATTCGCTAATGGAACCCTTGCTCGTCCTCACCCACTGCCCCGACGAAGAAACGGCCAACCGAATCGCGCTTGCCGCCGTCGAGGCCAGGCTGGCGGCCTGCGTCAGTATCCAGCCGTGCGTCCAGTCGATCTATCGCTGGCAGGGCAAGGTCGAATCGGCCGTCGAAGCCCCGCTGCTGATGAAAACGACAAGCGTCGCCTACGCGGCACTCGAAGCGCTCATCCGCGAGAACCACCCTTACGATGTTCCCGAGATCATCGCGCTGCCGATCACCCGGGGCTTGCCCGCCTATTTGAACTGGCTGGCCGACGAAACGATCGAATGACCATGCGTATCCTGATTCTCCTGTTCTCACTCCTGCATTCCCTGGCCCACGCTGAGGAATTCCTCGACCCGGCGGTCGCCTTCAAGCCCACCGCCCGGGCGCTCGACAGCCAGACGATCGAGGTCAGCTTCGAGATCGCCAAGGGTTATTACCTCTATCGGCATGCCTTCCGCTTTGCCGCCGAGGAGGGAGCGGCAAATCTCGGGGAGCCGCAGATTCCCAAAGGCAAGGAAAAGGACGACGAGAATTTCGGCAAGGTCGAGGTCTATTACAAGACTGTCGCCATCCGCGTTCCAGTCGAACGCATCAGTTCGGGCGTGCTGCCGCTCAAGCTGAACGTCACCTCGCAGGGTTGTGCCGACGCCGGCGTCTGCTACCCGCCACAAACCCAGGCGGTGAGCCTCGAACTCCCCGATCCGGCGAGTACGCCATCGCTTGCGGCAACCGAAGCGGGCAGCGGGGACGAGAGCGGCATGATCGCCAATACGCTGAAGAACGCCGGTTTCTGGGGCAATCTCGCCTTCTTTTTCATCGCCGGCCTCGGGCTCTCGTTGACCCCTTGCGTCTTCCCGATGATTCCCATCCTCTCCGGCATCATCGCCGGCCAAGGCCACCAGAACTCTCATGCCCGCGGCCTCGCCCTGTCGCTTGCCTACGTCCTCGGCATGGCCGTGACCTACGCCGCGGCCGGCATTGCCGCCGGCCTGACCGGCACGCTGCTCTCCGCCGCCCTGCAGAATCCTTGGGTGCTCGGCAGCTTCGCACTGGTTTTCGTGGTGCTCTCGTTCTCGATGTTCGGCTTCTACGAACTGCAACTGCCGACAGCGCTGCAGAGCAAGCTGTCGGAGGAATCCGGCCACCTGCAGGGCGGGCGCGGCATTGGCGTATTCCTGATGGGCGCGCTTTCGGCCCTGATCGTCGGCCCCTGTGTTGCCGCACCACTGGCTGGTGCGCTGCTCTACATCGGCCAGACCGGCGATGCCGTCCTCGGCGGTACCGCACTCTTCGTCATGGCAATCGGCATGGGCGCGCCACTGATCGCCGTCGGGGTCGCCGGCGGCTCACTGCTGCCCAAGACCGGCCCCTGGATGGAAGGCGTCAAGAAGGGCTTCGGCGTGTTGCTATTGGCCACCGCTGTCTGGCTCGTCTCGCCGGTTACTCCGGTCGTTGTCCAGATGCTGGCCTGGGCCGCGCTGCTTATTATTCCCGCCATCTACCTGCACGCCCTCGACCCACTGCCGTCACACGCCAAAGGCTGGCAGCGCTTCTGGAAGGGCATCGGCATCGTCATGCTGCTCACCGGTGCCGCCCTACTAGTCGGTGCCCTGGCCGGCAACCGCGACCCGCTGCAACCCTTGGCCGGTCTGCGCGGGCAGGCTACCGCAGCCGAGGTCAAAAAACTCCCGTTCGAACCCGTCCGCTCACTCGCCGAACTGGAGGCCAAAGTCGCCGAAGCGAGCGCCGCAGGCAAACCCGTCATGCTCGACTTCTATGCCGACTGGTGCGTCTCCTGCAAGGAAATGGAGCGCTTCACCTTCTCCGACCCCGCCATCCAGGCCAAACTCGCCGGCTTCACGCTGCTCAAAGCTGATGTCACCGCCAACAATCCCGACGACAAGGCCTTACTAGCCCGTTTCAAGCTCTTCGGCCCCCCGGGTATTCTGTTCTTTGACCAACAGGGCAGGGAGAAAGAGACTGTTCGGGTAGTCGGTTTTCAGGATGCGCCGACGTTCATGCGTGCCCTGGAGAGACTTTAGCCGCGGGCCATCTCAGGCTGCTGCAACGCCAACCTCAGAGCGTAGGTGCCGATTGATCTAGCGACCATTGCCAGAAAGTATGTCCGTAATCGCCGCCAACCGATGGCATGATATCGCCCTGCTTGAAGTAACGCCGAGAATTGGCATGGGCTGGGGTGAACCACCAACCGGATTCGGGACAGGGGTGGTTGGCCGGGACGTTATTTCTTTTTGATTCGTTTGACGTGCTTGCGCTGCCGGTCGCGACAAGACCCATGGTATCGGAACCTCCAATTGGCGGCTGTTTCGCCGATGCGGCGTCAAATCGGGTGAAGTACGCATGGGCTCCTTGGCGTTCGGCCAACTGTCCAGGGTTATCTCCCATGCAATAGACCATCGTGGGCGCACGGACTGGCAACAAAACTCTGTTTAGCCGGACGTATGCGGGAGGCAAGCCGTCATCTTTGTGCCCGGGTTCCGGGTAGGGGCCAGCCTGAATAAATGCCCCTTCGCCACAGGGCTCCACCACGAAGTGGTCCTCTGGCAACTGGGCCTTCAGTGCATCAAAACCACCCAGCTTTTCTACCCAACGGGCACCGAGGACGTTGAACCAATGGGGGCTGTCGATGCCGAGGTGGCCCTGCTCATTCCGAAAAATGTCAGACATCTGCACATACGGCACGTCCACGTCTACCCCACTAAAAACCTGGCTTAGTTGGTACTCGGTGTTGCGGGTCGTCGTTTCTTCGTTGTAAGTGCGAAGAAGCCCGAGACCGCCGTGGGCTTGGTCAACCTTGAGGCGGATAGCGCAGCGCTGCACCAGTTCGACGAAAGCGCAAAGTTTGCCATTGGTGATGTATTCGAGTGGCGCTTGCAGCTTTAGATAAGCGACGTCCTTGGGAAACTCCGGGGCGCCATAAACCGGAAAGCCCGCTGTGGAAAACAAGTACTCACTCGCATCGTCCTCGTGCTTTCCGCCATGAACATAGTACTGATACCTGCCATGCTTCTCGGGGTCGCTCAAATAGGCGTCGAGCGGCGGCACCTTATCTGTAGGGAGCTTGTACCCTCGTACTGAACCTCCGAAGCGGTATATCCATTTCTGATGCTGCGTGCCAACCAGGCTCCAATAGTCGTGCCAGCATTCGATCAGGGCTTTTCTGGCCGCCTCGTTTGAATCCACCATTGGATGAAAATGATCGAAGTAGAAGGTGGCATACAAACCGATGCGGTGTTCGACGAACTTGTGGTCGTCGCGCCAGAGTTCGGCATAGGGTTTAACGCGTTCAAGGCGCTTGAGATAGGAGTCGGGCAACATTCGTCTTTCCTCTGGTCATCATCTTGCGGCGGCAGTTCCAACGCCCAACATCATCGCGATGAACGCGGCAACGCCGGCCGGAACCTCAACCGGTAGCGCGGCCACCGTAATCACACCGAGGGCAATCGCCGCGAGCAGAGCCAACCCGGTATTCACTTGCGCAGGCGCCAGATCAGGGGGCGAACGCCCATTATCCGAGCCCCCGAGGGCTGCCGTCAAAGCTGCCGTCATCGCTGCCGCCCAGGCCATGAGTTCCTCGCGCGTGACTTCGCGAACCCGCTCGTTGCGCTTCTCGCATCGGCAGTCTTTCACTTCAATGAGGTCCACACGCGATCTGTCGTAGTTGACGATTTTTCTATACGCCAGGAGCTGTTCCTCGTCTGGTTTCTCATCAAATTTCAACTCATAGATCATCGCGACGTTACTTTCCTCCGGTGGTCGGGCAGGATTGCGAACAATGACGATGTCAGGCCTGCGGAGCGACACACCACCCTTGGTAAAAGTAGGCTGCGATAGCTGAGGGTTCTTGCGACGGCCAACGTGACTGATGACCCCCCAATGCCAATGCATCGGCTTGGTTGGCGTGTTCCTCGACATGAGCGGCTGCGGCCGATTTGGGACTTTGTCGCCAATGTTTCTGAATCCGGCCCGGTAACCGTCCATGTCGAACCAGACTTCAGCTTTCAGCGGGCTACGGTAGTCGGCTGCTTTGTCGAGTGACTGAAACAAGGTTGACACACAATTTTGCTGGAGCTTCGGCGGCTTTGTGCTGGCGCTTTCCGCTGTTTCGGGTGCTGCGGCGGCTGCGTCCAAGCCAGGTGGCTCGCCATCGGTTTGCATTTCTGGCACTTTCTGGTTGTCTGCAAAGAGCTTTTTGCATGCGCACATGACAACGCAGAGAAACTCCTTTACCGGATTCTTGAACGCAGGCAAACCCGTTGGCGCATCGGTAGTCATGCCTTGTGCAACCGTCTGTCGCGTGCCACGGATATCGATGATGGTGTAGCGTTCCTGGCTGCTCATGCTTTCAGTTCCAATCCGTCTTGTTCGATTTCCAGCACGATAGATTGAGGACTATCGGTATAGACGGCCTCAGTCCATCCCTGGTCGTCAGTGATGCCCTCGAAGGTTTGGCCGTTTGCACTGATCCAGTACCGTTCGTTCGCCTTCACCATGCCGGTTGCACAGTCTTTTATCTGGAAGCGCTCCCGGTATACCGTGCTTTCCGGCAACACCTCCCGCTCCGCCGGGCTACTCCCCGGCCCCAGAAAGTGATTCCCGCTCCCTTTGACCGAGAACGTTCCCGGGCAAGCAAAGATGATGTTGCTGCCTTCAAGGGTGACGCTCGATTGCCCTGCCTGCAGCACGATCTTGTCCTTGGCCAGGATGTGAATCTCGTCGTTGGAACTGGTGATGGTCACCGACTGATCGGCGAGGATGTCCATCTGGTCGGTATGGGCCTGGATCGTATGTGTGCCGGCCTGGGCGATGCTCTTGATACCGCCGCTGTGACTGAACCAGCTTGCCCCTTCGCCGACGGTCGTCGAGAAGGTATGGCCGCTGGCGATGTGGAGATCCTGCTGGCTGGTCAGGTGCAGGTGCTGCCCGGCGAAGAGCAGGGTGCTGGCCGGGCTGGCGTGGCCGATGTCGGTTGGGCCTTCCTGGACGATGTGCGGTTTGGCGAAACGTTCGGTCGGGTCGCCGAGCTCGCGGCTGCCGGGCTGGGCCTTTTGCGCGGCCTGGCCGCCAACGCTGCCCGTGTATTTTCCGTCCTGTTTGGGATCGATACTCTGGATGAACTTGGTCTGCTCGGCATTGGCTTTGAGCGGTAATGCCGTTTGCTGTTGGGCGGCGTCTGAGAGGGCCTTGGCGGTCTCTGCGGCGGCCTTGAGTTGAGCCACCGTTTCGGCGACATCCATCTGGGTGCTCTGGGCATTCTGTCTTGCCGTAGCGGAGATGAGGATGCCTTCGCCGGCCCGGACTGCCAGCCAGCCGTCGGTGCGCAGTTCGAAGCCACTGCCGCGCCAGGCGCCACGGGTCGCGGATTCGGGCGCCTGGTGGATGAGATGGCCCAGGGCGAGTTGACTGGCGTTCTCGCTGGTCGAAAGGCGGGTACGGAGTTGGCCGGGGGCGTCGTCGACCACCCACTGGTTATGGCCGTTCTCGAAGTTGTGGCTCATCCAGCCGGAGAGCACCCCGGGATGGTTGGCCCCAGCTTCGTGGCCGGCGCTGAACGGGGGCAGGTCAGCGCCGTTGTAGAACTGGCCGGCGACGACCGGGCGGTCGATATCGCCATCGAGGAAGTCGATCAGGACTTCGGTACCGATACGGGGCAGGAAGTGGCTCCCCCAGTTGGGGCCGGACAGCCATTCGGCGACGCGAACCCAGGTACCGGACTGGTCGTTGCCCGGGGCATGCCCGGTCTTGCCCTGGGCACACCCCAAGGGTGCTTCCTGCGGGGCGTCGCTGGCCAGACCACCGGGATTGGGGGATGCGCCGCGTTGCCAGGGGAACTGGATTTTGATGCGGTGATCGCGTTCGGTGGTCAGCACCTGATCGGGCAAGCCAACGACGAGTGCGGTTTGCGGCTGCGCCCGGGGTTTTACTTGGGGCAGAGGGACAACGGGAAGCGCGGCGGGCTGGGCTTCGAGGCTGTTGCGGTAGCTGCCGGATTCGACGTCGGTACTGCCGAGCAGTTCGGCGGCCTGGCTACCGAGGTTGTTGGCACCGTGGTGGTCCACGGAGAGCACCGTGAAGCGGGCATCATCACCCACATAGTCTTCGTGCTGGGTGAGGGTAAAACAAGTGCCTTCGGCGAGTTGGCGGACGGTGCCGGTACCTGTAAAGCGTCGATAGCGCGATTCGTGGGCGGCGAGCAGCAGGTCGGTGCGCAACTGGGCGGCGGCCTGGTCTTCGAAGCGGTAGGGGTGCGTCGCGTCGTGAATTTCGAGACGCGGCAGTTCGCCGTTGTCGAGTGCACTTTCGGCTTGAGCGCCAGTGGCGACCAGGGTCTTGTAGTCCCAGCCGGCTAGCGAGACGGCATTGGGGGCGACGATGCGGGTTTCCTGCCAGCTTTGCAGGGTGTCGGTTTCTTCGGTGGCGTTGTTGCGGTGGAAGCGGAGGGTGGGCTGAACACCGGCCGGGATCTCGGCATCCCGGTCGAAGATGATCAGCTGATGCCGGGCGTGGGTGGCATCATCCCCGGCCGCAGCCGACTGGTCGTGGGCAAAGCGGAAGGAAAGTCCCTCTTCGGCAAGCAGACGGGAGACAAAGGCGAGGTCTGTCTCGCGATATTGCGTGGCAATGCTGTAGGTACGCAGTTTCTGGGTGACCTGGCTGGTCCAGTGGGCTTGCGCGTAGTCGGCGAAGATCTGGCCGAGGATGTCGATGGCCGTCTTGTCCTGGAAAAGGTAGTTGTCGCGCCGCTGGCCGAGGAAGGCGAGCCAAGGCTCCATGATCAGCCGGTAGCGGGCCAGGCCGCCATCGGCGCCGAGTTGCAGGGCTTCGGTGACGTAGCCATGCCAGGATCGCTTGCTGCCATCGGCCTGGAGCAGGCGCAGGGTGATTTCTTCGCCAAGTACGGTCTTGAGGTCGAAATAAGCGTTGGTGGAGACGCAGTCGATTTCGAAGCGGAAGATCTCCGATACCGCCTCCCGGCCCGAGAAGCGCTCGACCAGCAAGGAGGCCTCCGGCAGCGCCGTCTGGATCTCCAGCAGGCGGGCATGCTGGGAGAAGAGGGAGTCAAGCAGGGTCTTCAGGGCAGACATGGGCGCACTTCTGGCAAAATTGGCAAATGCCGATTGCATCATGATATGACCATCGAGTCAATTTGAATGGCATAACACGGGAATGCATACTTGGCCCACGAAACTCTTAGAAAAGAGGGCTAAAAACGCCCAAAAGTGAGACGCTTTGAACAATTGCCGCGACGGGGAGCCGAACCGACGCGCTGGGCGTGAATAATTTCCGCTCCAGCCTTGGCAATTTTTGTAAAAAGAAGGCCTTGCGCTAAAATGCGCCGACTATGGATTCCCTCGGCCTTATTCGCGATTTTCTTCAGGAACGCCTCGGTGTCGCGCCGGAGAGCGTTGTTCCGGACGCCGCGCTCGAACCGCTGGGCGTCGATTCGTTGATGATGCTCGAATTGATGTTCGAGTTTGAAGACCGTTTTGGCATCACGCTGTCCAAAGATTTGAAAAGCCCCAAAACTGTCGGCGAGATGGCGACGCTGATGGACCGGCTGCACAGCGAACAAAACTGAGTCATGAGCCAGCGTCGGGTGGCCATTACCGGGCTGGGTCTCGTCAGCCCCTACGGCGGTGATCTGCCGGATTTCTTTGCCCGTCTGCTGGCCGGCGAGTCGGCCGTCCGCCACCTGCTCACCGAAGACCTTCCCCGCCCGCTGAGCATTCCCTTCGTCAGCTGCCATGGTTTCGACCCCGATGCCGCACTTGGGCGTCCGCTCGCCGGCACCATGGACCGCTTCGCCCAACTGGGAACTGCCGCCGCCTTCAGCGCCTGGGCCGATGCCGGGCTGGAGCGGGGTCAGGCCGAGGAGCGCGAGGATTGGGGCTGCTCCTGGGGCACGGCGTTGGGCGGCCAGCTGGCCTATGAAAAAGGCTATCGCGAACTCTGGCAGAAGGGGCGCGAACGGGTATCGCCGCTCTCGGTCATACTCGGCATGAACAACGCGGCCAATGCCCACATTTCCATCCAGCTCGGACTGGGCGGCGTCAGCATGAGCCATACCGTCGCCTGTGCCTCCTCAGCCATCGCCATCGGCGAAGCCTTCCGCCGCGTCCGTAGCGGCGAGGCGGCAGTCATGCTGACCGGCGGTTCCGATGCGCCGCAGGCCTATGGTGTCTGTCGCGCCTGGGAGGCGCTGCGCGTCATGGCGACTGGCGACGCGCAAACCGCGGCCGGCGCTTGCCGACCGTTCAGCGCCGATCGCGGCGGACTGGTGCTCGGCGAAGGCGGAGCCGCCCTGGTGCTCGAAGACTGGGATCATGCCGTCGCCCGTGGCGCCCGCATTCACGGCGAGATGGCCGGCTACGGCACGAGCTGCGACTACAGCCATCTGGTCCGACCCGAAGCCGCAGGCCAAGCCCGGGCGCTACACATGGCCCTGGCCGATGCCAACCTGACCCCGGCCGACATCGATTACATCAACGCCCACGGCACGGCCACCGCCGAAGGAGATCCCGTCGAAGTGGCCGCCCTGCAATCGGTTTTCGGCGAACGCGCGATGTGCCTGCCGGTCAGCGCCACCAAATCGATGCATGGTCATCAACTCGGGGCGGCCGGCGCCATCGAGGCCATCGTCACCGTACTCGCCCTGCGCGAGCAGGCGATCCCGCCCACCGCCCATCTCGATACACTCGATCCTGCCTGCGCCGGCGTCGACCATGTCACCAACGCCCGCCGCGACCTGCCGTTGCGGGCAGCCCTCTCGAACTCCTTCGCCTTCGGCGGCAGCAACGCAGTGCTTGCCTTCCGCGCCGCCTGAACCACCACGGACCACGCTCATGTCGCAAGAAATCACTCCCGAGACCATCGAAGCCCTGCTGCCGGAAGTCGCCGAGCTGATCGTTTCGGCGCTCAACCTGGAAATGTCGCCGGCCGAGATCGAGGCCGATGCACCGCTGTTCGGCGATGGCCTGGGACTCGATTCGATCGACGTGCTCGAAATCGCCCTGGTAATCTCCAAGCGCTACGGCTTCCAGCTCAAATCCGACAACGAGGACAACGTCCGCATCTTCACCTCGCTGCGCGCCCTGACCACCCATATCGCCGAACAGCGGACAAAATGAAATTCGACCTGGCCTCCGTGCTGCGCGGTCTCGCCCTCGCCACCCTGGTGGTGGCCTGGGCCCTGCTCGCGCATCAGGGCAGCGCCGGTGAAGCCAATCCCGACTTTTCCGCTGCCCTGGCCACGGCGCCGATCGTCGCCATCGTCGTCATGCTGCTCTGGCGGGCCGGCAATCCGCTCTGGATCGTCGTCGGCGGCCTTGCCGTACTCGGCCTGCTCGCCTGGTCCTGGCCCCTACTGCGCCAGAACATCGCGATGCTTTACTACGTTCAGCATGTCGGTACCAACCTGGCCCTCGGCCTGCTCTTCGGGCGCAGCCTGCTCGGTCCCGGCGAGGCCCTGGTCACCCAATTTGCCCGGATGGCGCATTTCGGGGCCATCTCGGCCGCCAAGATTCGCTACACCCGGCAGGTGACCATCGCCTGGACGATCTTCTTCCTCGGCACCGCCCTGCTATCCAGCCTGCTCTTCTGGCTCGGCCAGACCCATGCCTGGTCGGTCTTCGCCAACCTGCTGACCGTGCCTCTGCTCGGCCTGATGTTCGTCGGCGAACATCTGTGCCGCCATCGTCTTCTGCCGCCGGAGGACCGCTCCAGCGTCGCCGACACCATCCGCGGCTATCGCGCCGCGATGCAGCACCGCACCGACACCCTGGCCAATCACCCATGAATGGTGTGCCGCTGCTCGGGCACGCCAGCCTCGACGACATCTTCGCCTGGCGACCAGAAGGCCCGGTCCGGGTCCGCGACTTCCTGGCTGATGTCCAGGCCCTGGCCGCACGCTTGCCGGCCGGTGGACACCTGCTCAATCTCTGCCAGGATCGCTACCGTTTCGTCGTCGGCTTCGCGGCCGGGCTGACCGGCGGGAAGATCAGCCTGCAGCCGGCCTCGCAGTCGCCCGAAACCCTGCGCCAGATCCAGTCCGACTGCCCCGACGTCGTCTGCCTGCGCGATGGCGATTTCGACTGCCTCGATCTGCCCTGTCTCGACTTCCCCGCGCTGACCGAAGCCGACCCGGCGGCGGTCGATGCCATTCCGGAGATTCCGGCCGATCGTGTCGCGGCCTGCCTGTTCACCTCCGGCTCGACCGGCCGGCCGATGCCGCACTTCAAGCACTGGGGCAAACTGGTGAAGAACGGCCGGGCCGGCGCCAATCGCCTCGGCCTGATCGCCCGCCGCCACCATGTGGTCGGCACCGTGCCGGCCCAGCACAGCTACGGCTTCGAATCGACCGTACTGATTGCCCTGCACGGCAATGCCCCGTTCTGGTCCGGCAAACCCTTCTACCCGCAGGACATCGTCGCCGCCCTTGCCGCCGTGCCCGAACCGCGCCTGCTGGTGACGACGCCTTTCCATCTTTCGGCATTGCTCGCCTCGGGGCTCGAACTGCCGGCCATCGCCGTGCTGCTCTCGGCGACGGCTCCGCTTTCGTTGCAGCTTGCCGCCGAAGCAGAGAGCCGTTGCGACGCACCGCTGCTCGAAATCTACGGTTCGACCGAAAGTGGCCAGACCGCCAGCCGGCGAACCACCGAAGGCCCGACCTGGTGGCTGCTCGACGACGTCTGCTTCGAGCAAGAGGACGACCTGACCATCGCCAGCGGCGGCCACGTCGAGGGCAGGGTACCGCTGTCCGACATCATCGAGCTGATCGACGCACAGCACTTCCTGCTTCATGGCCGCCATGCCGACGTCGTCAACATCGCCGGCAAGCGGACCTCGCTGGCCTACCTCAACCACCAGATCACGGCCATTCCCGGGGTTGCCGACGGCGCCTTCTTCCTGCCCGACGAGGAGGGTCTGGACGGCATCACCCGTCTCTGTGCCTTCGTCGTCGCCCCCGGGCTGAGCCAGCGGCAACTCCTGGATGCGCTGCGCCAGCGTGTCGAACCGATCTTCCTGCCTCGCCCGCTGGTTTTCGTCGATGCCCTGCCGCGCAACAGCACCGGCAAATTGCCGCGCGGCGAACTGCAGGCCTTGTACGCGCAAAAACTCGCTCATGGCCAACGCTGATTTCACCTGGACGGTCCCCGCCGACCATCCCGCCTTTGCCGGCCATTTCCCCGGCCGGCCGATCGTGCCCGGCGTCGTCCTGCTCGACCAGGCGATCCTCTTCGCAGAACAGACACTCGGTCGCCCGGCCATCTGCTGGCAGGTCGGCAACGCCAAGTTCTTCAGCCCGGTCGGGCCCGGCGAAATCCTCGTCTTCAGCCTTCAGGAACGGAGCAACGGCGGTATCGCCTTCACGGTCCGGGCCGGTGAGCGCGACGTCGCCTCGGGCAGCCTGACCCCGCCGGCAGCATGAGCCGGGAACAACCGGCCAAGGCCGACTGGCTTCGCCAGCAGGAAAAGAGCAACCTCGCCATCCTCAAGCTGATGGTCTGGATCTCGCTGACCTTCGGGCGCGCCGTCGGCCGCCTCGTCCTCTACGGCATCGCGGCTTACTACGTCCTGTTCGCCCCGACCGCCCGGCATTACAGCCGCGCCTACCTGGAACGCGCGCTCGGCCGCTGGGCCGAATGGTCGGACGGCTTCCGCCATGTCCTCAGCTTCGCGAGCACCATCCACGACCGCATCTACCTGCTCAACGACCGCTTCGAACTCTTCGACATCGAGGTCATCGGTGCCGAGGCACTGCATGCCTCGCTGGAAAAACAGCCGGGCGCCCTGCTGATCGGCGCCCACCTCGGCAGTTTCGAAGTACTGCGCGCCCTCGGCCGGGGCAGGGCGGGACTCAAGGTGGCGATGCTCATGGTCGAGGAGAACGCCCGCAAGATCAACGCCACGCTGGAAGCGATCAATCCGGCGGCGACCGAGGACATCATCCCGCTCGGTCGCCTCGACTCCATGCTGCAGGTGCGCGACAAGCTCGATCAGGGCTATCTCGTCGGCATGCTGGCCGACCGCAGCCTGGGCGACGATCCGACCGTGGACATCGACTTCCTCGGCGAACCGGCGCCATTTCCGCTCGGCCCCTTCCGCATGGCCGCCATGCTGCGCCGCCCGGTGTTCTTCATGACCGGGCTCTACCTCGGTGGCAACCGCTACCAGATCCATTTCGAGCCGCTCGCGGACTTTTCCGATACGCCGCGCGAGGCCCGCGAAGCTGCCATGCGCGCCGCCCAACTGCGCTACGCCGAGCGGCTCAGCCACTTTTGCCGCATCGCCCCCTACAATTGGTTCAATTTCTTCGATTTCTGGCAGAAAAAATGAGCAAGCGCCTCGTCGCCGGCCTGCTGCTGGCCTGTTTCACGCTTCCGGCCCTCGCCGCCTTCGATGTCGGCCAGTTGATGGCCGACCTGGCCAGGCACAAGGGCGGGCGGGCCAAGTTCGTCGAGAAGAAGACCATCTCGCTGCTCGACAAGCCCATCGTCTCGACCGGCGAGATGAGCTACACCGCGCCCGACCGCCTGGAAAAGCGGACGCTGACGCCCAAGCCGGAAATCCTGCTGCTCGACAAGGACATGCTGAGCATCGAGCGCGACAAGCAGAAACTGAGCATCAACCTCGCCAACCAGCCCGAGGCGCTGGCCTTCATCGACAGCATCCGGGGCACACTGAGCGGTAACCGGGCTGCGCTGGAAAAGAATTACCTGCTGCATTTGTCAGGCACTCAGGAAAAGTGGGTGCTCACGTTACTACCCAGCGAGCAGAAGATCGCCGCGCTCGTCCAGCGCATCGTCGTCACCGGCAGCCGGAACCAGATCCGCAGCATCGAATACCTGCAGGCGGACGGTGACCGCTCGCTGCTGAGCATCGAGCCGATCGAGACACGATGAGCCGTCGCGCCGGCCGCACCTTCCTGCTCTGGCTGCTCGCCATGCTGGCCGGGGCGGCCATCGCCTGGAACAGCCGATTCACGGCCGACATGTCCTTCTTCCTGCCGGCGCATCCGACACCGACCCAGCAGGTGCTCGTCGATCAGCTCAAGGAAGGCGTCGTCTCGCGCCTGCTCATGGTCGCCATCGGCGGCGGCGAGGCCGAACAGCGCGCCCGGCTCTCGCGCGACCTGCGCGCCCGGCTGGCCGCCATGCCGGCATTCCTCTCGGTCCAGAACGGTGAAAGCGGCAGCCAGGATGCCGACCGCGAATTCCTTTTCCGTCACCGCTACCAGCTCAGCCCCGCGGTCAATCCCGCCCATTTCAGCGAGGCCGGCCTGCGCGCCGCCATCGGCGAGAGCATCGACCTGCTCGCCTCGCCGGCCGGCATGATGCTCAAGCCGCTGTTGCCGCGCGACCCGACCGGCGAACTGATCACCCTGCTGAGCCAGCTCAACGCCGGCGCCCAGCCGAACAGCCGGGCCGGCGTCTGGGCCTCGCGTGACGGCGAGCGGGCCATGCTGCTGATCCAGACCACCGCCCTGGGCTCCGATACCGACGGCCAAGAAGCGGCGATCAATGCTATCCGCAGCGAATTCACTGCCAGCGCCCAGGCCGCCGGCCTGGCCGATGCGAACCTGGAACTCTCCGGCCCCGGCCTGTTCGCCGTCAATTCGCGGGCGACGATCAAGGACGAGGTGACGCGGCTCTCGCTGATCAGCACGATCGCCATCATCCTCGTCCTGTTCGCTGTCTATCGCTCCTTCCGCCTGCTCGCTCTCGGCCTGCTCCCCGTCGTTTCCGGCACCCTGGCCGGCATTGTCGCGGTCAGCCTCGTCCATGGCACAGTCTTCGGCATCACGGTCGGTTTCGGCGCGGCGCTGATCGGCGAATCGGTCGATTACGGCATCTACTATTTCATCCAGTCGGGACGCAACGGCCTTGCCAGCTGGAAAGAACGCTTCTGGCCGACCGTCCGGCTCGGTGTCCTGACCTCGGTCTGCGGTTTCGGCGCCTTGCTGCTCGCCGGCTTTCCCGGCCTCGCCCAACTCGGTCTCTACGCCCTGACCGGCATCGCCGCCGCCGCCACCGTCACCCGCTTCGTGCTCCCGGCGCTGACCGGCGACGATGTCCGCATCCGCGACCTGACGCCGCTCGGCCGGCGCGTCGGCCAACTCCTCGGCACCCTGCACATCCTGCGCTGGCCGGTCCTCGCCCTCGCGCTCGGCGCCGCCGGGCTGCTCTACCAGGACCGCGCTGCCTTGTGGAATCCCGAACTCACCGCACTGAGCCCGGTCACCCAGGCCGACCAGGAGCGCGACATGGCCCTGCGCGCCGACATCGGTGCACCCGATTCACGCTACCTCGTCGTCATCCAGGCACCGAGCCGCGAGGCCGCCCTCGTCGCCGCGGAAGCCACGGGAGCCCGACTCGACCGCCTGGTCGCGCAGGGCAGCCTGGCCGGCTACGACAGCCCGGCCCGCTTCCTGCCCAGCCAGGCGGCCCAGGCTGCCCGCCAGGCCAGCCTGCCGACGGCGGCCGAGCTACGCCCCCGCTTGCAGGCGGCCCTCGTCGATTCGCCGCTGGCGGCCAACAAGCTCGAAACCTTCCTTAGCGACGTCGAACGGGCCCGCGACCTGCCGCCCGTCGAACGCGAATCGCTCACCGGCACCAGCCTCGGTCTCGCCGTCGATGCCCTCCTGCTGCAGCATGCCGGCGGCTGGAGCGGCCTGCTGCCGCTGCGCCCGGGCGAACAGGGAATCGATGCCGAGGAGATCCGGAATGCCCTGGCCGGCAGCGGCGCCCTGTTCATCGACATGAAAACGGAGTTCGACAAGCTCTACAACGACTACCTGGCCGAAGCCATGCAGCTTTCGCTGGGCGGCGTCGCCGCCATCGTCGCCTTGCTTGCCTTCAGCCTGCGCTCGGCGCGTCGCCTGGCGGCCGTCATGCTGCCGCTCGGTCTCGCCGTGCTCATCGTCATCGCTGGCCTGCACCTGCTCGGCGAACGCCTGCACCTGCTGCACCTGATCGGCATGCTGCTGATCGTCGCCGTCGGCTCCAACTACGCGCTCTTTTTCGACCGCGCCGCTGATGAGCATGCCCTGGCGCCGGAAACCCTGGCCTCGATGCTGATCGCCAACCTGACCACCGCGATCGGCTTCGGAACGCTGGCCCTGTCCGACGTGCCGGTATTGAACGCGGTCGGGGTCACCGTCGGCCCCGGCGCCATCCTGGCCCTGCTGCTGGCTGCCACCTTCGTCCCGCGCAAGGCCGGCGCATGACGCAAGCGCTCACGGTACTGCGCCACGGCAACGGCGGCCACCAGCTGATGGTGCTCTTGCCCGGGGCCTACATGCGCGCCGCCGATTTCGAGCAGGCCGGCTTCTTCGCCGCCGTCGCCCGATGCGGCACGCCTTTCGACATCGCGGCCGTGGACCTCGATCTCGAGGCCATCTCCACCGGCCGCGCCCTGCCGGCGGTGCAGGCCGAGGTCATCGAGCCCGCGCGACAGGCCGGCTACACCAGGATCTGGCTGGGCGGCATCTCGCTCGGCGGCCTGCTCGCCCTCTGCCACAACGCCGATACCCCCGGTGCCGTCGACGGACTGTGCCTGCTCGCCCCCTATCCGGGCAGCCGGCTCACCACCAATGCCATCGCCCGTGCCGGCGGCCTGGACGACTGGACGATCGATGCCGAACAGGCCGCCGATCCGGAGTTCCGCATGTGGCGCTGGCTGCAGAAGCCGCCGCCCGATTTCCCGGTCGTGGTCGGCTACGGCACAGAAGACCGCTTCGCCGCCGGCATGCAGCAGATTGCCGGGCGCTTTCCTGAGGCCTGCCGGTGCGCCATCCCCGGCGGCCACGAGTGGCCGGTGTGGCGCGAATTGTGGGAACATTTCCTCGACAGCGGACGTCTTTTCGCCTGAAACACCCATGCCGCGGCCGGCATCGGCCTGCTGGCCGCCCCCGTGGAATGGCCCTGGGCACTCGGTGCGGTCGCTCTCAACCAGATCGTCCTGACCGCGGCCGGCCTGCTGCCGCGCACGAGCCTGCTCGGTGCGAACATCACCCGCCTGCCGGCAGCGGCGGAGGCCCGACGGGAAATCGCCCTGACCATCGACGACGGCCCGGACCCTGAAGTGACGCCGCGCGTCCTCGATCTGCTCGATGCCGCCGGCGCCAAGGCGAGTTTCTTCTGCATCGGCCGCCGCGCCCGCCAGCATCCCGATCTCTGCCGCGCCATCGTTGCCCGCGGCCACAGCGTCGAGAACCACGGCGATTCCCATTCCTGGGGCTTCGCCACCTTCGGCTGGCGCCGCATGCTGGCCGACATCACGAGCGCCCAGGCGACGCTGACCGAGATTACCGGCCAGGCACCGCGCTTCTTCCGGCCGACCGCCGGCCTGCGCAATCCGCTGCTCGACCCCATCCTTGCCCGCCTCGATCTCCGCCTCGCGAGCTGGACCCGGCGCCCCTACGATACGCAGGATGGCAATCCGCAACACATCCTCGAGCGCCTGACACGCAATCTGGCGGCCGGCGACATCCTGTTGCTGCACGACGGCCACGCGGCACCGACAGCCGCTGGCGAACCGGTTATCCTTGCTGTCCTGCCCACCTTGCTCAACACCCTGGCCGACGCCGGCCTCCAGCCCGTCACACTGCCCGCTGCCCTGTCATGACCTCCCGTTTCCTGCGCACCCTGCTCGACGACGCCAGCCGCCCCTTCCGCGGTGGCGGCCATTTCGCCTACCACTATTCGCGCGGCAAGCTCTCCTCCGATTGCATCTTCCGCGAACTGCTGCGCCGCGGCATCTTCCCGGCCGAAGCCCGTTTTCTCGACCTCGGCTGCGGCCAGGGCAGCCTATTCGGCTGGCTGCTCGCAGCCCGGAATCTGTATGAGCAGGGCAACTGGCCGGCCGATTGGGCACCTGCGCCGAAGCCCCTGAGCCTGCGCGGTTTCGAGTTGATGCAGAAGGATGTCGACCGCGCAGCCCGCGCCTTCGGCCCGGATCATCCCCTGGTCGATATCCGCCAGGGCGACATGTGCAAGGTCGATTTCGGCCAGGCCGACGTCGTCACCATCCTCGATGCCCTGCACTACATCGACCACGCCCGCCAGAAGGACGTCCTCAAGCGCATCCGCGCCGCACTACCGCCGGGCGGCCTGTTCCTGACCCGCGTCGGCGATGCCGCGGCCGGCCTGCCATACCACATCTGCAACTGGGTCGATCATGCCGTCACCTTCGTGCGCGGTCACCGCCTGCCGACCCTCTACGGGCGCAAGCTGGCCGAATGGATCGACGTGCTGCGCAATCTCGGCTTCGAGGTCGAAACCCTGCCGATGAGCGAAGGCAAGCCATTCGCCAACATCATGCTGGTCTGCCGGGTGCCGCGCTGAACTTCCCTACCAGGCTGCGCGCACCGCTCCTGGGGCTGGCCCTGACCTGGCTGGCCGGCTGCTCGACGACGACCATCGCCCCGGTCGATACGCCGCCACTGCCCCCGGACATGCCCCGGGCCCCCACCACGCCCGGCCAGGCACTGCCGCCGCCACAGACCGAAGCCGAGGCAAAGGCCATGGTTGCCCGCCTGATTCCGGCCACGGCCAAAGATCGCGCCGGCTGGGCCAGCGACCTGCATGCCGTCTTCGTCAAGCTCGGCTTCCCGCAGGCCCCTGAGATCTACTGCGCCGCCATTGCCGTCATCGAGCAGGAATCGAGCTGGCAAACCGATCCCGTCGTCCCCGGCCTGCCCGCCATCGTCTGGAAGGAACTGGAGCAGCGCGGCGCGCGCTACAGCGTCCCGCTGCTGCTGATCAAGGCCGCCATGCTCAAGACCTCGCCCGATGGCCGCAGCTATGGCCAGCGCATCGATGCCCTGAAAACAGAGAAACAGCTCAACGGACTGTTCCAGGACATGATCAATGAGCTGCCCTTCGGCAAAGAGCTCTTCGCCGACTACAACCCGGTCCGCACCGGCGGCCCGATGCAGGTCAGCATCGCCTTCGCCGAAGACTACGTGCGCGACAAGCCTTACCCCTGGCCACTGAAAACGACCGTCCGCGACGAGGTCTTCACCCGGCGCGGCGGACTCTACTTCGGCAGCGCCATCCTGCTCGACTACCCGGCACCCTACGACAACGTGCTCTACCGTTTCGCCGATTTCAACGCCGGCCGCTACAGCAGCCGCAACGCCGCCTTCCAGGCCGCCCTCGGCCGCCTCACCGGCAAGTCGCTCGCCCTCGACGGCGACCTGCTGCGCTACGCCAAGGGCAGGGCGGTGGAGGAAGCAAGCAGCGTGGAACTCGCCGCCCGCAGCCTGGGCAACCGGTTGCAGATGAAGCCCGGCGATATCCGCCGCGACCTGCTGCTCGAAAAATCGGCCGAATTCGGTCAGAGCCCGCTCTTTCGCCGCATCTTCACCCTCGCCGAGCAGAGCACCGGCCAGCCTGTGCCACGTCAGGCCATGCCGCAGATCGATCTCAAAAGCCCGAAGATCACCCGCCAGCTTACCACCGACTGGTTCGCCCGCCGGGTCGAGGGCCGTTATCGCACCTGCCTGACGCGCGCCAACGCGAGCTGACTACGAGCTGCCGAAGTCATTCATCACAGTGACGTCGTCGTACAGATGATCGGTCATCCGCGTCGGAGGAGGGTCGGGAACGTAATCCGGACCACGTTCTGCCTGGATGCGTTCCTGGGCACGGTGGTAACTTTCCCTCCTTGCCTGGCTGGAACCCGCACGATGTTCCGCATCGACACGGTGCAGAGCCGCCTCCAGAGCTTCAATACTCGATTGCGCCACATTGAGACGACGCGCCTCCGCCTGAACCCGATCTGTCACCGCGAACTCGTCGCCCAGGCGCAACATCAGTTTCTTCCGCAAGGCGTGGCGCTTCCTGACCAAGGCCAGGGTCGGCGAAATTTTTGTCTTGCGACGACGCTGTTTCCTTGCGCGGTGCGAGACCGCCCCCAGCGCAAGCAGTCCGACGAAGCCGGCGATCAGGACGAAGTAAGGCATCGGATATCCGGGGAAATTCAGGGGAGCCCGATTCTATATCCATTTCGCATAAATCGCTGACACTGCTTTGCCGCTGGCGTTTTTCCGGAGCGGCCAACGCGCATGGATTCCCTGCGGGTAAAATGGCGGCCTGACGAATCCGAGGCCCATCGTGACCCCGCTGCTGATTTCCGCCCACACCGCCACCACCTGCCTCGGCTCCGGCCTCGATGCGACGCTGGCCGCCCTGCGCGCCGGACGCAGCGGCCTCGCTCCCTGTGCTTTCGAGAGCGTGAGGCTCGACACCTGGATCGGTGAAATCGCCGGCGTCGATGCGCAGGTCCTGCCGGCCCATCTGGCGGCCTACGACTGCCGCAACAACCGCCTTGCCCAACTCGGCCTCGAGGCCGACGGCTTCGCCGACCGCGTCCGCGCCACGATCGCCCGCTACGGCAAGGACCGGGTCGGGGTGTTCCTCGGTACCAGCACCTCGGGCATCCTGCAGACCGAACTGGCCTACCGCCGGCGCGATCCCGAAACCGGCGCGCTGCCCGACGACTTCATCTACCGGACGACGCACAATTCCTTCTCGCTGGCCGAGTTCGCCCGCGACTATTTCGGCCTCGAAGGGCCGGCCATGGCGATCTCGACGGCCTGTTCGTCGAGCGCCAAGGTCTTCGCCGCCGCCGCCCGCCTGCTCGCCCTCGGCAGTATCGACGCGGCCCTGGTCGGCGGCGTCGATTCGCTGTGCCTGACCACGCTCTACGGCTTCGCCTCGCTGCAGCTGACGGCGCCGCAGCCCTGCCGGCCTTACGACGCAGCGCGCAACGGCATCTCGATCGGCGAGGGTGCCGCCTTCGCCCTGCTCGAACGCGCACCTGCCGCCCCGGAGGCCGGTTCGCTGCTGTTGCTCGGCACCGGCGAGTCGAGCGATGCCTACCACATGTCCTCGCCGCACCCGGAAGGCCTCGGCGCCCGGATGGCGATGGAGGCCGCCTTGCGATCGGCCGGCCTGCAGCCTGAAGACATCGATTACCTCAACCTGCACGGTACCGCCACACCAGCCAACGATGCTGCGGAAGGCAAGGCAGTCACGGCACTGTTCGGCGACCGCGTGCCCTGCAGTTCGACCAAGGGCGCCACCGGCCATACGCTGGGTGCGGCCGGCGCCGTCGAAGCGGTCATCTGCGCCCTGGCGTTGCAGCACAATTTGCTGCCGGGCAGCCCCCACACGGCAACGCTCGACCCAGCGATCCCCGTCGATTACCTGCTGCAGGCCCGGCAGGGCCGGGTGCGCCGCGCCCTGAGCAATTCCTTCGGCTTCGGCGGCAGCAACTGCAGCCTCATCCTCGGAGTCGCCGCATGAACGCCCTTCCGCTCACCGCCTGGATCGACGGCATCGGCTTCCTCGCCCCCGGCCTGCCCGACTGGCCGACCGCCCGCGCCGTCCTGCGCGGCGAACAGCCCTATGTCGCCGCCCCCTCGATACTGCCCGCCCCGGCGGTCCTACCGCCGGCCGAACGGCGCCGGGCCAGCCGCGTCGTCAAGCTGACCCTGGCCATCGGCCTCGAAGCCGCGGCCCATGGCGGCGCCGATGTCGCGACCCTGGCCACGGTGTTCGCCGCCTCAGGCGCCGACGGCCACAACTGCCACGCGCTCTGCGAACAACTGGCCAGCGACGACCGTCAGATCTCGCCGACCCGCTTCCACAATTCGGTGCATAACGCCGCCGCCGGCTACTGGGGCATCGCCACCGGCGCCATGGCGCCCTGCCAGGTAATCTGCGGTTTCGATGCCAGTTTCGGTGCCGGCCTGCTCGACGCCCTTGGCCAGGTGATGGTCGACCGCCAGCCGACGCTGCTCATCGCCTACGACAGCGAATACCCGGAGCCGCTCCACGCCAAGCGCGACACCCCGGATTGCGGCGGCGTCGCTCTGCTGCTTTCGCCCGAACGCTCGGCCCGCTCGCTGGCTGCGATCACCGTAACACCCAGCCGGGAGACAGCGGAAATCCTGGCCGACGGCGAACTCGAAAGCCTGCGCTGCGACATTCCAGCCCTGCGCAGCCTGCCCATGCTCCAACGACTCGCCCGCGGCGAGGCGGCAAGCGTCTGCCTCGACTACCTGCCGCCGATGCAACTTCGGGTCGATCTTCAGCCATGCTAGACCACGCCGCCATCGCCGCCCGTATCCCGCACCAGGGCAGCATGTGCCTGCTGGTAGCAGCGCTGGAGTGGTCGGAAACGACCATCGCCTGCCGTGCCGTCAGCCATCGCGACGCGGCCAACCCACTACGCGCCGGCGGCCGCCTCGGCGCCGCCAACGGCATCGAATACGCCGCCCAGGCCATGGCCTTGCACGGTTCGCTGCTTGCTAGCGCCGGCGAAGCGCCGCGCCAGGGCTATCTGACCAGCGTGCGCGGCGTCAGCCTGCATGTCGCCCGCCTCGACGACCTGCCTGGCGACCTGCTGGTCAGGGCCGAGCGCCTGTCCGGCGACGGCAACCACATCCTCTACCAGTTCGCGCTCGAACACGAGGGCCGCTGCCTGCTCGAAGGCCGCGCTGCCGTCGTGCTCGACGCCGCCTCCCTCAGCAAGGAAAATCCGTGAAACGTGCTCTCGTCACTGGCGGCAGCGGCGGCATCGGCGCCGCCATCGCCCGGCGTCTCGCTGCCGACGGCCATCATGTCGTCGTCCATGCCAACCGTGGCCTGGAAAAGGCCGAGGCGGTCGTCGCCGCCATCGTCGCCGCCGGCGGCAGTGCCGAAGCCGTGGCCTTCGACGTTACCGAGCACGCCGCGACCAATGCCGCCATCGAACGGCTGCTCGACGCCGGGCCGATCCAGATCCTGGTCAACAATGCCGGCATCCACGCCGACGCCGTATTTCCCGGCATGAGCGCCGAGCAGTGGCACAGCGTGCTCGACGTCTCGCTCAACGGCTTCTTCAACGTCACCCAGCCCCTGACCCTGCCGATGATCCGTACGCGCTGGGGCCGCATCATCAACATTTCCTCGGTGGCCGGCATCACCGGCAACCGCGGCCAGGTGAACTACGCGGCGGCCAAGGGTGCGCTGCACGCCGCCACCAAATCGCTGGCCCTCGAAGTCGCCAGCCGCGGCATCACGGTCAATGCCGTGGCCCCCGGCATCGTCGCTACCGGCATGATCGACGGCACCTTCGACGCCGAGACGATCAAGAAGCTGGTCCCGATGCAGCGCGCCGGCAAGCCGGAGGAAGTGGCCGACCTCGTCGGCTTCCTCGCTTCGGAACGCGCCGCCTACATTTCAGGTCAGATCATCTCGATCAACGGCGCCATGATCTGATTCCCCGGCTGGCTCGCCGGGTTGTCTGATCCAACCCCAAGGAGAAAGCCCATGTCCTCGCTCAAGTTCCTCGGCATTTCCGGCAGCCTGCGCAAGGCTTCCTGCAACAGCGGCCTGCTGCGTGCCGCGCAAGCGGCCCTGCCGGCAGATGCCACGCTCGAGATTGCCGACCTTTCCGACATTCCCTTCTACAACGCCGACCTGAGCGAAAAGCCGGCCGGCGTCGTCCGTGTGCTCGCCCAGATGGGCGCCGCCGATGCCCTCGTGCTGGCCTGCCCGGAATACAACTATTCGCTGGCCCCGGCCCTCAAGAACATCTTCGACTGGGCCTCGCGCGAACCGAACAATGCGCTGCTCAGCGACAAGCCGGTCGCCATCATGGGCGCCGGTGGCGGCATGGGCACCTCGCGTTCGCAGTACCACCTGCGCCAGGTCTGCGTTTTCCTCAACTTGCATCCGCTCAACAAGCCGGAAGTCTTCGCCAATGCCTTCACGGGCGGTTTCGATACAGCGGGCAACCTGACCGATCCCAAGATCGCCCAGCTCGTGGCCGATCAGATGGCGGCGCTGGCCGCCTGGACACGGCGGCTCAAGGCCGACTGAAAACCAGGCGAGGAGCGCCGGCGTCGCTCAGGCCGAACGGAAGATCAGCTCGCGGATGCGCGCCAGTTTCGGCGCCACCATCGGCACGGTCAGCATCGTGCTGACCACTGCCATGAGCAGCAGGGCGGTGAAGGTTTCGCTGGTGATGATCTTCTTGTCGAGCAGGATGTTGGCGAAGATGATCATGATCAGGGCCTTGGTCTGCAGTAGCCAGCCGATGATGCTGGCCTCGCCCGGTGCCCATTTGAGGATGCGCCCGGCGATCCGTACGCCGAGCAGCTTGCCGCTGACCGAGGCGATGAGCAGCAGGGCGGCCGCGACGAAGACCGCCGTCCCGCCGACATCCCAGTTGGTGCGCAGGCCGGTGGAAAGGAAAAACACCGGCATGATGACGAGCAGAACGTGCTGCCGGAGCTGGTCCATCTTTTCCTGGTCGAACCAGTCGGCTTCCATGCTCGCCCCGGCGAGGAAGGCGCCGACCATGAAGTGCAGGCCGGCCCAGTCGGCGCCGAATGCGACGACGGCGAGCCAGATCAGCGCGACGTACCAGCGGTCGCGCTCGGCAATGCGCTGCATGAGCTTGTGGAACAGCCAGGCGGCGACGGTGAACATCACCAGGAATGCCAGCTGCCGGCCGATCCGCTCCCAATCCATGAGGATCAGGGCGAGTACGCCCCAGATCGCGATATCGTCGAGGCTGGCGTAGCGCAGGATGCGCTGGCCGATCGGCTGGCGCAGGATTTCCAGCTTTTCCATGAGCAGGATGAGGATGGGCAGGGCGGTCACGGCGCAGGCCATGCCGACGCCGACGACGAATTGCCAGGTCATGGCTTTCGGCCCGATCCAGCCGTCGAAGCCGAGCATCAGGGCGGCGGCGCCGCAACCGAAGAGCAGCGGCGTACCGAGGGCCAGGCTGGCGGTGATGCCGCTTTCGCGCCGGTGTGCCCAGGCCTTTTTCAGATCGAGTTCGACCCCGGCGATCATCACGAAGAGCATGACGGCCCACCAGGCGAT
>JAEUOD010000015.1 GCA_016791065.1 Dechloromonas sp. | reverse complement strand
GCAGACGAAGGTGAAGTCGGCCGGGTAGAAGAAGAACACGGACCACTTGCCCTTCAGATCGGCATCCGACACCGGCACAAACTTGCCATTGTGGAAGGCGGTCGTCTTGAACGGCTTGAGCTGCGAATTGATGATCGACATTGATGTTTCTCCTGGTGGGTTGGGTTGAACGAATAACGTGGATCGCATAATAGGACCGGATTCAATCTTGGTCCAATTGAATCAGGGTATGTTTGCCATCGCGTAAAACTATCGTGACACCCCTTCAATCTATTGAACACTGTCCTTTTTGAAGCGATTGCCGCAAGACGCCCGGTTCGTCCGCGGAGACTTCGATTACTGCCGGGTAATCACCTGCGATACGGGGTAGCCGCTCATCGTTCCAACCGCGCCGTAACCGGCGACGCTCGTGCCGGTCATGCAGACCGCCCCCATCATGCCGCCTGGCGCGCAATCGGCGTAGGCGAGTTTGTCGATCTGGGCTTGAGTCAGGGCATTGGTGGGATTGTCCGGAACAAAGATCAGGGCGTAGGCATTGCCGGGATTATTTGCCGGCGTCGGGAAACCGTAATAGATACCGCCAACGTCGACGCCGGCCTGCGGACTCCAGCCGTCGCCACCGAGCATGGTGGAGAAAGTGTTGGTGTTTGTATTCTTGAAACTGACGACAAACGTACCGCCGAGACCGGCGTCGTACCAGGAGTGCAACTGGTTGTCGAGATTCAGCCAGGTCATGGTGTCGTTGGGGTAGGCGATCAAGCCGCCGGTCATCGACTCGCTGAGCCGTCCCTTGAGACCGGATATGGTTCTAGTCGTGAAGTCGTAGGTGAAGCTTCCGACAAAAATCGAGTCACGGGGCTGCGTGTCCGGTTCGTAGAATGTCTCGGTGACGTCATATTTGGCCAGGATGTGAGCTGCAGCGGATGCTGAACCATTTCCCACGCCGTTGCTGGCGGCCAGCGAGAAGGCGTAGCCGGCGCACGATGAGGGGCAGGTTACGGTAATCGGCAAACTGCTCGAATTGACCGAAATGCCAGCGGGCAACGAGGTAACGGTATAGCCGGTAATGGGGCTGCCGCCACTATCGACGGAATTGGCGGTGACGACTACTGTCGTGAGTCCGGTGCCCAGCGTGGCGGTGACACCGCCGGGAACGCCCGGTACGGTGATGACGGCCGGCATCGTGACGATCAGGGTTTGCGCCGCTTGCGGCGCGGCACGGTAGGTCGCATCACCTGCTTGATTGGCTGCCACGATGCAGCTACCCACGGTGAGGTCAGTCACTAGCCCGCTGTTGGCATCGACAGAACACACGGCGGGCGTCAGACTGCTATAGGCGACAGCCAGGCCAGAACTGGCCGTCGCGCTGACGGCGGCGGTGCCACCGAAACTCAGGGCTGGGGCGGTGCCAAAACTGATCGTCTGATTGGGGTCGAAATAGACGCTCAGCGTCAACGTAGCTTCAGCCGCTTGGGCATAGCTCGAGTTCCCCCCTTGATTGGCGGCGATGACGCAATTTCCGATGCGTTGGGCATTGATCAGGCCGCTGACCGCATCGACCGTACAGATGCTTGCCGTTTTGCTGCTGTAGCGTACGGGCAGACCGGAGCTGGCGACGGCAGTGACCGTTGCCGTCCCGTTCAAAGGGAGCACCGGGGCGGCCGAGAATGTAATGCTCTGCGGGTTTGCCGAAATGGCCGCCCCGTTTCGTCCACCCCCACCTCCGCCGCCCCCCCCTCCGCATGCATAGAGTGCGAGACAAAGCAGCATGGGCAGGACGAGCGACACACGACGTCCGTGGTTCGATGAATGATTCATGGTGAGCTAATCAGAAATTGAGATTCAAGGCGACGTTGTAGGAACGTCCCATGCCGGGGACGATGACGCCCCAGGGAATGCCATTGGTGGTCATCGACGGTCCCTGCCCAACATAGGCTCCGCCGAGCGGCATCGCGTAATTGCGGTCGAAGACGTTTTCGACGGCGAAATCGATGCGCGCGTATTTCCACTCGTAGCTGCTGCGCAAGTTGAGCAGTTCGTAACTGTCGGTCCTGACCTCGTTTCGAACCTGCGAGACATGGTTCTTGCTGCCGGACAGTACAGCCTCGGCCGTGTTGCTCCAGTTGCCGAGGCGCTGCACGAGGGAGAAGCGGCCGTTCAGCGGCATGATGTTGTAGAGACCGTCGCCGGTCTTCAGGTTGTCGCCTCGGACATAGGCAACCGTCCCCTTCGCCGTGAAACTGCCCAGTGTCTCGCTCCGCCCGAGCAGGACGTCTCCCGAGAGGTCAATGCCATAGAGCCGGGCCGACTGGTTCGCATATTGCAGATGCACGAAGCCGTTGGTCTTGCTCTGATTCTCTTCGCTGCAGGAGCTGAAATCGCAGCGGCGCGCATCGATGAAATCGTTGATGTGCGTGTAGTAAACCGTGGTCTTGAAACGCCACTTTGCCTTGTCGGCGTCGTTCCATGTGCCGGTGGCACTGACGGTATGGGCGACCTCGGGATCAAGGTCGATATTGCCGATATAGCCATTGCCGTCACCGACGAAATTGTTCATGAGGTCAGCCATGGCGTTGGTCGACCAAGGGTAGCGCTGATAGAGGTTGGGCGAGCGCGATTTGCGCGCATAGCCGCCCTCATAGGTCTGGGTCGGGTCGGGGGAATAGCGCAGAAGCGCCGTGAAATCCCAATTGTGATCGACGCGTTTGCGATCGCGCGCATTGAAGGCAGCGGCGTCGTCGCCCCAGGAGGCGGCCATGCTGTTATCGTAGCCCTGGACGACGTCGGCATTGGTCATCACGTTGTTGCTACGCAGGCCGAGCAGAGTGGTCCAGGCTGGATTCCAGCGGGCTTCCCATTCGGCGAAGAAATCGAGCTTGTAACGGCGCCCCCAGTCGATGTTCCAGAAGTCGTTCGGACCCATCTGACCTCCTACCGCCGGCCACCAGTCATACAGGACGTAGGTCTGGTACTCGCCGCCGAGACGGAAGGTGTCGCGCTCCGAGTGCAGGATGTTGGCCTGGAGCAGGCCGTTTCGCGTCCGCCCGGTGGTCAGCATCGGCATCCCGGTACCGTAATTGTAGCGATCCGGCCCCATGTCCATCTCATGCTTGGTGTCCTGGTCCGAATAGCGGAAAAGCAGTTCTCCCCATTCGAACTGACCGGTGTAACGCAGGTTGAAGACCGTATTGCGGTTGTAGGTCATGTCCATGCGCTGATTCGGGAAACCCTCGAAATCCACGCGCTGCTGGCTGAGTCCGAACTGCAGCAGATGCTGGTCATGGCGCAGCGCCAGTCCGACTTCGCGATTCCGGGAGCCGCGGTAGGCGCTCGAGCCGACGATGTCACCGGGAATCGGCTTGCCGATCTCCGAGCCTTTTTCCTCCGGCTTGAAGACGCCGCCCGCCTTGTAGTTGTCCGATCGCGAGTAGGATTCGCTGTAACTCAGGTTGAAATTGCTGCCGATCAGGTTGGCGCCCAGGTTGTAGCCAACCCCATCGCCGTTGCTGCGATAAAGGCTTCCGGCTTGTCCGGAGGCGTAAATGGCCTCTTCCGGGCCGGCAAACTTGGGGCGTGCCGATTTGACCTGGATCGTGCCGCCAATGCTGTCGCCCCCGACGCTGACCGGCGTGATTCCCGAGTAAACGGTAATCTCGGCCACCTTGCTCGGGTCGATGTAGGAAAGCACGGAGTTCATGTGGTTGGGGCAAGCCGGCATCAGTTCCATGCCATCGACCTGTACGCGGATACGATCGTCGGCCAGGCCATGGATGGCCGGCAGGCCGGAAATACCGCCGGCGCTGTAGACGCTGAGGCCAGGAACATCCTTGAGCAATTGCGTACTGTCGCTACTGCCCGTACGCTGCGCTTCGATCTCCCGCTCGCCAAGTTTGTTCGCACCGAGCGTCGGGTCAGCGCCGTCGTCCAATCGGGACGCTGAAATCACGACCTCATCGAGCGCTTTTTCCTGCGCATGGGCCGAAATGGAAATGGCGGCCACCAGGGCCGCCAGCGGGCGAAGAATGAATTTCATCGAAACACGAGGCTTTCAGCGAGACGCCCCAGCATTGGAGTGTCGCGAAGCAGAAACGAAAAGGCCCGCGTCTGGGCGCGGGCCCGGGAGCATCAGACCGCAGCGCGGCGACGACGCGCGATGCCACCGATCAGCCCGAGGCCGACCAGGAACATGGCATAGGTTTCAGGTTCCGGAACCGCGGCGGTGATGCTCTGGGCTACCGGGTAGCCATACATGGTGCCGAGCGCGCCATAGCCGGCTACCGAGGTGCCGGTCATGCCGACGGCACCCATCATGCCGCCGTAAAAATAGCCAGCTTCATGAGTTGCATCTGCTGGCGAATTTTTTACAAAGTCAGCGTAGGCAATCTTGTCCAGTTGCGCCTGGCTCAACGGCGAAAGCGGATTGTTCGGAACGAAAATCAGGGCATAGGCATTTTCAGGGTTATTCGCGGGCTTGGGAAAACCGGAATAGACACCACCCACGGCAACACCATCCTCTGGTGCCCAGGTTCCTCCCATAAAAGTGGCGGTCGTGGTGTTCTTGAACGCAGCGGCAAAGGTTCCGCCGAGAGATGCGTCGTACCAGGAAACAAGCTGGTTGTTCAGACTTAGCCAGTTCATGTTGCTGGCATCGCTGCCGCTCATCGATTCGCTGAGCAAACCTTTCAGATTCGTTACCGTATGCGTCGCCGCATCGTAGTCGAATGTGCCCTTGAAGATGGAGTCTCTGGGCTGGGTCATTGGTTCAAACCAGGTTGCCGTCACGTTGTAGCTGCTGGTGGCTGCATGCGCGACTGGGGTGCCGGCAAGCAATGCCAGCGCGCTGGCGATGATCAACTTATTTTTCATGCATATTTCCTTTTTTGAGTATTTCAAAGAGAAACAACAGGTGCATTACCTTGGACCGCCCGCATAGTTCAGGGCGAACGGCGACGACGTGCCATGAAACCGACGAAGCCGAGGCCGGCGAGGAACATGGCGTAGGTTTCGGGTTCCGGCACTGCTGCGGTGATGCTCTGTGAGACAGGGATGGCCCCCATCGTGCCGATGGCGCCGTAGCCGGCAAGCGATGTGCCGGTCATGCAGGTGGCGCCCATCATGCCGCCCGGGGCACAGTCGGCGTAGGCAAGCCGGTCGATCTGGAACTGGGTGAGCGGTATCAGCGGGTTGTCCGGGATGAATATCAAGGCGTAGGCGTTGCCTGGATTGACCACGCCGGTAATTGCAGTTGGCCAGCCGTAATGGGTTCCGCCGCTAGCAACACCAGCCTGGGGAGACCACCCATCACCGGACTGATCAAGTCCGGTCCAGAATGTATTGGTATTGCTGTTCCGGAAGGTGGCGACAAAGGTACCGTGCAAGCTGTTGTCGTATCGGGACACCAACTGGTTGTCGAGCGTCAACCAGGTCATGGAGTCGTTTGGGTAGCCTGCCGTGTCGTTGCCGGTCATCGATTCGCTCAGGAATCCATGCAGGTTTGAGACGATCCGTGTGGCGTCATCGTAGGTAAATGAGCCGATGAAGAGGGTATCGTTGGGCTGCGTTTCCGGCTCGTACCAGGTGGTGGTCACGGTGTAGTTTCGGGTAGCGGCTTCAGCCACCGGGATGCTGCCGAGCGTGGCCAGCGCTGCAGCGATCAGGAGCGTTTTTTTCATGCTCAT
>JAEUOD010000007.1 GCA_016791065.1 Dechloromonas sp. | reverse complement strand
GTCGAGCGCGCTGCGCGCCTGCTTCATCTGGCGGGCGTTCTGGATGTGTGCGGCGATCCGGGCCAGCACCTCGGGTGGGCGGATCGGCTTGGTCACGTAGTCGGCGCCGCCGGCCGAGAAAGCGGCGACGACGTGCTCGGTGTCGGTCAGCCCGGTCATGAAGACGATGGGGATGTGCTGGGTGGCGAAATCGCCCTTGAGCCGTCGCGCCACTTCGAAACCGTCCATGCCCGGCATCACGGCATCGAGCAGGATGACGTCGGGCAGGCTCTGGCGGGCGCGTTGCAGGGCGGAGTCGCCGTTGGTCGCGACGAGCACGGTGTGGCCTGCTTCGTCGAGGGCATCGTGGAGCAGGGCAAGGTTTTCCGGGACATCGTCCACGATCAGGACGATGTCGGAGATGGAGCGGTCAACGGGTGACATCGCGCATTTTCCTGAGAATTTCCTTCATGGCGTCAAATTGGAATTGTCGCGCCAGATCGCGCAGCACGCGCACGAATTCGCCATGGCGCGGGTCGCTGTTCTCGATCTGGGCGAGCCTGTTGAGCATGCCGCGCAGGTAGCCGAGGCCGATCAGTTCGTCGAGCGCATCCAGCTCGGCGGCGGCGGGTGGCACCAGGGGCGGCGGTTCGGGGGGGGGGCGGGCTGCGTTACCGGGGCGTCGGCGGTGACCCATTCGAGGTCCAGCCGGCGCCCGATCCAGTCGAGCAGTTCATTGACGCGCAAGGGCTTGACGATGAAATCGCCGGGACCGATGCCGACATCGTTGTCCAGCCCCTTGTCGAAGGCATTGGCCGAGAGAATGGCGATATGAGCCTCGGTCAGCTGCTGCTGGCGGATGCGGCGAATGGTTTCCCAGCCGTCGATGCCGGGCATGCCGAGGTCCATGAAGACGAGGTGCGGGGCGAAGCGCGGGATCGCCTGCAGCGCCTCGTAACCGCTCGCCGCCGGCTCGACGACGAAGCCGAGCGGTTCGAGCACGTTCTGCAGCAGTTCGCGGTCCACTTTTTCGTTGTCGACGACGAGGATGCGCCGGCGCACGCCGACATAGCCGATGCGGTTGAGTTTCGGCAGTTCGCGCGCCGCCTGGCTGGAGTGCACCTGCGGCAGGAAGAGGCGGATGCGGAATAGCGTGCCTTCGCCAGGCGTGCTCGACACCTGCATCTCGCCGCCCATGAGGTCGGTCAGCATGCGGGCGATGGTCAGGCCGACGCCGCTGCCGCCGGCCTGCACGGTGCTGCCGCGGACAAAGGGTTCGAAGATGCGCTCCATGTCGGCGGCCGGGATGCCGGGGCCGGAGTCGCGAATCTCGAAGATCGCCATCTCGCGCCGACATTCCACCTTGAATTCGACGCCACCGCGCACGGTAAATTTGACCGCGTTGCCCAGGACGTTGATCAGGATCTGGCGCAGGCGCCTTTCGTCGGCGCGCACCACCGCCGGCAGTTCGCCGAGCGGCCGGTAGTCGAAGGACAGCCCCTTGTTGCGTGCCTGCAGCTCGAACATGCCGACGATCTGCTGCATGAAGTCGGGGAAATCCATGGCCTTGACGTCGAGTGTCAGCTTGCCACCCTCGATGCGGGCGATGTCGAGCGTGCCTTCGATGACCGACAGCAAATGGTCGCCCGACTTGCGGATGACGCTGACCGCCTGCTTGCGATGCGGCGGCACCGTTTCGTCGGCATCGAGAATCTGGGCATAGCCGAGGATGCTGTTGAGCGGTGTCCGTAACTCGTGGCTGATCGCCGTGATATAGCGGCTCTTCGCCTGGTTGGCCGCATCGGCTACCTGCTTGGCTTTCTGCAGCGCTTCGTCGGTACGCTGGTGCGACTCGATTTCCTGGATCAGCAACTGTGTCTGGCGGTTCGATTCCTCCTGCGCGACCTGCCGGCTTTGCTGGGTCAGTACCATCCACCAGGCGCCGACGCCGGAGAGCAGCAGCAGGGCGGCGAAGGCCTTGATGAAGCTGTCCTGCAGCGTGCCGATCAGCGCATCCTGATGCGGCGCCAGGGCCAGTACCTCGTGGGTGTAGAGCACGCCAAGCACCAGCGCCAGTACCGGCACGATGCCGGTCATCAGCAGCAGATAGTGGCCGAGGCCGGTTTCCAGGTAGGGCAAGGCGGGTGCCGGCAGCAGGCGGCGCAGTACGGCATTCCATTGCGCGGTCAGGCTGGCTTCGGGCTTGCAGAGGTCGTGGCAGCGGGCGTCGAGCGAACAGCACAGCGAGCAGATCGGTCCCTGGTAGGCCGGGCAATGCGCCATGTCCTCGCCTTCGTATTCGCGCTCGCAGATAGCGCAGGTGTGGGCGGTGGGTGCCGCTACTCCCGGGGGGCGCGCGAGATAGTAACGGCCGCCGGTGGCCCAGGCGATGAGCGGCGCGGCGAGCAGGGCGCTGGCGAGTGCGACGAAGGAGGCGTAGGGCTGCAGCCCGGTACCGAAAACGCCGGTAAAGGCGGCGACCGAGAGCAGGGAGGCGATGCCCATGGCACCGACGCCGACCGGGTTGATGTCGTAGAGATGGCTGCGCTTGAACTCGATACCCCGGGGCGAGAGGCCGAGCGGCTTGTTGATGACGAGGTCGGCCACCACCGCCGCCATCCAGGAAATGGCGATGTTGGAATAAAGGCCGAGCACCTGGCCGAGCGCCTTGAAAACGTCGAGCTCCATGAGCAGCAGGGCGATCAGGGTGTTGAATACGACCCAGACGACGCGCCCCGGATGGCTGTGGGTGAGCCGGGCGAAGAAGTTGGACCAGGCCAGCGAGCCGGCGTAGGCGTTGGTGACGTTGATCTTGAGCTGCGAGACGACAACGAACAGCGCGGTGGCGGCAATCGCCAGGCTGGTGTTGTCGAAGACGTGCGAAAAGCCGATCAGGTACATCTGGTTCGGGTCCACCGCCTTCTCGGCGGGTACGGCATTGCGCAGGACCAGCCAGGCGAGCAGGGCGCCGCCCAGCATCTTGAGGATGCCCGGGACGACCCAGCCCGGGCCGCCGACGATGACGCCGAACCACCAGCGGCGGGCGTTGGCCGGCGTCCTTTCCGGCATGAAGCGCAGGTAATCGACCTGTTCGCCCATCTGGGTGACCATGGCGATGCCGACGGTGAGTGCCGCACCAAAAAGGTGCGGATTGAAATGGGCGCCGTTGCCGCTTTCGCCGGCATAGGAGAGCAGGCCGGCGAAGGCGTCCGGTTCCTCCATGAGCACGAAAACGTAGGGCAGGATCAGGAGGAACAGCCAGAGCGGTTGCGTCCATGCCTGCAGCTTGCTGATCGCGGTGACACCGTGGGTGACCAGCGGAATGACGACCAGGGCGCAGATCAGGTAGCCCCAGGCCGGCGGGATGCCGAAGGCGAGTTCGAGCGCATAGGCCATGATCGCCGCTTCGAGTGCGAAGAAGATGAAGGTGAAGCTGGCGTAGATCAGCGAGGTGATGGTCGAGCCGATGTAGCCGAAGCCGGCGCCGCGCGTCAGGAGGTCCATGTCCAGCCCATGGCGGGCGGCGGTGACGCTGATCGGAAGGCCAAGCAGGAAGATGATCAGGCCGGTGGCGACGATCGCCCAGAAGGCGTTGATGAAGCCGGCGTTGACCAGCATGGTCGCCCCAACCGCTTCAAGGACAAGGAAGGAAGCCGCGCCGAAGGCGGTGTTGGCGACGCGCATTTCCGACCATTTGCGGAAACTGCGGGGAGTGAAGCGCAGGGCGTAGTCTTCGAGGGTTTCGTTGGCGACCCAGGTGTTGTAGTCGCGGCGTATCTTGATGACGCGCTGGGTGGGTGAGGGCGGGGCATGGCTCATGGGGTGTAACTAGCATGAATCATGCCCCGCTTTGGGGCGTGTTCGCTCAGTGGGCGTGCGGGTGGCCTTCCCTGGCCAGCAGGCGGGCGACGAAGGGATCGCTTTCCATGTCGCCGAAGTCGGCGGCGTCGATCAGCGTGTAGTCGGCCAACTTCTCTTCGCTGGTGCGCGGCCAGGCGACCGGTGACACGGCATGGATCTCCCTGAGGCGCAGGGTAAAGGCCCGGCCCCGCCCGCGAATCGCGAGCTGTGCAGGCAACTGCGAGTCATTGAGCCACCATAGTGCGATCTCCTGGCCTTGCACGTGACCACTGTAATGGGTGGACTGCTGACCGAACTGTAGCCGGCTCGCACCACGCCGGAGCGCGCCGAGCAGTTTTGGCGAGATGACCGACCCCAGTTGCGACCAGTCCGGTTCGGCATGACGTGTCCTGATCTCGCCCGGGGAATAGTCGACGATGCGTCCCTCGTCGGCGAATACCACGCGTTGACGGAATGAATGCGGGCCCTGGCGCTCCCAAATGACGTTCTGGCCGCTGGCGAGGGTGGCCGTCTCGATGCGGTCGGTGTCGCGCCAGAGGTACCAGTCAGTCTTCAGCTTATGGCTGTTCAGGGTATAGCGGGCGGCAAGTGCCTTCGGGGTGGCAGGGGTCTCATGCGCCTGGCTGAGCATGGCGCCCATTCCCAAGGCGAGAAGCAGCACGTATTTTGCGTTCATGGCGTCGTTTTTCCGGTTCAAAAGCCGAAAGCTTCCTTCATGACGTGATAAATCCAGTGTTGCTCCATGCTTCCCCGCACCAGATGTGATTTCGGGCCGCTGGCGTAGGTCGCGACGTCTTCACCGGCATGGGTTTCCGAGCCGAGCGGTACCGCCGCCTGCTGCAGGAAGTCGAGGGCCGTGGTGTCGATGCTGCTGAGGTTGGTGCTGCGGCTGATGGCCTTGGGCGAGCCGCCGACGGCTCCGGGACCATTTTGGTAGCCGAGCGTGGTGTAGGGCTGGCCATCGGCCGCCTTGTCCTTGGTCGGGGCTTCGCCGTCGTTGGCAGGGACCGAGGCAACCAGGCCGAGGATGTCATTGCCGCGATGCGGGTAGCCGGCAATCGTGAAGGTGTGGCTGTGGTCGGCTGTGACGACGATCAGCGTTTCCTGCGGATCGGTCATCTCGTAGGCCTTTCGTACCGCCCTGGCGAGCTCGATGGTGTCGATCAGGGCGCGTCGGGCATTGCCGGCGTGGTGGGCGTGATCGATGCGGCCCCCTTCGACATGCAGGAAATAGCCCTGGCGATTCCTGTCCAGCATCCGGATGGCCTTTTCCGTCATCTCGGTCAGCGAAGGTTCGCCAGCCTTGTCGCTGGCGCGATCTGCCTCGTACTGCATGTGCGAATTCTCGAACAGGCCGAGCAGGTAGTCGGTCTGCGCCGGATCGATGGCGGCAAAGCTCTCCCGGTTCCAGACGTAGGCCGCATTGGCGCCGCGCGTCGCAAGCCATTCGGCCGTCAGGTCGCGACCGTCGCTGCGCCGGCCCCGGGCGCCGTACTCGGGATCGTTAGCGGTTTTGGGCAGGAAATAGCTGCGGCCGCCACCCATGGCGACCTTGAGGCTGGCTTTCACCGCAGGCGAGACTTCGATCAATTGCCGGGCGATGTCCTTGACCAGCGTCACCCCATTGGCCCGGCAGGTGGCCACCCTGGCGGCGAAGAAGGCGTTGAGATCGGAATCGGATTCCCAGTCGCGGACCGGGGTATGGGCATAAGTGGCGGCCGGGGTGGCATGGGTCAGACGGGCTGTCGAAACGACGCCGGTCGATTTGCCGGCAAGCGCGGCCTGTTCGAGGAGGGTGGGCAGGGTGTGCTGGGCAATCACGGTGGCATCGCACTCGCCGCGTGCCGTCAGATGGTCCACCGAAAGCATGCCTTCGCGCGCCTTGTAGCCGGTGATGATGGCCGTCATGGTCGGTGCCGAATCGGAGGTCTGCTGGTCCCAGGAGTAGGTCTTGGCGAGCGCCAGATTCGGAAAACTCTCGAAGGACAGGCGGTTTTCCTCGCCGGACTTGCCATTGAGCTGGCCTTCCAGGATCCGGGCGGCAGTCAGTGTCGAGATGCCCATGCCATCGCCGACGAAGAGAATGACGTTGCGGGCGCGACGATTATTGACTTCCTGCCTTTCGCTCTGGCGAATGAAGCGCTGGCCTTGCATGTACCAGTCCTCGACCGATTCCGGGCCCTTGACCGCAGGTTCGGCTGCGGATGCGATCGTGGGGGTGCCGCCAAGGGTGAGGGCGAATGCCACGGCCGTGGTCATGCAGGTAAATTCGTTCATGGGTGGATACTCCAGCGGGCGGATTCTTGATCGAACCATGGTAACAATGATGCATTACGCTGAAGTTTCCACAGCCCTCTTCATGAAATTCACGCTGGTGCAGGTCGGCAATGCACTTGGGTTGGGCGCACTTGTTTGGTGCTTGATGCGGGGTGTATAGCCTTCATCAGGTGCGCAGGGAGTTTTAGCACTAACCAAAACAATGACTTGCAAGCTGGTTCATGTCTTGCTTCTAGCCTTCCAACCAATACAGCACGGAGCACGCTCGTGTCCATTCACGTCGCACTAAACCACGTCACCCACTATTCCTACGATCGCCTGATCAACCTCGGGCCGCAGGTCGTTCGCCTGCGCCCCTGCGCCCATTCCCGGACGCGCATCCTGTCCGATTCGCTCAAGGTCGGTCCGGAAAAGCACTTCATCAACTGGCAGCAGGATCCGCAGGGCAATTACCTGGCCCGTCTGGTTTTCCCGGAGAAAACCAGGGAATTCCGCGTCGAGGTCGATATGGTGGCCGAGATGTCGGTCATCAATCCTTTCGATTTCTTCCTCGAGCCGCACGCCGAGAAAATTCCCTTCGCCTACGAAGCCGGCGAACGCCACGAACTGGCCCCCTATCTCTACAAGGTCAATTACGGCCCGCTGTTCGACAAGTACGTCGCCGCCATCTCGCGCGAGCCGGTGCGCAGCGTCGATTTCCTGGTTGCCGTGAATGCCCAGCTGCAGCGCGATATCGGCTACACCATCCGGATGGAGCCGGGCGTCCAGACGCCGGAAGAGACGCTGACCAAGAGGACCGGTTCCTGCCGTGACTCGGCCTGGCTGCTCGTCCAGATCCTGCGCCACCTCGGCCTGGCGGCGCGTTTCGTGTCCGGCTACCTGATCCAGCTGACCGCCGACGTCAAATCGCTCGACGGCCCCTCCGGTCCGGAAGCCGACTTCACCGATCTCCATGCCTGGACCGAAGTCTATCTGCCCGGGGCAGGCTGGATCGGCCTCGACCCGACCTCGGGCCTCTTCGCCGGCGAAGGCCACATTCCGCTCGCCTGCACGCCGGAGCCCTCTTCGGCGGCCCCGATCAGCGGCGGTCTTGACGAATGCGAAACCGAATTCAGCCACCACATGCAGGTCACCCGCATCTGGGAAGCGCCGCGCGTCACCAAGCCCTACACCGACGAGCAATGGCTGGAGATCGAAAACCTCGGCCACCAGATCGACGACACCCTGGTCAATCTCGATGTTCGCCTGACCCAGGGCGGTGAGCCGACCTTCGTCGCGGTCGATGATCCGGACGGCGCCGAGTGGAACACCGCCGCCCTCGGCCCCACCAAGCGCATCTTCGCGGCCGACCTCTTCCACCGCCTGCGCGAGAAATACGCTCCGAACGGCCTGATGCACTTCGGCCAGGGCAAGTGGTATCCCGGTGAGCAACTGCCGCGCTGGTCGCTCAACTGTTTCTGGCGCAAGGACGGCGAGCCGATCTGGAATTCGCCGGCGCTCTACGCCAACGAAAGCGTCAATTACGGCGTCACCGCCGAGCAGGCCGGTACCTTCCTGAAAAAGGTCGCGGTCCGCCTCGGGGTTACCGACGAATACGTTTTCCCGGCTTTTGAGGATGTTTATTACTACATGTGGCGCGAGCGTCGCCTGCCGGCTAACGTCGATCCCTTCGATTCGCGCGTCGATGACGCGATGGAGCGCGAACGCCTGATGAAGGTGTTCACCCAGGGCATGACTTATACGGTCGGCCATACGCTGCCGATCATGAAGAATCTCTGGAACCAGTGGCAGACAGGCCCGTGGTTCCTGCGTTCGGAACGCTGCTACCTGTTCCCCGGCGACTCCGCCATGGGCTATCGCCTGCCGATCGACTCGCAGCCCTGGACGGCGCAGAGCGACTACCCCTACGTCAATCCGCCCGACGCGGAAACGGCAACCGATCCGCTCGCCAGTTATGCCGCTCTGCGTGCCCGCGTCAGCAGCGACCGTGCCGCGAGCGCGCCACAGATGCAGGACCGCCGCAGCGGTTCCGCTGCCGGCTTTGCCGGCGCCCACGGCAAGGGTGGTCCGGAGGGTAATGGACATCCCTGGGAAAAGCCGACCG
Source organism: Dechloromonas sp. (assembly GCA_016791065.1). Classification (GTDB taxonomy): domain Bacteria; phylum Pseudomonadota; class Gammaproteobacteria; order Burkholderiales; family Rhodocyclaceae; genus Azonexus. The sequence continues at coordinate 519 of JAEUOD010000007.1, read as the reverse complement.
ACACCCGGCCCGGCTTCAAGGAATCGGCCGGCTGGATCACCCGCCTGGCGATGTGTGCCGAACCGCGCGACGGCAAGCTCTACATCTTCATGCCGCCGACCCAGGCCCTCGACGACTACCTCGAGATCGTCGCCGCCGTCGAAGCCACGGCCGACGAAATGAGCCTGCCGGTCATCATGGAGGGCTACGAGCCGCCGTCCGATCCGCGCCTGACGCACTTCCGCGTCACGCCCGACCCTGGCGTCATCGAAGTCAATATTCACCCGGCCAAGTCCTGGGACCAGTTGGTCGACCAGACCACCCACCTCTACGAGTCGGCCCATTACTCGCGTCTGACCACCGAGAAGTTCATGGTCGACGGTCGCCATACCGGTACCGGCGGCGGCAACCACTTCGTGCTCGGTGGCGCAACGCCGAACGATTCGCCTTTCCTCCGTCGGCCGGACCTGCTGCGGAGCCTGATCGCCTACTGGCACAATCACCCGAGCCTGTCCTACCTGTTCTCCGGCCTGTTCATTG
>JAEUOD010000192.1 GCA_016791065.1 Dechloromonas sp. | reverse complement strand
TTGTGGCGGGCAATTTGCGCATTCTGCATAAACAGCCCGAAGGAATGTGGACATGGCCTACAACAGCTTGATGGTCTTCACCGGCAACGCCAACCCCAAACTGGCTGCCGACGTTGCTTCCCAACTGAATGTCGACCTCGGGCGCGCCAATGTCGGCCGCTTCTCGGACGGCGAGGTCAGCGTCGAACTGCAGGAACATGTCCGCGGCCGCGACATCTTCGTGCTGCAATCCACCTGCGCGCCCTGCAATGACAACCTGATGGAACTGCTGGTCGTCGTCGATGCGCTCAAGCGCGCCTCGGCAGGCCGCATCACCGCCGCCATTCCCTACTTCGGCTATGCCCGCCAGGACCGCCGGTCGCGTTCCTCGCGCGTGCCTATCGCCGCCAAGCTGGTCGCCAACATGCTCGTCGCCTCCGGCGTCGACCGCGTGCTGACCATGGATCTCCACGCCGAACAGATTCAGGGCTTCTTCGACATTCCGGTCGATAACATCTACGCCCTGCCCATCCTGCTCGACGACATCCGCAAGCAGAATTACGAAAATCCGCTGGTCGTCTCGCCTGACCACGGCGGCGTCGTCCGCGCCCGTTCGCTGGCCAAGCGCCTCGAATGCGACCTGGCGATCATCGACAAGCGCCGCCCGAAGGCTAACGTCTCCGAAGTGATGAACATCATCGGTGAAGTCGACGGCCGTACCTGCATCATCATGGACGACATGGTCGACACCGCCGGCACCCTGTGCAAGGCCGCCACCGCGCTCAAGCAGCACGGCGCCAAGCAGGTCGTCGCCTACTGTACCCACCCAGTGCTGTCCGGCCCGGCTGTCGAGCGCGTCAATTCGTCCGACCTTGATGCCTTGGTCGTCACCGACACCATCCCGCTGCGTGACGATGCCGCTGCCTCGCCGCGCATCCGCCAGCTCTCCGTGGCCGAGATCATGGCCGAAACCATTCGCCGCATCAGCAACGACGACTCCGTTTCGTCGCTGTTCATCGATTAAGTTTTTTTAACCTTCCCGCTCTGGTCGCGGATCGGGAAATACTCTGGAGTATCAACATGACCTTTGAAGTTATCGCCAATGCGCGGTCGTTGCAGGGAACGGGTGCGAGCCGCCGCCTGCGTCGCGCTGGCACGGTGCCTGGCATCGTTTACGGTGGCGAAGCCGCCCCGATCGCCATCGAAACCAACCACAACGACCTGTTGCTGAAGCTGAAGAAGGAAGCCTTCCATTCTTCCATCATCAACCTCGTCATCGACGGCAAGAAGGAACAGGTCCTGCTGCGTGACACGCAAGTGCACGCCTACAAGCCCCTCGTTCTGCACATCGACTTCCAGCGCGTCGATGCCACCCATGAACTGCACGTCAAGGTGCCGCTGCACTTCGTCAACGAAGAAGTCGCCCCGGGCGTCAAGCTCAACGGCGGCCTGGTCAACCACGTCATGACCGAAGTCGACGTCCAGTGCCTGGCCAAGGATCTGCCGGAATTCATCGAAGTCGACCTGAGCGCCCTGAATGTCGGCGACAGCCTGCACCTCGGCCAGCTCAAGCTGCCGAAGGGTGTCAAGCTCGGTCACCACGCCGTGGCTGACGCCGTCGTCGTCGGCATCGTCGGCAAGGGCGGTTCCGCTGAAGCCGCCGAAGGCGAAGCTGCTGCCGAGTAATTTCCGGCACCACGCTGCATCAGCCGCCGCCGGCAATCTGCCGCCGGCGGCTTTTTCATTTTCTCCGCCATGACACCACCCCGCCTCATCGTCGGCCTCGGCAATCCGGGACCGGAATACGAAGCCACGCGCCACAACGTCGGCTTCTGGTTCGTCGATCAGCTGGCCGACAAGCTGAAGGTTTCGCTTGCCCCGCAGGCCAAGTTCTTCGGCAAGGCCGCGCGCGCCGGCGAGCTCTGGCTGCTGCAGCCGACGACCTTCATGAATCGTTCAGGCCAGGCGGTCGCGGCGCTCGCCAATTTCTACAAGATTCCCCCGGCCGAAATTCTCGTCATCCACGACGAACTCGACCTGCCCCCCGGCGGCATCCGCCTCAAGCAGGGCGGCGGCAACGGCGGCCACAACGGCCTCAAGGACATCCAGGCCAAGCTCGGCACGCCGGACTTCTGGCGCCTGCGCCTCGGCATCGGCCACCCGCGCACCCTCGGCCTGGCGCAACAGGTCGTCGACTTCGTACTGCACCAGCCGCGCAAGGAAGAACTGCCGGATATCGAACACGCCCTCGCCCGCAGCCTGCTGGCCTGGCCCAAACTCGCCGCCGGAGACTTTGCCGGCGCTCAACAACAGTTGCACGGCAAAGCCGTCTAAGGAACACATCATGTCTTTGAAATGCGGCATCGTCGGTCTGCCCAACGTCGGCAAATCCACCCTCTTCAACGCGCTGACCAAGGCCGGCATCGAAGCGGCCAATTACCCGTTTTGCACCATCGAGCCGAACGTCGGCATCGTCGAGGTTCCGGACCCGCGCCTCGCCAAGCTGTCCGAAATCGTCAAGCCGCAGAAGATCCAGCCGGCCATCGTCGAATTCGTCGACATCGCCGGCCTGGTCGCCGGCGCCTCGAAGGGTGAGGGCCTGGGCAACCAGTTCCTGGCCAACATCCGCGAAACCGACGCCATCGTCCATGTCGTTCGCTGCTTCGACGACCCGAACGTGATCCACGTCTCCGGTAACGTCGATCCGATCCGCGATATCGAAGTCATCGACACCGAACTGGCGCTGGCCGACATGGCCACCGTCGAGAAGGCACTCAACCGCTACCGCCGCCCCGCCAGCTCCGGCGACAAGGAGGCCAAGATCCTGGTAGCCGTACTCGAAAAATGCTTCGCCCAACTCGATCAGGGCAAGGCGGTGCGCGGTCTCGACCTGGCCAAGGAAGAGTGGGCCAGCATCAAGCCTTTCTGCCTGATCACCGCCAAGCCGGTGCTTTACGCCGCCAACGTCGCCGAAGATGGCTTTGCCGACAATCCGCTGCTCGCCAAGGTGGAGGCCCACGCTGCCGAAGAGGGTTCGCAGGTCGTCGCGCTGTGCGCCTCGATCGAAGCTGAAATCGCCGACCTCGACGATGCCGACAAGGTCGATTTCCTGGAATCGATGGGCCTGCACGAGGCCGGCCTCGACCGCCTGATCCGCGCCGGTTACAAGCTGCTCGGCCTGCAGACCTACTTCACGGCTGGCGTCAAGGAAGTCCGCGCGTGGACCATCCATGCCGGCGACACCGCCCCGCAAGCGGCCGGCGTCATCCACACGGACTTCGAGCGCGGCTTCATCCGTGCCCAGACCATCGCTTTCGACGACTTCATCACCTACAAGGGCGAAGCCGGCGCCAAGGAAGCTGGCAAGATGCGCGCCGAAGGCAAGGAATATGTCGTCAAGGATGGCGATGTCCTGAATTTCCTGTTTAACGTGTAAGCTTGCGGCATAACCACCCACAGGACCGCCGCAACTTGCCCGCATGACGAAAACGCCAGCCCCTGCCGAGCCGCCGTCCCTGACCGGGGATGCATTGACCCGGGAAGTACTGGCGCGTTCCTATTCCCAAAGTCATGAGGCGGTCCTGGTCTCCGATGCGGCCAACCGCATCGTTGCCGTCAACGCGGCCTTCACCCGGCTGACTGGCTATGCCGCCGCCGACGTCATCGGTCGTAACCCCAGCCTGCTCTCCTCCGGCCATGCCGGCCCGGAGTTTTATGCCCGCATGTGGCATGCATTGGCGGAAGACGGCTTCTGGGAAGGCGAGATCTGGGACAAACGGCGGGACGGCACGCAATATCCGAAATGGCTGACCATCTCGGTCATCCGTGACGCGGACGGCGGCGTCGCCTTCTACGTCGCCAATTTCACCGATATCAGCGCCAGCAAGGAGGCTGCCGATCGTCTCGCGGCGCTTGCCTACCACGATGCGCTGACCGGCCTGCCCAACCGTCTGGCGCTCGATGCCCAGCTCACCCAGACCCTGCGCATCTGCGAACGCGAAGGGCGACAACTGGCGCTGTTGCTGATCGACCTCGACAACTTCAAGAACGTCAATGACTCGCTCGGCCATCACATCGGCGACGAACTGCTCAAAGGCGTCGGCCAACGCTTGCGCGAGTGCGTGCGGGCCAGCGACCTCGTGGCGCGCCTGGGTGGTGACGAGTTCGTTGTCGTCCTGCCCGAGATCGATGGGCCTCTGACCGCAGCGCGGGTCGCCGGCAAGCTGCAAAGCAGCCTGGCAGACTGCTACCTCGTCGCCGACCACGTGCTCTACGCCACGCCGAGCATCGGCATCGCCCTGTTCCCGGTCGATGGCCTCGACGGCGGCACCTTGCTGCGCAATGCCGACTCGGCGATGTATCACGCCAAGAATGCCGGCCGCAACAACCATCAGTTCTACACCGCACGCATGAACGAAGCGGCCGGCGAGCGCCTGCGCATGGAAAACGCGCTGCGCCAGGCCATCGCCAACATTTCGCCGACCAGCAACGAATTCCTGCTGCATTTCCAGCCCCAACTCGACCTGGCGAGCGGCCGGGTGTTGGCGCTGGAAGCCCTGCTACGCTGGCACAACCCGACCTTCGGCAACGTCCCGCCCAACCGTTTCATCGGCATCGCCGAGGAAACCGGGCTCATCCAGCCGCTCGGCGACTGGGTGCTCTGGGAAACCTGCCGGCTGGTGCGTCAGATGCGGGACCGCGGGATTGCCGAGGTCCGCGTGGCGATCAACATCTCGGCCCAGCAACTGCGTAACGAGAACCTCCTGCTGCAGGTACGCGGCGCGCTTGATTGCTACGAACTGGCGCCCGGCGACATCGAACTCGAGGTCACCGAAAACACGGCAATGCAGAACCCGGAAGTGAATCTTTCGATTCTCGACCAACTGGCGGCCATGGGCATCAGCCTGGCCATCGACGACTTCGGCACCGGCTATTCCTCGCTCGCCTACCTCAAGCATTTGCCGATCCAGCGCCTCAAGCTCGACCGTTCCTTCGTCAGCGACATCGAGACCGACAGCAACGACGCCGCGATCTGTGCCGCCACCATCGCGCTCGGTCACAATCTCGGCCTCGAACTGGTGGCCGAGGGGGTCGAAACCGAAGCCCAACGCGACTTCCTGGCCCGACTCGGCTGCGACTGCCTTCAGGGCTATCTGTTCAGCCGTCCCCTGCCTTTCGACGACATCGTCGCCTACCTGCGAGCGCAGCCGGTCAGCGAATGACCTTGCGCCACTCGGCCTCGAAGTAACGCACCAACACCTGGTTGTTGAGGCGGTTCACTTCGGCTGGCAGACGCGCCATGTCGGCCGGGAAACGGAACAGGTCGGCCGTGGTCTCCGGCGTCAGGAAGCGCGTCCGCGCCACATCCACCGGCTGCGGCACGAACGCCCGGCGGCCGGCGATGATGAAACCCCATTCGCCGAAGGAAGGCACGAGGGCGTGATAGGGCGCCGTCTTGAAGCCGACATCCTCCAGCGTCATCACGACGCACCAGAACGATTGCCGCGCATAGAGCGGCGAGGTGGACTGAACGACGATCAGGCCGTTGGCCGACAGGCGCTTTTCCAGCAGGCGATAGAAGGCCGAGGTATAGAGCTTGCCGAGGGCGAAATTGGAGGGATCGGGGAAGTCGATGACGATGAAGTCAAAATAGTCACGACTCTCTTCCAGCCAGGTCAGGGCATCGGCATTGACGATGCGGACCTTGTCCGACTTGAGGGCCCCGCCGTTGAGGGCGACCAGGGCGGGTGCCGTCGAAAACAGTTCGGTCATCGCCGGATCGAGATCGACCAGGGTCACGCTGTCTATATCCGGATACTTCAGGATTTCGCGCACGGCCAGGCCATCGCCACCGCCCAGCACGAGCACCCGCCGGGCGCCCGGCAAGCTGGCCAGGCCCGGGTGGACCAGGGCCTCGTGATAGCGGTATTCGTCGTGCGAGGAGAACTGCAGGTTGTTGTTTAGGAAGAGCCGCAGGTCGTCACGCCAGCGGGTGACGACGATGCGCTGATAGGGCGTCGTTTCGGCATGCACGATGTCGTCGGCGTAGACGTGCGTTTCGGCCAGCGTCGTGAGTTGGCCGGCGCCGGCAAAGCCCGCCAGCAGCGCAAGCAGCGCCGCGCCGCTCTGGACGCCGAGCCAGCGCCGGGCTGGCAGTTGGTCACGGAAAAGATGCAGCGCCCAGAAGGCGATGGCGACATTGAGGATGCCGAACAACAGGCCGGTGCGGACCATGCCGAGATGCGGGGCCAGGATCAGGGGAAAGAGAATCGAGACCGCCAGCGCGCCGAGATAATCGAAAGTAAGCACCTGCGATACCAGATCCCGGAAGGCGAGTTCGCGCTTGAGGATGCGCATGACCAGCGGGATTTCGAGGCCGACCAGGACGCCGACACCGAACACCACGAGGTAGAGCAGGAGCTTGAACGGACCGGCCAGCCAGGTGAACACCATGAACAGGCCAATCGCCGAGAAGCCGCCGAGCAGGCCTACCATCAGCTCGATCTGGATGAAACGCCCGACCAGGTCGCGCGTGATGTACTTCGAGAGCCAGGAGCCGACACCCATGGCGAAGAGATAGGTGCCGATCACCGTCGAGAACTGCGTCACCGAATCGCCGAGCAGGTAGGACGACAGGGCGCCGGCAATCAGCTCGTAGGCCAGGCCACAGGAGGCAATGACGAAAACGGAAAAAAGCAGGGCGTGACGCATGGGCGAAAACGGGCCGACAGTCGGGGAACGCCATTTTGCCTGCATTCGGGAACATCTGCCGGCGGAAGCGGTCCGAAATCATGACATTCGCGCATATATCCGGGATCGCCAGCGTGCCAATCAAAACCTTCATTGCCAGCCTGCTTGCCTGTCTCGCGCTGCCGGCCTCGGCGCTCGATTACGAAATCGACCCGAGCCACACCTACGCCAGCTTCGAGATCGACCATCTCGGCTTTTCCACCCAGCGCGGCCTGTTCCAGCGGACCTCGGGCAGCGTCCGCTTCGACCCGGAGGCGCGCGAAGGCAGCATCGACATCCGCATCGACGCCGCATCGCTCAATACCGGCTTCGAACTGCGCGACGACGTACTGCGTGGCGATGACTGGTTCAAGGTGCGCGACTTCCCGGATATCCTGTTCCGCGGCCAGCGCTTCGTTTTCGAGCAGGACAAGCCGGTCGCCGTCGAGGGCATGCTCACCCTGCTCGGCGAAATGCGCCCGATGCGCCTCGAGATCACGCGCTTCAAGTGCGGCCTGAATCTCGCCAGCCGCAAACGCGGTTGCGGTGCCGATGCGCTCGGCAGCCTGCGCCGCTCCGCGTTTGGCCTAAGCAACGGCCTGCCCTTCATCGGCGACGAAGTCCGCCTGCGCATCCAGGTCGAGGCCTACCAGCCCTGAGGCCGCCATTGCCAGCATTTAATCCGCGCGCCAAGCGCCTGTTTCTGCGAAAATAGCTCCCCCATTTTTGTTGTTCCGGAACCCCATGCCCCCCCATCCGTCGATTGCCACTACCGCCGAGATCGTTGCCGAACTGAAGGCTGGCCGCATGGTCATCCTGGTCGATGAAGAAGACCGCGAAAACGAAGGCGATCTGGTCATGGCCGCCGAACACATCACGCCCGAAGCGATCAATTTCATGGCCAAGTTCGGCCGCGGCCTGATCTGTCTGACCCTGACCGAAGGGCGCTGCAAGAAGCTCGGCCTGAGCCAGATGGCGCGCAACAACGGTACCGTCTACGGCACCGCCTTCACCGTCTCGATCGAAGCCGCCGAAGGCGTCACTACCGGCATCTCGGCCGCCGACCGCGCACGCACCATCCAGGTCGCGGTTAACAAGGCGTCAACCGCCGACGACATCGTTCAGCCGGGCCACGTCTTCCCGATCACCGCCCGCCCCGGCGGCGTCCTGGTTCGCGCCGGGCACACCGAAGCCGGCTGCGACCTCGCCGGCATGGCCGGCCTGGAACCGGCCTCGGTCATCTGCGAGATCATGAACGACGACGGCACAATGGCCCGCCTGCCGGAACTGATCGAATTCGCCAAGGAACACGGCCTGAAGATCGGCACCATTGCCGATCTGATCCATTACCGCGCTGCCTCCGAGACCCTGGTTGAGCGCGTCACCAGCAAGACGGTGGCCACTGCGCACGGCGACTTCACCCTCCATGCCTTCGTCGACCAGGCGAGCGGCGCGACCCATCTGGCCCTGGTCAAGGGCGAAATTCCGGCCGGCGGCGAAACCCTGGTCCGCGTCCATGAACCGCTGTCGGTCCTCGACTTCCTCGACCCGACCAGCAAGCAGCAGTCGTTTTCCATCGACCAGGCCCAGGCCGCGCTGGCCCGCCACGGCCATGGCGTCATCGTCCTGATGCACCGCCCGGAAGACGGCGAAGCCCTGCTCTCTCGCCTGACCGGCACGGCACCGCGCACCCAGACCAAGTGGGACCCGCGTACCTACGGCATCGGCGCCCAGATTCTGCGCGACCTTGGCGTCACAAAAATGCGCCTGCTCTCCAGCCCGCGCAAGATGCCCTCCATGACCGGCTTCGAACTCGAAGTCACCGGTTTCGTCACCTCTCCTTCGGAACTCTGATCATGTCCCGCTTCGACAACATCTTCGAATACGACAACAACCTGAACGGCGCCGGCCTGCGCATCGGCGTCGTGATGAGCCGCTTCAACCTGCCGGTCTGCGAAGGCCTGCTCTCGGCCTGCATCGCCGAACTCAAGCGCCTCGGCGTTGCCGATGCCGACATGACCATCGCCAACGTTCCGGGCGCCCTCGAAATCCCGCTCGTCCTGCAAAGCATGGCGCAAAGCGGCAGCTTCGACGCCTTGGTCGCCCTCGGCGCGGTCATCCGCGGCGACACCTACCATTTCGAAGTGGTTTCCAACGATGCCTGCCGCGCCATCATGGAAGTCCAGCTCGATACCGGCGTGCCGATCGCCAACGGCATCCTGACCTGCGACACCGACGAACAGGCCGAAGTCCGCATGCAGCCCAAGGGCACCGATTGCGCCCAGGCCGCCATCGAAATGGCCAACCTGCAGAAAGCCATCCTTCAATGACCACCTTCTTCAGCGACACCGAACACCCGGAAGAACCCAAGGCCCCTCCCAAGTCGGCCCGCCGCCGGGCCCGCGAATTCGTCCTGCAAGGCCTCTACCAGTGGCGCGTTGGCGGTGCCGACGAAGCCTCCATCGAAGCCTACGCGCCGGAGATGGAAGATTTCGCCAAGGCCGACCGGGAGTTCTTCGTCGGCACGCTGCGTGGCGTCATCGGCCAGCAGGCAGCCCTGATCGAGCAGATCGGCAAGCATATCGACCGCCCGTTCGGCGAACTGTCGCCGATCGAAGCCTGCACGCTGATGCTCGGCGCCTTCGAACTGGTCAATCATCCGGAAACCCCGTACCGCGTCGTCATCAACGAAGCAATCGAGCTGACCAAGGCTTTCGGCGGCACCGATGGCCACAAGTACGTCAATGGCGTGCTCGACAAGGTAGCGGCAGCCGTCCGCCCCGATGAAGTGGCCGCCAAGAAAAAGGCCCGCTGACCCGATGGCCGGCGAGTTTGCGCTGATCGACAAATACTTCGCCCGGCCCACCCCGTCGGCCATCCTCGGCCCCGGCGACGACTGTGCCCTGCTCCAGCCCTCGCCGGGCATGCAACTGGCCGTCACCACCGACATGCTGGTCGCCGGCACCCACTTCCTGCCCGATACCGACCCGAAAAACCTCGGCTGGAAAGCGCTGGCGGTCAACCTCTCTGACCTCGCCGCGATGGGCGCCGTGCCGCGTTGGGTGACCCTGGCCGGTGCCATGCCGGCGGCGGATGAAACCTGGATCGCCAGCTTCGCTGAGGGCTTCTTCGCGTGTGCTCGCGAGTATGGCGTCGATGTCGTCGGCGGCGATACCACGAAGGGCCCGCTCAACCTCTGCATCACCGCCCTCGGCGAAATCGAACCCGGCCAGGCACTGCGTCGTGATGGCGCCCAAATCGGCCACCAGATCTGGGTTTCGGGGCGCCCCGGTTTGGCCAGCCTGGGCCTGGCCCAGTTACAGGGCCGGATCGAGCTACCCGCCCCGTGGCAGCGCCTGTGCATTGGCGCGCTCGAGAAGCCCCGTCCGCGCGTCGCCCTGGGCCGCGCCCTGCGCGGCATCGCCAGCGCCGCCATCGACGTCTCCGATGGCCTGCTCGCCGATCTCGGCCATATCGCCGAGCGCTCAGGGTGTGCCGTGGCCGTCCGCCTCGTCCAGTTACCGCACCTGCCCAAGGGCGACAATTACGACGCCGTGCTGCGCAAACTGGCGCTCGAATGCCAGCTTGCCGGCGGCGACGACTACGAACTCTGCTTTACGGCACCGGCCGAGCAGCACGTCGCCATCGGCCGTATTGCGGCCGATCTGGAACTGCCGCTCTGGTGCATCGGCGAAATGACCGATGGCCCGGCCGGCGAAGTCACCGTCTTCGATCCGGACGACAAGCCGGTCGAATTCGAGCGCAAGGGCTTCGACCACTTTAGCTGACATGGCGACGCGCCCCACCCTGTCGTTCCTGCTCGCCCACCCAGCGCACTTCTTCGCGCTCGGCTGCGGCAGCGGCCTCGCGCCTAAGGCCCCGGGCACCTTCGGTACGCTGTTCGCGTGGGGCAGCTTCCTGCTCTTCCGTCCCTATTTCGGCGACTTCCAACTGCTCTTCCTGTTCCTGGCCGCCTACCTCGCCGGCATCTGGTTCATCGAAGTGACCGGCCGCGCCCTCGGCGACCCGGACCATGGCAGCATCGTCTGGGACGAGATCGTGCCTTTCTGGCTGGTCCTGCTCATGACGCCGGACACCTTCTTCTGGCAACTGGCCGCCTTCGCGCTTTTCCGCTACTTCGACATCACCAAGCCGCAACCGGCCCGCTATTTCGATCAGCACGTCAAGAACGGCTTCGGGGTGATGGCCGACGATCTGGTGGCCGCCGGCTACACTCTGCTCTGCCTGGCCCTGCTCAAGCTGCTGTACGCCTGACAGCCTGCCGCTACAGGCATAGAATGATCTGGCTTACATGCCGGGAGTCATGCCATGAGCCACAAGCACGCCAACCTGATGCGCAGCATCTTCCAGGATCCGCTGCCCGCCAATCTCCACTGGCGGGAAATCGAATCCCTACTCAATCACCTCGGCGCCGAGATCGAACCGGCCCACGGCGCCCGCTTCCGGATCACCCTGAACAAGGTCGAGGCCTTTCTCCACCACCCTCACAACAGCAGCACCTGCAGCCGGAGCGACATCAAGACGGTACGCGAATTCCTGGCTCACGCCGGCGTCACGCTGGCCGCCTACGAGGCGCAAAAGGAATAGCGGGGAAAACAGGCGGGCAAATGAAAAACGGCAACCGCGAACGGTTGCCGTTTTTCATGATTCTTTGGCTCCCCGACCCGACCACACTGAGAACCGCCGTTATATCCCTAGAACTTCCCAGCAGGATGCGGCGCGCCGCCTGATTCCGCGCCTTTTTGGGGGCGGGGGCGGGTCATTCGAACGATGTTGCTGATATCCAAGTGCTCATTCAGGTTTTTCCGCAAAGCGTTCTGGATTTCCTTAGGCGGCATCCCTTGAGCGGCCAGAGCCTTGATGTAGCGGTTGCGCTGATAGCGGCTGTACGCTGAAAAGCACCTAATTTTAGGCAGGCGGGCTCCGCCATCGTGGCGGACGCTCTCGTCGTTCGACAGCATGCGCCACAGATCAAGCCATGTATCGAAGCCGACGCGCTCTGCAATGCGCAGCCAGACCGCCGGCAGGCCGATTTTTTCCAGTTCGTCAAAACGCGGGTCGCGCCGTTTTTTTTCGGCGGGGGCGGTTTTTGAAAAGTTCTGAAGGTCGCAATTATTCAGGTACTCACCCCCCGGGGGAGGGGGGTGGGGGAGGCCTTGCCGAGCCCCCTCCCCTGCTCCGAACAGATCACCTTGTGCAATTCCGTGAATCTCACTTCGCTTTTCACTCATCTCTCACCTCTCGAAACCCTGATCGAACCGTTGACCTACTTCGCCTACTGGCAGAAAGCGAAGTGACTTAGCCTGCATTCTTGTAGAAGAGTTGAGCACCGCACGACAGTGCACAACTTTTTCGATGGAAAGCCACTTCCACCTATGTATACCTCTAGCCGTCCTCCGCCCACACCCTGCTTTGCGTCCGGTGCTTAAGGGACGGGAACGGCCCATGGGCAATGTGGCGCAAATTTTGGCTATTCGGATTTTCGTGTGGAATGGCTCATTGCTGAGTATGAACAATGAGCGTAGCTGACTTGATGCGGAAAAGCTCCCAGAAGGCAGGGTGCATGCGACGATTGCTCGGCGTGCCGGCCTCGGCCTCCCATTGCTGCCACGTTCGACAAGTTGTATGCACCAGTGCGGCGGCGGCTGTCTGCGAAAGGCCGGCAGCCTCGCGGGCGGCGCGAACTTCATCCGGCGTCGGGTTTGCTGAGGGGCCTTTCGGCCCCCTGTTCGGGTGGTTTGTCATATAGAGCTGCCTATCCGGCAGTGAAAAATCCGGCTTACTCGCCGCGAATGATGTCGTTGATTTCGTGCAACAACGAGACAGCATCGGCGCTGTCATCGTCTGGAATGCACGTGAAGTCGTCACGCTCGATCTTGAACTCGGCGCCGTTCCAGTTGATGTTGCGGAGGGCGGTTTCGGCAAGATGCGCTTCGATCTTCACAACGGTAGCGGAGGGAACTTCGTAAGCGATTTGGACGGTGGTCATTTTCATCTCCAGCCCCTGAGTCCCGAGGCGCGGTTGTGGTCTATCCACGCTTCAAATAATACGCGCATTGCGCGTATTCGTCAACAACTATTTCCACACGAAAATCCGGATAGCCCAAATTTTGGCTACCTTTTTTTTAGCTGGTCGAGCAGCGCGCTGACCGGTGTGTTGATCTTGTTGAGTGGGCTGCTCTTATCGGCAACCCGCGTCAGCTTGCGCAGCGCGAGCTGCTGGTAGATATCGGTCGACTTGGGGTCGGCATGACCCAGCAGGCGCTGGGCCGTGATGGTCGGCACGTCATCCTCGGCCAGTTCGGTACCGTAGAGATGGCGCATGGCGTGGGGGTGGCGCTTGCTGCGATCAACGCCGGCCATCTCGCCGTAACGCTCCAGCATGTAGTTGATCTGCTTGCGGTTGAAGCGGCGCTTCTCACCGCGGTATTCATGGGCTGGGATATCGGTTCGGCGCATCGAGACAAACAGAACCTTGTCGCCATCCTCGAGAAGGCGATCGACGCCGGCCAGATCGGGGTGATCCAGGTAGAGCTGGATGAGCAGCGCGGCCTGCTCCGGGATCGGGACCTTGCGTTCGCGCTCGCCCTTTTCCACGACCTTGAGGAAGTAGCGCGTCACATTATCGACCTCATCACGGACCAGGTTCGACTCGTTGAGATTGACCAGGCCGCTGGCGCGCAGGCCGCAGCCGCCCAGCACGGCGATCATCGCCGCGTCGCGGACGCCGGAGAAGGTGGCGAAATCGGGTTGCCACATGAGCTTTTCGAAGTCGGCCAGGGTCATCACGCGCGGAATCTTCTTGCCGACCTTGGGCTGAGGGACACCGACGGCCGTGTTTTCGCCGATCTTGTTGTTGGCCATGGCCCACTTGAAGAAGCCGCGCACGGCGGAAATGTGGGTGCGCCGGCTGACCGGATCCTTGAGTCCCTGCTTGAATAACCAGGGGCCGGTGAAGGCGATCAGGTCTTCGTGCCGGGCCGAGAGCGGATCCCGCTGCATGTCCTTCATGAAGGCGGCCAGCCGGGTCAGCGCCAGGCGATAGACCACGACCAGGCGTTCTGATCGGCCCTGGTTGTGTCGCATGTAGGTCAGAAACTCTTCGATCAGGTCAGTGAAGGCCATAGAAAACACGCTTCCAAGGGGGGGAGGGGGAAAACACAGGTGGATTGGTGGATATTGATGGATTAGAGCGCAATTCATTGATAAATAACGCTATTTCATCAATCGCAATCCACCAGTTGCGCGAAATGCGAAGTACAACTGATGGACTAAAAAATAGGCAGCTTCCGGTTTTGATGGATTCAGCCTTCTCATTGATGGATGCCTTCTCTTCTCTCTTCTCTTTGTTTACTAAAGAGAAAGAGAGAGAAATAGCAGACCGGCCAAAAAAACAGGCGATGGACGAAAAAAGGCAATTGATGGACAAACGAAGCGATTTGATGGAATAAAACGCCGAACTGGTGATTAACTTCCACTCCACGATCAATGACTTAGCGACAAATAACGGCAAATCCATCAAATTTGTGTACACCGCCCGCCAACCTTTTGAAAATCTGCGCCTGGGCAAAAAAATTTGAGGCCGGACGGCCTCCGCCTTCCTTGACGGGGGTCTGGCCCGGCCAAGTTCACTCGCGAGGGGTGCGGGGAGGCTTGTACGGACGAGCATGTCAGCGCTTCACCAATGTCTGGACAAGGCGCTGCAACTCGGCCACGAGGGAAGGCTCCAGCACGGCAAGACGCCCGGCTTGCACAGTCGCGCCCAGTTGATCGATCAGGACATGCAGGCGCTCTGTATATTCCCGACGCTGCGTTTCGCGCGCCTGGCGCTCCTGTGCGTGTTGGCATAGTTCGGCGCGGCTGTCCTGCAACCACGGATCGTCACCGCACCAGTTCAGGCAGTCACATTCGACTTTATTAGAAGGGAACGACATAAAACCACTCCAAGCCGTTTTCCCAAATTAACGTAGGGCCTAAACATTTCGATCCGTAATGGCTTCGCGCCTTAATACAATCGCCGTCGAGCCCCACACAAATGAAAAGCGTTGTATCCGCATATCCGGGGTGTGGCTTCTTAAGCGCCATAACAGACCCAATCTCAACCGTCGATTCCATCTCTCTCTCCTTTAAAAGGCCGCCCGGAGGCGGCCAACATTCCTACTACTTAATATTTGCGATGTCGTGAAGGCACGAACAAACATACGACGCTTCCAGGGCGTCGATGGCATCAGCAAGGAATTCCAGTTCAAGGGCTTCTCTGGAATCAGGAGTAGCTAACTGGGAAAAATGATCGGTGAAACTTCCCGGGGTTGTTTTCTTGTAATGGATAAGGTCTTCAGACAATGCTGTAGGAAGACTTGTCTGTTCAATCGATGTGCCATCGTCAAAGAAGACTTGGACAACGAGTTGAGCTGCGGTCATTTTGATTACTACCTTGTTTGGAACTTTCATTTCTCTACTCCTTGGTTAAAAAATCAGTTCTGCTGCTCCGGCCGATGCACCATCACGCCGAACTCTTCGAGCTTGGCGAGCGAGATCTCGGCCATGCGGCTGTAGCGGCGGTTGCCGATGGTTTTTTCGGCTTCGCCGACGATGACGCCGGCGTGGTCCATCTGCTGTTTGAAGACGCGGTCGGACTTGACCGGCAGGCCGTTCCAGAAGTCGCGCAGGGCCGTGGTGCGGCTGAGGTGGTGCATGACGTCGCTGGAACGGATGAAAAGGCAGGGTTCGCCGCTCTTGTTGTCGTCGATCTTCCACGGGCCGTCGTAATGGCCGGCGGCGATTTCGCCGACGATGGTTTCCATGATCCAGACCCAGGGCTGGCGGTCGGCGCTGGTCTGGCTGATGTGGGCGTTCATCTCGGCCAGCAGGTCGGTGATGAACGGGCCATCCTTCGGATCGAGCTCGGCGAAGTCGCAGATCAGGCACCAGGCCGTGAGGACGGCGGCGTAGTTGTTGGCCATGCGGTTGGCGCCGTCGTCCTCGCCCGAGGCGCGGGAGGCCTTGAGGCAGGCGTCGCGACAGCGCTCGAAGAGCGTGCGGACCTGCTTGGGCGTCATCTTGCTGAGGAACTCCAGCCATTGACGCACCGGGAAGCGTGGCAGGTCATCGGGCAGGAGCGGGCCTTTTTCCTTGAGGGAGGCGCGGACGATCTTGCCGGTCAGGCTCTTGACCGGCACGTCCTCTCCGGCGAGCAGGACGGGCGCGCTGAGCAGGAATTCGAGCATGTCGGAGCCGCGGCGGTTCAGCGTGTATTGGTAGTTCTCCTGCAGGATGGCGACGGCCTTGTCGATGACGTCCTGACGGCGGGCCGAGAGTTCTTCCCAGCCGACCGGGTGCGCCGTATGCGAGACGCTGGTCAGCAGCCGGAACTCGGTTTGCAGGGATTGCCCGGAAAACATGGTGAAGGCGATGGCGCGCTCGAGCTTCTTGATCAGCGTCGATTTACCCATGCCCTTGTTGGCCTGCAGCACCAGGTGCGGCCAGAAGCCAATCAGGGCCTTGAGGTGGCCGCCCAGGCTCCAGACCAGCAACTGGCCGGCGGCGCTGCGGCCGAAGGTCTTGCCGAATCCATCGATGACGCGGCGGGCATCGTGCTTGCTGCCGCTCGGGAAGGTCATGTTGTGGTACGGGCACTGCTGCTCCGGGTTCTGGAAGTAGCAGTCGGGGCCTTCATTGACGACGAGCTTGCCTTCTCGCCAGCACAGTCCGATGAAGTTTGCAGCGTGGCGGGCGCCGATGTGGGCGGCGTTCTCGAAGATATTGACCAGTCGGCTGAACTTGGACTGATCCCAGACCGGGCCGAACTTCTTCCAGACGTCGATGTTGTGCAGCTTTTCGTCGTCGACCACCTTGCGGATGAGGGTGGCGCCGTGGCGGGTAGTCTGCACCGAGACGGAGAACAGGGTCTTGGGCATGGTGTCCGGGTCGCCGGTCATGGTCGCCGTGGCGCCCTGGATGCTGACCCGGGAAACGGCAGCAATGCGGAAGCCGGCCAGCTCGCGCATCGATAGGCGCGGGGCGACGTTCTCGCCTTCCTTGTCCTCCTCGACCTTGTCGACATACGAGGTGAAGTCCGGACGCACGCGAAAACGCCAGTACAGCGCATCGTGGTGATAGGGAAGGAAGATGCGGCGCTTGCCCTTGGGGGCAAACAGGTCGTTGTCGCGGCCGTGGCCGGGCATGCCGGGGATGGCCCATTGTTCAAGGCGCCACAGGGCGCGGCGCAGTTTCTCCGGGCCTTCGGCCTTGAGCAGGTCGTTGACGTCGTTGCACTCCCATTCGCTGAAATCGACCATCACCGCCGAGATATCGAGCGATACCAGCTTTTCATGCAGCGCCCAGGCCGCCTTGAGGCCGGCGCAGTAGCCGAAGTCGGACGATTTCGGGTCCTCGTTGGGCTCGTCGTTGTCGGGGACGATGATGATCTGCTTGCCACGCGCCCATTCCCAGTTGATCAGCGGCGCATTGGTCGTGCCGCGCAGGGCGAAGGCCGCCGTGCGGCCGGGCATCTTCGCCGACTCGATCGACAGCGCATTGATCGGGCTCTCGGTGACATAAACCGTTTCGGCAGCATGCAGGCGCTTGATGTCGCTGGTCCAGCCGTAGCCGTATTTCTCACCCTGACAGGTGGTCTTGATGCCACCGTTCAGCGCGACGTCGAAATAGCGCAGATCGACGGCCATGACATGGCCGGGGTTTAGCGAGCGGACGATGAAGGCGCAGGCCGGTCCGCCGTGCAGCTTTTCGCCGGGCTCGATGCGCGGCGAGCGGTAGTCGTTGAAGCCGACGGCGCCTTTCTGGGCGGCGCGCTGCGCCACCTCGGGATCGATGCCGCGTTCGTTGATCAGCCAATCGACACCGCGCAGCGGCGCGGACTGGCAGATTTCGGCGATGTATTCGGCCTTGCTCTTTTCGGCGCGGGGTTCGGGGGCTGGCTTGTCGCGATCGGGCAGCGTGACGCCGGCGAAGCTGGCAATGTCCTTGAGTGCCTCTCCTTTGGCCAGGCCGAGGACCTGTTCGGCGAAGTGGAAAACGTCCCCGCTCTTGAGGTTGGACGGTGCGCCGCACGAATAGCACTTCCAGGTCTGGACGCCGTCCTTGTTTTTGACGCTGAACGAATCGTTGTGGTTGCAGCAGGGCGCTGGGTTGATGAAGGTGGTGGCACCAG
Organism: Dechloromonas sp.; assembly: GCA_016791065.1. Classification (GTDB taxonomy): domain Bacteria; phylum Pseudomonadota; class Gammaproteobacteria; order Burkholderiales; family Rhodocyclaceae; genus Azonexus. The sequence continues at coordinate 30,254 of JAEUOD010000192.1, read as the reverse complement.
ACTTCACGGCCTTGCCGGAACTCTTGGACTCGATGTAATCGACGAGGGAGCAAACGTCCTTTACCTCGCCGAAGATGCGGTTGTCGGTTGTCATGTGACGGCTCAGATATCGGCAAAGCGAATGCCCGATGTATGTACGAAGCGCCGCGTCTTTTTCTTGCGCAGCGCCAGACGAAACACTTCCACGATCCAGTCGTCACCGGCCAACTGGCGCAGCGGCGCGGGAACGATGTCGGGATCGCTGACCGATACGGCATCGGCCGGCGCGTCGAGCACATCACAGACCTCCTCCCAGGACACCGGGCAGCCATCGACGACCTTGGTCAGATCGCCAACCGCCATCCAGACAGGCACCAGGAGCAATGATCCGATCCCGGGCAGGATCAGGTGGTCGAACGAACGATAGACCCGCGCATCATGGGAGAAGGCGAGCAGCGTTTCGAGGGGGAGACGGATGAAGGCGGGGTGGGTCATGGCTGCACCCGCTTGAATTGGACGACCCAGACCCATGGGTTTTCTTCCCATGAGCCAGTGCCGTTGATCGATTCCCAAAGTTCCCTGTACGCATCGACCGGATTGGCGAAACCATCTGGCTCACACGCTCCGATGAACCATGGCCCGTTGAACGGTATTTCGTCGTCGTAGTGCAAGCCTTCAGCCTTTGCATCGGCCTCGCTGATGTTGTTTAACCGCTCGATGCTGACGCTGGTGATTTCGAGGAGGAGGCGGCTGGCCCAGCGGGGCATATGGATTGATGGTCGCCAGCGGAAGCCGCTACGGGAGCGTGCCCATCCTTCGCGGTAGATAGCAGCGTCGTGATCGTCGTCTGGTCTGAGCGTCTGTTGCACACCTTCGCTGCAGCGATACGCGGTGCGCGGCACGATTGCGAACGCTTCACGTACCCATAGCCGGTCGCCTGGTTGTCCGTATGGGCAGGACTTCCAGTAGCGATCTCCGGAGTGTTTGTTTTCAATTTCGATCGAGCATTCGGTGGCATCGAAATCGGTTATGTAGACGGCCCGCGGCTGCGATGTCTTGATGGCTACCCGCCGAGTTTGCGATTTGGTGCAATTCAGCAAAGCGCGCACCATCAGCGAACTGAACAAAATGGGGCGCTCTTTCATGCTACGCCTCCCTGCGCCACAGACAGCGCCACGGCCACCGGCTGCACCCAGATCGGCGCGGACGACAGCAGGAAGGTTTCGCCCGACCAGGCGAGGAGCAGGGTCTGGTACATCGTCGAGGCGATGGCTTCGGCGGCGGCTGGGGGGACGGCGTTGCCGATGCGTTCGCGCCAGTCGCTGTCGTTAAGTCCGTCGAGTTCGAGGTATTCCTCGGGCTCAATGATCGACTGCAGGGCGGCGAGTTCCAGTGTGGTGAAGGGGCGGTGCCAGGAGTTGTCCTGGGCGCGGATGATGGCGACGAGCTTGTCGGTAGCGGCCGGAAGGCGGTGGTCGGCGACGGACCAGTAGCCGTTGTCGTGGCAGGCGGCCGAGGCGACGGCGCCGCTGGTGTCTTGCCAGCGCCGGACGCCGTAGTGGCCGCCGGTGAGGTAGTGGTCTCCGGCCTGGGGGATGCCGTTGGGGCGCGGGTCGGCGACGGCGTAGGCGCCTTGCCCGGTGGTGCTGCCAGAAATGACGGTACCGGCAGGTTGGTCGAATGGCGTCACGGCGTACTTTCCGTAAGAGTCACCCTGGCGGCGCGGATCCGCTACGCACTGGCCGCTGCCATGGGCGCTGGTGACGGCCTGGGCGGTGCGGTCGAAGGGGACGATGCGGAACTCGTTGCTGTGCTTGGCCGGGCCTTGGTGGCGCGGATCGGCTACGCTGTAATACCCTTGTCCGGGTGTCTGCTGGCCGCCAATCGTGCGCGCCGATGCATCGAAAGGAAGTACTCCGTAGGCGTGTCCGTCATGCCACTTATCCGACTGACCGAAGCGCGGGTCGGCGATCGAGAAGGCGCCGTTGGTTGGCGATGATCGGCCGGCGACGGTTCCCATGGTGTCTTCCATGCGGTGCACGCCCAGATAGCCCTGGTGGTATTGCGGAACGATCAGAAAGTCGCGCAGGTAGCCATCTTCCACGGCCAGGCGGTTGAGGCTTCGCCAGTCGCTGCCGGCTTCGACGAAGGCGAGGCGGACCCATGTCTTCCATTGCAGTTGCGGGATGCGATGCATGGGGCCGGCGGCGGTATCGCCGGGGAGCGGCATGCGGTCGAGGACGGTGCCGACGGCCTGCAGGCGCTTCTTGGGTGGTTCGTAGAGGAAGGGCGGCACCTTGGCCATGTGGCGGGCGACGAGCAGGAAGCGCTTGCGGCTTTGCGCCAGGCCGCCGAGTTCGCCGCAGTCGTGCGTGGTTTCGGCGACGGCGTAGCCGTAGGCGCGCAGCAGGGCGACGATCTGGTCGAGCAGATGGCGGCCGCGGGTGGCGATGCGCGGGACGTTCTCGAAAACGATGAGTTCCGGCAGTTCTTCCTGAAAGGCTTCGAGCATGAGCCAGATGCCGCGCAGGGTGAGCTCGTTGAGCGACTGGTATTTGTCGGTCTTGCTGCGGCTCTCGTTGAGCAGTCCGGAGAAGCCCTTGCACGGCGCCGACAGGAAGACGATGTGCGGGAACTCGTGGCCGGCAGCGCGGCGGATGTCCTCCGGCGTGGCTTCCTGCCAGCCGGCCGGCGGCATGCGGCCATGGAAGGCGATGTACTGCTCGAGCGAGAACATGTCGAGCGTGGTGGCCTCGACGCCGACCAGGCGCTTGAAGTCGCGGTTGGCGGCGGAATCGACGTCGACGGAGCCGAGGCAGCGCGGCTTGGCGATGAGGTTGCCGACGCGGGCACTGCCGCGCAGGAAGCCCTTGGCGCCGGCGCCGATGGCACCGAAGAGCATGAAGCTGCGGATCTCGCGCTGTTCGTCGGGGTTGCGGTGGATGGGTTGGCGGGCGGTCATGATTTGATTTCTTTCTTGCCAATTGAGCACTCGCACTTCTTGAAAGTAGCCATGAACTCGTCCTGGGAAAGTTCCGCGTGCTTCATCTTTCGGCCGGTTTTATGCATCTCGCGAGCGAAGTCAGCCACTTCCTTCGCTGTCGTTTCGTCGTCGTCGACCAGCAATGCTGTTACGCATCCGCACGGCTTCACGCCGGTGTAAAAGGTCTTTTTCTCTTGGCTTATTGTCTTATCCATCAGAAAAGCTCCAGTGTCTTGGTGCAGCGTGGCGTCGGGATCTGCTCGCCGGCGGAAATAAAGGCCGTGCAGCAGGGCTGGCCGTCCTTGCCGTATTGCCAGGCGGTGGGGTATTTGGCGTCTTCGACGTCGTAGGAAAAGGTGTCGGCGATGATGTCGCAGCGTTCGGTGTCGTCGCAGTCGTCGAGATCGACGCCTTCGCGCATGGCCTTGTCGCGCTGGCAGTGGCGGCACCAGGCTTCGAAGAAGCATTCGCCTTCGGTGCCGTTGCTCGGGCGGTATTTCTCGCCGGCGCGTTTGGTCAGCATGGCGGCGAATGGCGCGGGGTAGATGGCCTGGCTCATGACTTTCTCCCGAACTTGCGCACCATCCATGGATGAATCGCCATGGAAACGAGGATGCCGACCGGTCCGCCGAGGCAGTAGGCGGCGACTTCGATCCAGCCGGTGGGGCCGGGCATGGTCTTGAGGACGATGATGTTGGCGCTGCTGATGCCGAAGCTGGTGACGGCGGCCATCAGCTTGTGACCGCCGTTGACGTTGAGGCTCTGCAGGCCGAGGAAGAGGACCAGGAAGAAGGTCGCGGCGAAGAGGGCCAGGGCGGTCATCGGGCCACCTCCACGGCGCAAGCCGTCGTGCCCATGGCGCGGGCACGGCCGAGGGCGTCGCAGGCGCTTTCGTAGAGGCTGACCGGCTGGCGCAGCCAGAAGTCACGATAGACATCGACGAAGAGGCGCAGCGTGGTCAGCTCGTCGCCCGCGGTGCCCATGCGCTGGAGACGGTCATAGCGGTCGCGAATGTTGCGCAGGGCGATGCCGACGGCCTTGCACATGTCGATGATCGGCTGATCGTCCTTGTGGGCGGCGGCGAGCAGCAGGCAATCGCGCATGTCTGCGAGATTGTCGAAATGTTCGGTGGTCGCCCAGCCGCCGGACAATGCCTCGACGAACATGCGCTCGCGCAGTTCGAGGTCGGCATTGCGCAGCCCCCGGTTGATCAGCATCGGGACGGATACCGGCTTGGGGATCCTAACTCTCTTGCGCATGGCGCCACTCCTCCAGAGCGAGGTGAAAGAAATGATCGGCCTTGGCGCCAAAGTGGCGCAGCCAGCCGTCGCCCAAGTGGGCCTTGTTGAAGCCGATGGCGAGCGCCCGGTAGCCCAGGCGGTTGAACAGGCGTTCACGCTGGCGCCAGGTCATCGGCGGGCGGGCCTGTCGACGGCGAAGCAGGTGCCGGGACGGGGTCTTAGTGGCGGCCATGGCGCACCTCGACGAAGTGATGTTGCAGGCCGACGAGCAGCATCGCGGCTTGGGCGATGGGCAGCCAGTCCGGATCGCCGGCCGCTTCGAGGCGGTCACCGATGGCCTGCAGGTTGCGGACATGCGCAGCGAGCTGCGCCGGCGAGAGGTGATTGACGGTGTCGGGCATGGTCAGTCCTCCAGTTCGATGATGACGGCGGAGCCATAGGCCGGGGAGTCGCCCTTGGCGAGGCCGGTGATGGCGACGAGGAAGGGAAGTCCGGTTTCCGGGTCGGTGACCTGGACGTAGGGCGTGGCATTGCCGGACTGCTGCTGCAGTTGGTCGATGAGGTCGCGGACTTTCATCAGGAAGTCCCCCGCTCGGATTGCATGGCGTTCAGGCGTGCGTTGAGTTCTTCGCATTCCTTTTCGACTTCCCAGCGCTTGATTTCGACCATATCGGCCGTTGGCTGCCATTGCAGGTGTTCCATTTCAGCCGACGTCCAGCTGCCGGCTTCGTGCTTGACCTTGTAGCGCTGCATTTCTTCCTCTGGCACGTCGCGCCATGGAACACCGATGAACAGAACGCCCAGTTCGACGGATCCGGTAAGTTGAGCGCAGTGTCCGGATCGGCCGTCGATTAGTACAGGGAAGCCAGGATAGAGGCCGACCGCTTTGAGGGCATTGTTAAGTCGATGGATTGGCGGAAGTTCCTTGATCTTCTCGATCATGGCTTTCCCGCCGATCGTGTTCTTGCGCGGCATGTAGGTACCGAAGTCGTTCGGCTGCTTCCAGACGGCCTGGTCCGGCGTCGATGCGAACTTGAAGCCACAGATGGATCCTTCACCGCCGAAGAAGGCATTCTCGGCGCCGATTTCCTTGCAGAAAGCGATGACGGCCTTGCGCGCTTCACGGCTGGCTTGCTCGATATCACGGGCGCGGTCCATCAAGGGGCCGGAAGTTACCCGGAAATAGCGTTGATAGACGGGCATCACGCAGCCCTCCGCTTCTTCTCAAGCTTCCAGTCGGTGATGATGCGTTCGAATATTTCGCCGCCGTTCTTGAAGAACTGGTGAGGTTCGCGGTGGAGTTCCTGGCAGAGGCGCATGCAGTTGAGGGCATGCTCGAAGTTGGCCTGATCGAGCAGCTTCAAGTCGCTGACGTCGAACTTGACGCGGTTGCCGTTGTACATGCTGGCCAGCAGGGTGGCGAAGACGCGGGCGCCGCTGGTGTCGTGCTTGAGTGCCCAGTTGACGGCGATTTCCATGGACTTCAGGCAGTCGTCGAGGCGGGCCTTGCGGGCGGCGTTGGCTTTTTCCCAGGTGTCTCCGGCCATGAAGTCGTGGAGCTTCTGCAGCTTTTCGCGCGGCAGCGTGACCGAGACGCGGACGTTGCCGTCCCGGCTGCTGAGGTGGTCCTCGATCGGGATGATCTTGATGTCGTCGCTCATGCTGCAGCCCTCCCCTCGTAGGCCCGGCGGAGGCGGGCCGGGGTCATGCGCACGCCCTGGATCGGGAAGGCGCGCTCCACGAGTTCGGCGGCGCCGCCGGTCTGGCTGCTGCGGCTCATGGTGAGGTAGCGCAGGCAGGAGCGCGGGTCGGTATGGCCGAGCAGGCGGCTCAGGCGGGCCAGGACGAAGGTCGGGTTCTCGGAAGACGAGGATTCGACGATCGCGGCGGCGAAGGCATGGCGGCACCAGTGCGGCGAGAAGCCGGGGTCGATGCCGGCGAGTTCGGCCCATTGCTTGAGGGCCAACTGGAAGGCACGGATGCCGAGGGCTTCGCCGCGGCGGCCGACGATGAGCGGGGCATCGTCCGTGGCCGGCAGGCGCAGGGCCAGCAGATCATGGAAAGCCTGGGCGGCGGCGCCGACCAGATGGACGGTGAGGTCGCAGGCCTCGCCTTTGCGCCTAGTGGCTGGTACGAATAAATACCCAAGGCGGAATGCCGTTTTCGCCTCGCCCACCGACAGGCTCAGGAATTCGGCGATCCGCATGCCCGTCGTCAGCAGGGCGCGGATGATCGCCCAGTCGCGCTTCGCCTGCCAGTCGCCGCGGGTCTTGAAGAAGCGGCGCAGGGTCGCTTCCTCCTGGTTGGTCAAACACCGGTTCTTGCTCATCTCTCTCACTCCTTACGGTTTCGGTGGCATCGAGGGCTGCTCCCAGGCCCAAAATCGCGGCGGCGAATGCCGTCGCCTCAATCCAGTTTCTTAAGCTCACGCTGGGTCTCCCGGTGAATGCCGATGCCGCGCGCCTGCAGCTCGTCGCGGAAAAGCGCGGCGAAGCTGCGGGCCGGGGCGATGCCGGCGAGTGACACGGTCATGCCCTCCGGCACGTTGTCGCGCACGACCAGGCTGCGCACGTCGAACGGGGCGCGCTTAGCCGCCACGGCGCAGGCCCTTGATGCGTTCGACAAGCTCCAGGGTGGCGGCTGCGGATTCGTAGGCTTCCTTCTCGATGAGGACGAATTCGCCTGCACTGACCGACCCGTTTTCGAGGGCACGAGCCAGGACCTCGGCGAACTCGCCTTCGGCCCGGTCGCGCTTCAAAATCATTTCGAGCAGCGAGGCGTCGGAGATGCGGGAAAGATCGGGCTTCTTGAAGGCGACGAAGCCGCAGCTATCGGCGAAGGCATGCAGGATGCGGTAGTCATCGGCGGCGATGCTCATGGCGACGGCGTCGCCCAGGCCGAGCTTGGCGGTTTCCTGCGCCGGATTAAGCTGGTTGAGGAAGGTGCCGGGATTGCGCCCCATCTTCTTGGCCAGTGCGACCGCACCTTGCGGCGGCTGGTAATCGTGGGCTACCCGGTAGGCAGCGTCATGGACATCCATGTTGAGACACCCCGTCTATCTACTATCGAATCCGGGGGCCGAAAACCATACTGGCATTGCGACATGCAGTAGGTTGGCCCGCCGACCAGTGCCCCTCTTCCGCTCGCAACGGCGGAGGGGCCGAATTTTTCAGGCGGCCTGCTCCATGTAGCGGGCCGGGTAAAGGATCTGTTCTTCTGGGATGCCAAGGACTTTGGCCAGGGCGGCGGCGGTATCGGCCGTGCAGTCCTGTTTTTGGCACTCGATACGGGACACGGTCGCCGCCGTTACACCCGCCTTCTTGGCGACGTCGTAGATCGTCAGCCGGAGGCTTTTTCGCGCTTTTCTTGCTGGAGTCATTGTCATTACCTTACGAAACGGTCATGAACAAAGTTACGCCACACGTAACAACATGTCAACTTGTTACGTTTAATGTGTTGCGTCTGGTGTAACACGCGACGACCATTCGCCCCCATGAAACTGGGTGAAGCGATTGCACGAATCCGAATTGACCGCGGCTTGTCTCAGGATGAGCTGGCGGACTTGTGCGAGACGTCGAAAACCAGCGTCAGCCGCATCGAGGCCGACAAACAGTGGCCCAGCCGCGAACTACTCGACCGCCTGGCGCGGGAGTTGGACGTTTACGTGTATCAGTTATTTGTCATCGCCGAGGGCGTAGACATTCCTGTCGTCTACGAAAGCGAGAACGATCGGGCTTTCCGGATTGCGATGCAGGCGCTCGACGCGCAGGATCGCTACATGGTCGAGGCGATGGCGACACGGCTGGCCGCCAAGAAGTGATCAGCGGCCGGTGAGCACCCAGCGCCACCAGGCGGCGGAGCATTCGAAGCAGTAGGCGGCCCAGGCTTCGGTAAGGGCGACGGGCAGGGCGACCGGGCGACGCGGCCGGTTGGCATTGAAGCGGATGACGGTGCCCATCGTGGTTCTCCCTCTATTTGAGCGGCGGCTTGACGAAGCGGAAGGCGACCATGGTCACCGTGGCGACTTCGAGCCCGGTTTCACGGCGCGATTCGATATAGACATTGCTGGCGCCACAGTCGCAGGCCTTGCTCTTGTGCTTGGCGATGGCCGTGGCGACGGTATGCGTGAAACTGAAGGCGCTGGAGCCGTTGATGATGCAGAGCTCCTCAATTTCGCCGCGCTTGATGGCCTGCGCCCGGGTCGGCCAGACGGTGACGGTACAGCCGCCGTCCGAACTGGTGGTCGGGGCGTTGATCATCTCGACCGATGAGCAGGCGGCGAGGCTCAGAGCAAGCAGGGATAGAAGCGGTTTTTTCATACTGCCAGCATACGACATCAAGTGTCGGCCGTCACCCGCACGACATTGGTCCCGTCGGCGTAAATGATCGCCCGCTTGCCGGCGGCGACGGTGATGCCGGTACCGGTGGCGCCGATGAACTGCAGGCCGAAGCCGCCCGTGGTGTTGTTGAAAACCGTCCATTGGCGCGGCTTGAGCGGCAGCACGATGTTGCGGACAGCGGTCAGGGTGCCGGTGAATTCGAGGATCTGATTGCGGACGTCGGCATAGCCGAGCGTGGTATTCACATCGGTCATCGCCTTGACCAGGCGGCCCGTGACATCGGGCACAGCGATCCGGTAATCGGTGTAGCTGCTGACGGTGGCGGTGCCGGTGACCACCGTGTACAGCGGCGTGCGGCCCGGTGTGAAGCCGGTCATATTGGCCGAGACAGCGCCGGTGGTCGGCTCGGCCTCGATGTAGTTGGTGGTGCTGGCGGTCAGGGTCAGGGCGCCGTTGGCGATCTGCGTCAGCACGCCATTGACCAGCACATTGCCGCCGTAATAGCCCCAGTTGAGGCCGGAGCACTGGGATTGCCGGCGGCCGTACAGCATGGCCGGGCTGGCCGCATCGAAAAGCGCGTTGGCGGTGATTTCCTTGCTGGCCTGGGACTGGATCAGGAGGTCGAGGTTGGTGACGGAATTGGACATGGCGGTTCCTAGTTCTTGAGCGTGGCGTGGGCGGCGATGCGGTCGGCCGACAGGGCGTGGTCAAACAGGGTGGCGCCGGCCATGCGCCCCTTGAATCCTTGGGTTCCGGCGCCGCCGCCGTAGGGCAAGGCCGGAGCGCCCCAGGTCCAGTAGCGTGAGCCGGTGGCCATGGCGAAAGCGATGGTGACGGACGCGACCTGCACGCCGTCGAGGTAGATCTCGCACAGGCCGTTGTCGCGATGGACGTAGGCCGCGTGATGCGGCGTCAAGGCTGCGACCAGGCCGGCGGCCGTGGTCAGGATCTGATCGGTGCTGTAGTCGTTCCCGGAATCGATCTTGGCGCTCAGCGAGCCGTCGGCATTGATCAGCAGGGCGAACGGGAAGTCGGTCGTCGCCGAGGCGAAATAGGACGACTTGCTGACCAGCGTCTGGACGCCGCTCACGGCATCGACATCGAAGAAGACCGCGACCGTGAATTCCGGGTACATGTTGTAATTGGTCGAGACGATCCGGGTATCGGAGGCCTGCACGGTCAGCGCCGTTGAATCCGCAAAAGCGCCAATGGCCGCCGCGCCGCGCGTGTAGTCGGTGCCGACGATGGCGCCGTCGGCGCCGATCTCGTCGACGCAGGTGGCGCCGCTGGCATCGTCGAGCTTCATGAAGACGACCGGGCCGTCGGTGGTGATGATGTCGAACGGCGACCAGGCGCGTAAGATGCTGTATTCCAGCGGGTAGCCGCGCCCGACATCGGCCGATACCTGATAGACGCGCAGGTAGAGCGTGGCCTGCACGGCGCCGAAGTCGGCGATCTGTTGCGTCGTCGTGTAGGTGACCGTGGGCGATATCAGGCCGGCAAAGGTGCGTTTGACCGTCGTGTAGGTGGCATCGGTATAAAGCTCGACGTCGTAACGCTCTGCAGCCTCGCCCAAGGTGGCATCAACGTTGTCGCGCCATTCACCACCGACGCGCGTACGTCTTACCCAAGTCAGCGTCCAATCATTGGTCGTGGCGTGCCGGTCGCCGTTAATCCATACCGGCGACAGGCATTCGAGGTTGACGCCGGTATAGGCGTAGTCGATCGCATAGGCGTCATCGATCTTGTAGCCATAGGTGACTGCCTTCCAGGTGCGTGAAAGGCCGATGTTATTCAGGCTTTGTTCGACGAAGACGAGGGCATTGGCATCGAGCAGCACGATGACGTCGCCGGCGTTGTGGCCGGCCATCGCCCACTCGGTGCCGAAACGGCCGCGCAGCAGGTCGGTCAGATAGTAGGAGCCGTCCGGCTGCTGGCTGCAGGTGCGGGCTGCGACGATCTCCCAGGCACCATCACGGCCATAGGCGAAATGGTTGGCCCCGTTGAGCATCTGGCCTTCGCTGATGCTGTACAGATCACCGCTGTAGAGGCGCACGGTAAGACGACCGGCGCTGTCGATAAGACGCGCATCCTGCGGAGCCCCCAGAGCATTGACGGCGTAGCCGGCGACGACGCCGGGGCCGGCCGCGGCGACGCCGGTCCAAGTCTGTCCGGCATCGTCCGACCGGTAGAGGACCCCGCCATTCCAGCTCGGGAAATAGCCGGTCAGGGCGACCGGGAAGCCAGGTCGGTCGTAGCCGGCGCCGAGCAGCGGAATATCGAGCGGAAAGCCGAGGGCTGCGCCCGGGATAGTGAGCGGCGCGGCGCTCACGGACGACGTAGCGCCCTGCAGCGTCGAGTCATAGCGCGCGTTATCGGCGTAGGTTGCTTGAATTTCGAGTCGTTCGTTGGCTTCTGAGACCTGGGTAATGCGCAGGTCGTAGCTGCGCCCATAGTCGTTGACGGTGATGATGTCGGCCGGCTGCAGCGCCTTGAACGTCGGGGGCAGCGTCAGCTGAACCTTGTTGCGTTCCAGCCAGTACATGTAGAGCAGTACGTCGGCGCGGCGCGCGGCTTCGGTCGCGGTCATGACGATCGGCATGTCGATGCTCATGACGTTGACCGAGTCTGTATTGAGGCGCTCGGCGTACTGCTCGCCGACGTCGTACTCGCGCTCGAAGTCGAGGAACGAAATGGAGACACGGCAGGGAAGCTGGGTATCCATCTCGCGGACATCGGTCAGTCGCGCGCCGGGCTGTGCGCCCGGCTCCCGCGCATCAAGTTCGGCGGCCTCGATGGTGGCGACGCTGGGCGCGACGCCCCGGCGGTGAAAGCGGATCTTGTAGCCATCCGGCACGACATCGAATGGCCAGGCGCCCTGCAATGGGTCGAGCGCGGCGCGGATGGCGGCCGTAGAGGCGACGCGATAGCCGCGCACGGCATCGGTCAGATTGCTGGTGTCGATGTCGGATGGCGACAGGATGTTGGACAGCCTGCACTCTTCGGCAACGATCTGCCCCAGCGACAGGGTCTTGTTGGCGACGCCCGACAACTGGATGGTGAAGACCTCGTTGAGGCCTGCATCGTAGCGAATCCAGATCGGCCACAGGAGGTGATCCCCGCCCAATGATTCATAGCTGTCAATGGCCGGTGCGACCGAGCCGATGTAATCGAAGCCGGCGGCCGTGACGTACCAGAACTTGTTGTAATGGCGGACGACGCATTCGCCGTCAAATGATTCACGGACCACGGCATCGGTGCCGCCAATGCCGGATGAGAGCGTGAATTCCCCCGTCAGGTCGACCGCCCACTGGCGCACCCAGTTGCGGTCGTAGCAGACGACCTTGGGGACCAGCGTCACCGCATAGTAGCGGTTCTGACCGATGAAGATATCGTGGATCTGTCCATCGAGGCTGGCGGCATCGGTAGTGAAAAGCAGTTCTTCTGCCGTGCCGCTGATATCGACGATATGCGAGCGCGACATTTCCTCGGCACAAAGCAGCGCAATCTGGCCGCGCCGATGAAAATTGAACCCGAGAAAGCCGTTGAGGGCCGCATAGTAAGACGGCATGGACGCGACGGGATGGCCGGCGTTGGGCGAAAACACAAGATTGCCGGCGCCGTCGAGCAGAACGATCTCGTTGCGATCCGACCACCCTTGGACAAAGCCGCCGCCGATGCTGTCGATGATGCCGCCAATCTTGGCCTCGACGGCGGCCGAGGTGCCGAAGTCGATCTGCTCGACGACGCCGGGCACGGCCAACGGCGTGAGCGCACGATAAACATGCAGCGTGCCGTCGTCGCTGCAATTGAGCGCCGTGGCCTTGAGCGATTCTGCCGACCCGCTCAGCGGCGTCGCAGCGAGCAGGCTGATCGGGAGTTCGTCGCTGGCGCTCAGGACTTCGACCTTGATCTGGGCGCCCATCAAAGTGTTGCCGTAGTCGGCGAGTTCGAGATCTTCGAAGACGATGTAGGCCAGGCCACGATAGGCCGGACAGTTAGCGGCGCCGAGGGCGGCCTGCATGCGCGGATCCGGCATCTGCGTCTCGGTTCCGGTGTAAAGCCGCCAGCCCTTGGCCGCCGCCCCGGAAACGATCAGCGTCGAAAGATCGGCCGATCCGGCATCGTAGATCAGGTTTCCCATGATCCAGATTCTTCTCACGCCGACGATTGGCCCCTTGCAGAGACCAACCGCGAAGGTGGCGGTGTAGGTATAGGTCGTGGTTTCGGCGCCGCCACCCCCTCCCTTGCCGCCGGCCGACTCGGTTTTTGAGCGTTCGCGCAGCTGGTTATTCTCGATCCAGAAGATATTGCCGAGCAGGGCTACGGAGCCATAGACGCGCGGTATCGGCGCGCCGTAGCTGGCGCCCTGCTGCGACAGGTCGGAAAGGCGCGGGCCGACGATCTTTGGCCCCTTTGGCGGATCGAGCAAGGCACCGGCCGCGCCGCCGAGCGCCGCGCCCATGGCGACATAGCCGACACCACCGGTGAAATACCCGACGACGGCGCCAACAACGTAGCCAAGAATCTGACCGGTGGAGGTATTGCTGCTCATGCTGACTCCGTGAAGCGATAAGCCGCGACGATGCGGCGGCGCCAGGTGTCGTCGAGACGGTGCTCGGCAACCTTACCGAACTCTTCCGCGGCATGAATGATGGTTCCGCCGGCATGGATCGCCAGATGCTGCGGATCTCGCCCGAAGCGCATGAGCAGCAGATCGCCCTCGACCAGATCGGCGACGGCAACCGATTGCAGTCCGGGCTGGCTGGCAAGCACCGCTTCAAGCTGCCCCTGGAATGGCCGGCGGCCATAGCCGGCGACGTCGCGGTGCGGGATGCCGAGTTCATGAGCAATGACGACGACTAGCCCGGCGCAGTCGAGGCCGATTCCGGGAAGCCTTCCCTGATGGCGGAAGGGGGTGCCAATCAGATTGCGCGCCGCGGCGACCACATCTGGCCGGCTCATCGCGTGCCCACCTGGGCGTAAACAGAGCTTGTCGGCATGTCCGGAAAGCCGCCAAAATTGACCACGTTGGCGTATTTGTCGCGGCAGTCGCTAAGGCGCTTGCGGCAGCCGGGAATCATCTCGTAGGCGTCGCCGATAACTGGCGTGTAATAGAAGGGCTCATAGGTGACGATGCCGCCGCCGGCGGCGAATGACTTGATTTCCAGCGGCTTGAGGCCGGCATTGAGGCCGCTGGTGAAGCAGATGGTGCCGAGCGCGAACCAGTCGGACGACTCGCTCCGGCCGGCATCGGCAAAGGCAGATGAGCTGGTGACGGAGGTCAGTGTTCCGGTCACGGTCAGGGCTGCCAGACTGACTTTGCAGCCGGCGTATTCCTGGCCGCCGAAGACCTTGCCGCATTGGGGCTTGTAGGTGTCGCCTACCGACTGATTCAGGGCGTCGATCAGCGCCATTTCTTCGAATCGATACCCGCTGTCAGTCAGCGTTCCCTTCCCGAGAAAACTGGCGACGATTGGCTCGTAATCTTCAACCGGGTTTCTGTAGTCGCACGCGAACAGGTAAGCACGCGCACCATCGAAGACGCCAGAGGCGACGGCATCGCGCGTGACGCCGGCAAAGCCGAGGATGCCTTCGAGATCGAAGGCCGACGGGGAAAACCCAGCCGTGGCTTCGTAGCTGGTGAAGTCGTAGCCGCTGCCACTGACATAGACCTGGCCATTGCTCATGACGAGATCGACCGGATAACGGGTGACACGGACAGTCAGTCCATTGCGGCAGACGATGCGCAGGCACTTGACCGATGTTTCGTAGGGCGCGACCTGCGGCTTCATGGGTTGATGCGCTCGATCAGTTCGACGCCTTCGACCGCGCGCAAAGCCGGGTAGTCCTGGCCGACCGGCAACGAGGAATTGAAGCGCACCGGGAAATCGAACTCGAAGCCGGCGGTGACGCTCTCGCCCGCTTGCGGCCGGGTATGGGCCACGCCGCCCGAGGTATAGGTGCTGAATGCCGTTGAATTGATGGCAACGGTGACGTTCAGCCCGGCAACGGCCGTCACCAGCGCCCGCAAACCGTTGATCTGGGTCATGCCGACGACACCGCTGAGCTGGATTGACTGGCCGACAACATAGGGATGCGCCGAGAAGCTGATGACGGCCTGCGCCGCCTTGCTGATGCCGGTGACGGTCGCCGACTGGTCGGCGGCAAAGGTGACGCGGCCGGTCGTGGTGACGACCGACCAGTCGGCGCTGCGGATTTCTGTCGGCCCGATGCCGACCTTGACGGTGCCGGCGACCGGCTTGTGGATGGTGCGGTAAGGGTAGCCGGTGGCGCCGGGCGCCTGATCGGTGCCGTAAACCTTGCGCAACTGGTAAACGCCGGCCGAGACGAGGCCCATCGGCTGGTCGAAGGCGGTCGGTGTGCCGATGCGGCCGTTGCTGGAGTACTCATCCTCGCAGCGGATGCGGAAAGCGGCAAACTTGCCGTGGGCACGGTGATAGAGACCGCAGAGTTCGGTATAGACCCGGTTGTTTTCGAGAAGATATGAGACGTCGAAACGCCGCCTTGGGAAAGGATGAACGAGGACCGGATATTCCTGACCGCCGCTGGTCTCGACGATATCGACGGTGTATTCATCGCCCCATGAACTACCGTACTTGATCGGGGCGGACAGGCGCTCTTCGAGAAAGTCAGCCATAGCGCTGGGCTCCATTGACGGCCGACATGGCGGCGCGGGCGCCGGCGGCGGCGCTGCGACGGACCTGGGCCTTGTCGGTATTGCCGTCGGCGTAGATGGTCTGGTTCACCGTCATGCCGCTGCTGGCACGCATCTGCTGTTCGGGGGTCAGGACACGCTCGCCCTTCTTGAGGATGGCCGGGACTTCGTCGCCGGCAAAACCGCCGGCATGGTAGCGCCGGGCGTTGGTGAAGGCCGATGAGGGAACCAGGCGGTTGAAGGTCTGCTGTCCGGGCTGGACGTTGCCGCCTTCATGGAAACCGAAGGCGGAAATCAGGCTGCCCCAGTCGAAACTGGTGGCCCAACTGGCGGCCTGGCCGATCCAGCCGTTGCCCAGGCCGCTTGAACCACCGCCGCCCCGGGTATCGAGCAGATCGCCGAAGAGCAGGCGGGTCAGTTGCGCGGCCGCGGCATCGGCGATCATGCGCTGGACGGTCTGGCCGAATTTCTGGGCCATGCCGTCGAGGCCATCGGCAAAGGGGTCGAAGAGGAAATCGGCCATCGCCGACTGCATGTTCTTGGCCGCCGACTTGGCGAACTCGTCCATTTCCTTGCCCTGCTTGTTGAGGTCGTCCTGCTCGTACTTGCGGCCTTCCTTGGCGGACAGGGCCTCGGTGAGCTGGCCACGCAGGCGCAGCTCTTCCTCGAGGTAGGCGATCTGTTCGGCGCTGGCGCCGTTCTCGCGGGCGATGGCGATGGCGTCTTCGAGGCGGGACTGCCAGACGGCGCTGATCTGGGCTTCGGTGAGGCCGAACAGTTCGAGTTCGCGCTCGCTGCTCTGGATCTTGTCCTGCATGGCCTGGCGTTGCTTGAGCACAGCCTCGGTCTGCTGCTCGAGCGCGGTCTGGAAGGCCTTGTCGGCTTCGTTGGCCTGGGCGCGGGCGAGGTAGGTTTCCCAGTAGGCGGCGGCGACACCCTTCTCGGCGGCGCTGAGCTTGAGGCGGCCGGAGGCGAGATCGGCCTGATAGCTGGCGAAGGCCTTCTCGGCCGTGGTCAGCTTTTCGGTGGTCTGCAGGTCGAGCGTCTCGACGGCGATCTTCTCGTTGAGGGTGGCGATCAGGCGCTGGTAGTCGGAGACCTTTTCGCCGCCGCGCGGGGTACGAGGGGGCTTTGGCGGCGGCGTCGGGGCATCCGTTCCGGTGGTTACGCTCTCGCCGGCGGCGGCAGTTCGCTTCTGCAGCAGGGTGTCGTAGTAGGTGATTTCCTGGTTGAGGCGGCGCAGGCGCTCGTCATCGCCCGCCTTGCCACGCCCGCGCGACATGGTGTCTTCGAGGTCGCTGGCATCCTTGCGCAGCTTGACCAGCTTTTCCTGATGGCTGGTAAAGGGATTGGCCAGGCCGTAGCGCATCAGGGCATCGAAGAATCCGTCGGAATTCTTGATCCCCTGGACGAACTCTTCGGAGAGGCGGACGACGGCCGGCAGCAACTGGCTGCCCAGGGCGATGCGGGCGCCTTCGGCGGCCGTGCGGATGCGATAGAGATTGTCGTTGAGTTCGGCCGACTGCCGGGTCAGCTTTTCATCCATGACGACGCCGAGCTGGCGGGCCTCGATCGCGGCATCCCGGAAGCCGGCCGCGCCGCCGTTGAGGAGCGGGATCATCTTGACCCAGCCGCTGCCCAGCGCGTCCTGGACGAGCGCGGCCTTGGCGGCGCTGTCCTTGTAGCCGGCCAGCTTGTCGGCGACTTCTTCGAGCAGTTGCCGGTTGTCCTTGAGCTTGCCGTTGCTGTCCGTCGCCGAGAGCCCCATGGCCTTGTAGGCGGCAGCGGCCGATCCGACGCCGCGCGCGGCATCCTGCGCCTTGTTGTCGAGCGACTTCATGAGGCTGGCCATCTCGCCCGTTTCGGCGCCGGCCATGCCGAAGGCGTAGCGCAGCTCGGAGACGGATTCGACCGACTCGCCCATGCGCTGCGAGAGCTTGCCAACCTCGTCGGCGGTGTCCTTGATCGAGAGCGTCGCGGCGACTTGTGCTGCACCCCAGGCGGCCAGGCCGCCGGCAGCAGTCAGCGCGATGGTGGCGACGCCACGGCCTGCCGCTTCCAGGACCTGTCCGGCCAATGCAGCGCCGCGCATGCCCTCGCCCGCGTCAAGCGCGGCCTTTTTCATGCGGTCGAGTTCGCGCTCGGCGTCGCCGGCGGTTCCCTTGAGGCCGTCAACCGAGCCGACGACGTCGATGCGCACTGAATTTTTCTGGTCCATGCGCCCGATTCTCGCCGGGTGACCGGGTAAAAAAAGGGGAGGCCGCAGCCTCCCCCGTTCCCTGACCGACCCGCCTATAGCTGGCAGCCGGCTCCCGAACGGCAGGTGACGACGAACTGGCGGCCGCCACGGCAGTTAAAGGTCAGGGTTTCCTGGTATGTCTTCAGTCCGGCAACCTCGGGGTTGCCGACGGGCGCGCAGTCCTGTTGCCGGACGACCTGGCGGGCCGTGTAGTCATGGCGCGAAATGGGATAGTCGCGCGTCTGCCGGATGATGGCGGCTTCGGCCTCGATGGCGGAGAGGTCTTCGCCGGTCGGTTCGAGCATGGCTTCGCTGGCGCTCGGCACCAGGCGGAACATGGCGCCGGTCAGCGGATCGACGATGACCATGCCGATGAAGCCGCCGAGCAGGATGTTGCCGAAGTACCAGCCATTGATGCCGGGATCGATCGCGACCGTCTGCGGCTTGTAGCCTGCCTTGCTGAGTTTGACCTTGTAGGCGTGCGGACTGAAGTAGCCGACGCTGCGCACCAGGTTCATTTCGGCGGCGCCGTCAGCGCCGGCGATGCCGTCGGAGACCGGCGTGCCGTAGCTGTTGGTGACCGAGAACTTGGCGCCCGGCGTGGTGCGGAGGGCGACATCCTGTGTCGTCCCGGAAAATATCGAGGCACAGCCAGCGGTCATGGCAATGGCCAGGACCATGAGGCAATGGGTGATGGGGCGTTGCATGGGGTCCTCCTCTCGTGATGATGCAGATGATTATCGGGTATTCATTCGCCATGCATAAATGAAGGATGCCGGCGGATCAACGGACGCGGCGGCGGACCGCCTTGAGCGGGCTGCGGATCATGCCCTGGCGCAGGCGGCCGGCATCGAAAAGCTCAGCCTTGCCCTTGCCGAGCACGCCTTCACGGACGTCGGCCGGCAGGCGGGCCAGCGCGGCGGTGGGCGTTTCGCGCCCGGCCCGGTCGGCGGCGCTGACCTCGTCGGCATAGACGATATCGACGAAGGACAGGGTATTGGGGTGGGCCGGCCAGGGGGTCTTGGCGCGGCTTGGATAGACGCCTGGGCCGAGGCCGTAAAGGTTCTGGCTGGCGAGCAGGTCGCAGATGTCGTGCCGGGGATGGGCCGGCGAGAGCAGGAACTTGAAGCCGGCAAAATCGGGATGCCGTTCGGCGCCGGCAATGTAGGCCTCGCCGTGGGCGCGGTTGATCTCGGTGCGGAAGACGCGCTGCGCCTGGTAGAGGGCCTGGCCTTCTCCGGTCATCAGGCGGGCGGCCTCGGTGCCGAGCGCCGTGCTGTCGGCGGCGCCGAGGCGGGCGGCAACCTCGGGCGGTACCGGCTGACCGCGGGCGAGGAATTCGCGGGCGGCCTGGGCGCTGCCGTGCCCCTGGATAACGGCGAGTTCGACGGCGCGGCCGATGGCCTCGCGGGCACCGCGATCGATGCGCCAGAGTCGGTCGGCCAGGTTAAGGCCGTCGGCGGCGATGAAGTTGCGGGTCAGGGCGACGGCTTCGGTCGCGATGACCATGGCCGCGGCGCTATCGAGCACGACGGCCGCGGCACCACCCTGGGCGGCCGTGGTGAGGCCGGCGACGACGACACCGTCACGGATCGTGGCGAGGCTGGCCAGGATGCCGTCGATCTGGGCGAGCAGCGCCTGCAGCTCGGCCAGCGCGACCTTGCCATCCCCGCCACCGGCCCGGGCGATGCTGGCGCGGATGGATTCGGCGGCCTGGCGGTAGAGGCGGGAAAGCTCTTCTGCGCCGACTTCATCGAGCGTTTCGAGCGCTTGCCGGGCTTCGAGCGTGGCGCGGCGGATTTGGGCACGGTCGGTCGCGCTCATGCCTAAGCCCGCTGCGGTTTTTGGATGGAGAGGGTCTTCCACTGTCCTTGCGCCAGATCGCGGTCATCGTCGTAGATATCGGTCATGGCCTGATTCTTGTGCCCGAGCAGGATCATCGTATTGACGCCTTGCGCGCGATAGAGCCGTTCGGACAGGGATCGGCATTCATGCAACGAGGGCGGCAAGCCATCATGCCAGACCAGTCCTGACCCTTCGCGGGCCTCTTCGAAGCGGGCGGACATCGATGCCACCCCAATCGGACGACCGTTGTGCTTGCGGAGCAGCCGGCTGTTGCCGACCGCGTAATCACGGCAATCCTCGATCGCCTCGCCGAGGCTGACGCCTATCGCATCGAGGCGAAGCGACAGCGGCAGCGCCAGGCGCATCCCTGTCTTGGCTTGCTGGATATGGAGATGATCGTCCCAGACATCGCCCGGCTGCATCTTTTCCAGATCGGATCGCCGCTGGGCAGAGACCAGTGCGAGCACCAGCATCCGGGCGACCCAGTGCGGCTGGTTCGCGAGCGCATAGGCATGGATGGCCTGCCAGTGCTCAAGTGACAAGCGATGCCGCTGCACATGCACGGCCGGCGCCCTGAGCGGAAATGCCGGGTTGCGGTCGATCCATCCGTAAATGACCGCTTCGTTGAACAGGCTCTTCGCCTCGATCAGCACGCGCTTGGCCAGCGCCGGATGCTCTGCATGGAGGCGCTGTACCAATTCAGCGATTTCATGTGGCATCACCCGTGAAATGATGCGACGACCAATTCCATCGAGGATATGGCGCACACTGACCATCCGATTGGCCTTGGTCTTGTCGCAGACCGGCTTGGTGTCGATGATGCGGCGATAGACCTCGGACCAGTCGGCGACCGTCCGATACCGCGGCGAGAGAACGCCGAGGGTCGAGCGGATCAGGATATCAGTGAGAGCCATGTGCTGAGGGGATTAGGTTTCGGCGAACAGCTTTCCGATCAATCTCGAAAACTCAGCGCCGGCAATATCATTCCCGGTTTTGTTGTAATGCGTGTTGTCGTACGTATACGCTGCCTGCAACCTTGCTGGCGATGCGCCATCGGTGAAAAGCGCATCTAGGTCAAAGCACGAAACCCCGGATGCGCGAATCAGAGCGTTTCCAGCTTTTCGATAGCCGTCCGTCGTGGCATTTGTTCCACCATCCGGCGTAATCGTGCGGAAGATCGGGATGATTCCCTTCTTTCGTGCCGCAGCAGCAAGAGGCAAAGCCGCAGCAATGGATGCATTAATTGTTGCCGTCGAATACACGCCACCATTATCGTTTTTAGAAAACGGCTGGATAACTACGAAATTCGGGACAAAATCAGCATCGGCAAGTAGCAACTCAAGATGCTTTAGATAGAAAGCGGCAGTCTTGCCTTCGTGCGCGAAATTCGCAATGTGCATCACTTTTCCGGTCGTCGATTGATACAACGACGTTGCAACGTGGCCCCAGTTGTAGTTGTACGGCTGCACCGCAGGCGTCCCAGTTCCAAGCCCCTGCGTGGTCGAGTCACCGAAGATTGCGCCGGACAAAACGCGGCTCATCGGCATAATTTCGAGGTACGCCACGGGGTTGTATTGCGCGTTTTTATTCGGCGAAGCAGCGCCCATGCCGTTCTGATTTGTGGTGCAGTAATCACCTGTTTTATACAGGGCGCGGTACTTCATCGACGGGAAAAGCGCGCTGATTGTGCTTTCCCAGTCGTTCGTTGGACGAGCGCCATTTCCGACCATGCATCGGCCAGTCCCGGCAGATAGCTTTGTGGTCGTGTAGATGTAGCCGCCGATTCCACTATCCGTCGCAGCCGGAATGTTGAGTGCGACCCAGCCTGATTTTCCTGATCCGTAAATGCCGTTAGTAGCCCACGAAGCATCTGCGGCGGTCAGGTTGATGGTCGTCTGCAATTGCCACGTTGCCGGGTTGCCGTCAGCATCCACCGGATCATCATCGGAATAATTCCTACCGGCAGCAAATGCGCAGTTGCTGACGCTCGTTGCGGTAGTGGCGTCTGTCTCGTAAACGGCGCGGACGAGGCACGGGCCAGCGAACGGGATTTGGAAAATCTGCCGAAAGCTCGACGTATCGAATGCGCCGAAGTTCGCTAAAGAGACATAACGCAACGGTACGATTGCTGCACCAGCCGTATTTACTAGCTGTAGCCGCCCTCCATCCCCGTCTGAAATTCCAATCCCCCCGGTGACAGGATTTTGCTTCGAACGGACGATCGAGGCGGGGGCGCGGAGACCGGTACCGCCACTCAACTCGTTGCCGAAAACGACGCTGACGACGGCGCCAGCGGACAGGGAGATGACGGTGGCGCGGATGTAGCGCCAGGGCTCGGTCAGTTCGATGTAGTCGGTCGCCGTGCCGGTACCGCTGACCGTGATCACACAGTCATCATCCGTCGTCCAGCCTTGCGACGGGTCGTCGCTGACTTCGAGGCGGACCTGGGCGCTGATGCTGCCGGCGCCACTGACCGAGATCGCGAGGCCGCCGCGACTATCGCCGGTAAAGGCGACGGCCGGACTGGTGAGCAGCGTGGAAACCTTGTCGAGAATCATCAAGCGTTCGCCGTTTTTCATGGTGTACCTCTGTCTTCAGTTGTTCGAATTCGAGCTTTCGCGGGCAGCCTGATAGCGGCGATCCCAGCGGTACTCACGATGGTTTTGGGTTCCGACGATCTCGGCGATGTAGGCCTTGGCGCAGTGCATGTCGTCTCGAAAAAGCCAGTTGATGAGGCGCTCCAGCCGTTTCCAGTGCCGGCGATGGGCCAGGGCGCTGATGGTCTCGTCGGGCATGGCGCCGAACAGGACGACCGCGAAAAGCTGGTCGATGGCGATGAGGACGCGCAGGGGGTAGGACATCAGTAGATCGCTCTCACATAGATGCGGCCCGTTTTAGGGTCGCTGGTTTCGCCGTCGGGTGGGATGCCCAGGCCGAGGTTGTCGCGATGTTTTTCGCGCAGGAATTCCAGGCCGCGCCGGTCGATAAAAACCTTGTCCTTAGCGTACCCATGCTGGACGTGCCATTCGAAGTAGTCGCGCATCTCTTCACAGGAGGCGGCTTCGGGGATACGGGGGACATAGTCGCTCATGGCGAACGACCGGCCATGGCTGCGGCGCGGCAGCGGTGATAGATGCCGGCGACCTGGCCGAGCTTCTCGGTGGTGGCACCGAAGCTGTCGTCAGCCAGCGGGCCGAGGCTGGGCGGACAGCTCGCGATCACCAGCGGCTCCGGGTCGATTTTCGAGGGCGTCGTCAAGGGCGCGCAGGACGCCAGGAGGATGGCGACAATCGCGATAGACAGGCACTTCGCGGGTTTCGCGCTCGATCCGGCGTTGTACGGTGACATGCTTGACCTCCAGCTTGGCGATTTCTTCAGCAGCGCCCCGACGGGCGGATTCGAGGGCGGCGTCGGCGATCTGCTCGGCGCGCAGGCTTTCGGCATCGGCCAGCGCCCGTCCGTCCGCCCTGCCCCACGCGTAGCTGCCGGCCAGCGCCAGCAGCAGGACGGCCCACTTGTATTCGGCAGCGAGGACGGTGAGGGGCGGGATCATCCGAGCACCCGCAGGGCGGTTTCGTAGTGGTGCAGGCGGTCGGCATAGCCGTTGAGGCCGCCGTTGATCTTGCGGGTGACGAGCTGGAAGCTGTTCGGGCAATCGGCGACGACGTTGAGCCCGTGTGACCACCAGAACCAACCGGCTGAGCGCGCGGCATTGTCGGGCTCTTCGAGCAGGGCCGGTTCGTCGAGCAGGATGGCCGCGTCGCCGAAGAGGGCGATCGAGCACTGCCGGTAGTTGTGGCGGCCGGTGATCTGGATCAGTCCCCTACCCTTGTACTTCTGGCCATCGCCGTCGGCTTCCGGGGTGTTGCCGAGGCGGGCGGCGAGGCGGCCCGTATCGTAGGCGGCGCCGCTGGCGAGTTCGCGGACGTAGCGCAACTGACCGGATTCGTGCGCGACCTGGGCGAGAAAGGCGGCGATGCGGCGGCTGTTGTCGATGCCGTATTCGGTCATCGCGGCGTTGAGCGGATCAAGCCAGCGATCGGCGCGCTGAGCGGCCTGCGGCATGATGGCGACGAGCTGGGTGCGGGTGATCATCGATGCCACCGGCGGTCGGCGATGCAGGCCAGGGCGGTTCCCCCGAGCAACAAGGGGCCACCGGCCGGCACGCCGAGAATGACGGCGACGGCGCCGGCACCGATCAATGCGTAATGACAGGCGATCCCGACGAAGCGCCAGAGCTGGCCCCGGAAGGCACGGGCGTCGAGGATGGCGATGACGGCCAGGGTGCGCCAGAGGACGACCAAGGCGGCGACCAGGTAGAGCACGGTGAGCATCAGGATTTTTCCCCCACTTTTTCGCGGGCCCGATTGCGCGCCCATTCGATGAGGAGCGGAAACAGGGCCGGCGAGCCGGCTCCGATCAGTAGCGCAAGCAGGAGGCGCAGGGGGCTGCCGTTGCCGATCGATGCGTGTTGGGCGACCAGATATGAGGCAGCAACCGGCGACGCGTAGCCGGCGAGCATGGAGGAGAAGGCGACCGAGCAGCCGGCCTTGAGCTTGCTATCGACGGACGGCAGCCAGATCGAGACGAAGATGGCGGCAAGCAGGCCGACGAGCAGCGCATCGACCTGCGCACCGATCAGGGTACCGGTCAGCGCGCCGGCGCTGGCGCCTGCTGCGATGCCCACGGTGGTCGAGTTCGGTTCCGGCATGATTTCTCCTTTGCCCCGATGCTACGGCGCCCCCCGATGCGTTTCGAGGGGGGCAGCGCGTCAGGCTGGGCTGTTGCCGATACTGGTCATGCTTTCGCCCTTGGGGGCATTGTTCGGCGTGATGGAGACCTTGCCAGGCCCTGGCGGCTGGCCGATGGTGCCGGGGCCGCCCGGGTAGGGATCGACCTCTTTGGCGGCGGCTTCGCGTCGCTGGCGCATGATTTCCGGGTTGAAGCCCATTTCTTCGTCGACGATGTCCTGCGGGATGGCAAGGGCCTTCCACTTGAGCATGCGGTCGGCGACCTGGTTGGGGGTTTCGGTACGGCGCTCGGCGAAGCTGATGGCGTACTCCTCCGGATCCGGAACGATGCCCTTGAGCAGCAGCTGCAGGCGGAAGCCTTCGGCATAGGCGAAGGAGAGCGTGTCCTGGAAGACGTCGATCTCCTCGTAGTAGTCGCGCTTCAGGTCTTCAAGGATGTCGCGGGCAAGGCCGTCGGTGTAGCCCATCAGCCCCTTGGGGAAGGGTGAGCCGGCGAAGAAGGTATCGAGCAGGTGCACGACGTCGTTGATCTCG
This sequence comes from Dechloromonas sp., assembly GCA_016791065.1. Taxonomy (GTDB): domain Bacteria; phylum Pseudomonadota; class Gammaproteobacteria; order Burkholderiales; family Rhodocyclaceae; genus Azonexus. The sequence continues at coordinate 5,663 of JAEUOD010000192.1, read as the reverse complement.
CCCAGGTTGGCGTCGCCCTGCAGGGCGGTGACGCCGCCTTCCTTGTTGAGGTAGAAGTCCGTGGTGATCTCGCCTTTGTCGGACTCGACGGCGGCCTGGTAGGTCTCCAGTTCGCCCTTGGTCGCCCCCTTGAGGACGTGCGCCAGTCGCAACGGGGCGCGGGTGCGGCGGCGGATGACGAGGTCTTCCTCGGTCATGCGGAGCTTTCGCCAGGGATCTCGACTGGCGTCGAGGAAGGGGCGGCCCATGGCGCCGACATCGTCGAAGGAGTCGGGGTCGAAGCGGCAGAGGAAGAGTTGCCAGAGCGGGAAGCCGGTGAGCCGGGCGCCGCTCATGACGTCGATCTGCCAGTAGGCGTCCCTGACGTCCTTGAAGCGGCCGGCCTCATCGACGTTGGGGAGGATGGTCTCGGATGGCATGCGGACGGCGGCGACGACGTCGAGGTCGTCGTTGATGACCCACTGCAAGGGCAGGTTGCCTTCCATGGCGAGGCCGCGGGCGTCGGACTTGAGCTTTTCGACGCGCTGCAACTGGAGGCGATGCGCGAAGGACTGCCATTCCTTGAGTAGCGAGCGGCGCGGGGCGAGCTGGGTGAAGACGAGGCCGCCCTTGACGGTGTCGCGCGCGACACGGCTATGGATGCGCTTGACCCGGCCGTCCTTGCGGTCCATCTCGCGGACGTCGAGGATGGCCTGGCGGACCTCGGGATCGACCCACATGAGCCGGTAGAGGTATTTCATGCCGTTTTCCGGCGTGGCACGGCGGCCCCTTTCGGTGTCGCGCACGGCCGGGCTGGCCTGGGCATTGGGCGTGGCGGCGATGGCGCCGCGCAGTTTGGACCAGATCTCAGTCAGACCCATGATTCACCTCTTCAAATACGGTTACGGAGACGATGGCGCGCAGGCCATCGACCAGGCCTTCGGCATGCAGATCCTTGAGGAAGTCCATGGCTTACGGCAGGTGTTGCTTGAGACGCCGGGCACGCTGGGCGATGGCTTCCTTTTCGGCTTCATCGAGCGGACGCGGCGGTGCCTTCAATGCCTTCAATGAAGCAGATGTCGTTTTCCCCTTGGCGCTGGCGTAGCTCATCGGCGGGTCATCCGGCGGACGATGAGCCAGAGGCAGAGGGCGACACCCGTGGCGATGATCTCCGGCCATTCGAGGACGATGCGGATCATGCGATGACTCCAGGCAGGCCAAGCAGTACTTCGCGGCTGACGGTACGACGGCCAATGACGGTGGGGGCATCTTCCTGGCCACGGGTGACGAGGGCCCAGACGGAGGCCATGGCGGCGTCGAAGAGGTCGTCACCGAACTTGGGGTCGGCCATCTTGAAGCTGCTGTAGTCGGCCTTGGTGGCTTCGGCCTTGATGTTGCCGAGCTGGCGGACGAAGGCACGCCAGTCGTCGAGTTCCTCGCGCTCGTCGAATTCATCGAAGTAGGCGATGGCGGCCTGGCCGTTGTGGAAAGCGGCCTTGAGCATGCTGGCCATGCTGTGCTTGGTCATGCCGCCGAAGCGGATGGGCGAGAACGGCCATTGCGGCCAGGCGCTGGCGGTACTGGCGCCGTCGGCGACGGTGCGGCGGTCGACCTCGGTCAGGCCATTGGCGAACAGCCGGTCGTTGAGGGTGGTGAGCATGCCGAGGCCGTAGGCGTCGCCCAGGGCGTAGTCTGGATCGAAGAATTCCCAGAGGCCGAGCAGGTCGTTTTCGACGACGCGATCGTCGGTGCCGGCCGGCCAGGTCCTGACGTAGATGACACAGACGAAGTTACCGATCTGCTCCGTCACGACCAGGGCTGACTTCGAGGCAGTGGCACTTTCGCCATGACCAGAATGATCGTAGCCAAACGAGATCAGGCCGCGCTTGCGGTACCGGGCTCCCGGCAGGGGACCGGCCGGGGTGAGCCCCGCCTGTAAGCCAACAGCCTTGGCCTTGGCGATGTACTTTTCCCAGATCCAGTTCTGGCTGGCGACGTTCTTGCAGAGAAACTGGCGTATCCATTCGCCCTCGGTCTGTTGCTGGCGCATGGAATCGGCCCATGCCTTGTTGAGGATGCCGAGTTCGACGCCGAGATAGACGTCGACGGCGGGCAGCAGGTGGTATTCGCCGGTGTTGATCAGCCCCTGGACGACGTCGGCGCCCTTGAAGACGCCAGTCATGCGGATCTGCGGCTTGAAGGTCCTGGCGTCGGCATCGACCCCCAGGCGGCGCTGGGCGCCGAGCATGGGCAGGAAGCGGCTGAGCAGCCGGTCCTGCGGCATGTCGTCGGTTTCTTCGAGGGAGGCGACGGTGATGGAGTCGCCGTCGATCTGGCTCATGATGCCGTAGGCGCCGGCCTTGCTGCCGTTGCAGAAGCTGTAGCCCATGTCCTTCAACTGCTTGCGACCGTTGCGGTAGCCGACGTAGGCGCCGAGGATCTCGGAGCGGCGGATGGCCTCGATGTGGTAGTTGAGGTTGGTCTGCGACTGCTGCATGCGGGGCGCGACAATTCCCTCCTCCTGCGCCGGCGTGGTGGCCAGGTGCTTGAGGCAATACATTTCCTTGATCGCGGTCTTGCCGGTGCGGCGGCAGGAGACGTCGATGGTGTTGGGGTGCTCATCCATCTGGATGCACTTCAGCACCTGCACCGGGTCCAGCGTGACGTTGTGAACGTGCTTGTGCCAGAGGGCGTGATCATGGGCGTAACGCATGATCTCGACCTCGGCTCGGTTCGATACGGTGACACGCTGGGCGGCTGAGATGCGGGTCATTAACCTAGGCCTATCGGCTCCGGCTTCGGAATCCCATATTTCCACCAGGTCACTTGACCACCGGAAAACTCGACGTGCATGCCCATGGCCTTTTCGATTACATCGCGATCTTCAGGCGATGCATCTTTCAGGTGCTCGGTGTAGAACTTGCCGTAGGTGGTTTCAGAAGCCGGTTTTCCCGTCTCTGTCCAGTCCATCTTGGGTTTCCCGGTTTGCTCATGGAAGCGACCGGTATTGATCGCAATCACGGAATATCCGGTGCTTCCCTCTCCTGTTGCGATCTGCTCCGGGGTCTCCTTCATGCACTCGCACGTTGGGTGATAGAAGCTTTGCTCGCCATGCTCGCATGGGGCGCCACGCTTTGGACAGAAGGGCGTTGCATGGCTTGGGCTGCAGCGGGATTCCAGCATTCCGGCGTGCGGATTCGGAACGTTTTCGACATAAAACTTATGCGGCCATCCGTACTTGCGGTCGGACGGATCCAGACGAGCGCCCGAGCGCAGGGCCGCAGCAACATCGGCGGGATGCATTGATCCGCAATAGCCGCAGGCGCGTAACCGTCCTGTTTTCCGCCCTGCAGCAATATCCGGCGGAGAGGCATCGTGCCAAGGGTAATTGTGGGCATTCGTCGTCATTTTCATCCTCCGTTCTGTTGCTGGTATTCGATCAGCACCGGGTCCTGCGCCTTGGCGGCGTTGGCGCGGGCCATCATGGCGCTGAGGTCTTCGAGGGCCTTGACCTTGCGTTCCTCGAATTCGGCCAGCGATTCCTGCGCAGCACCGTCCTGGGCGAGCTTGCCCAGGGTGGCGGCTTCGTCTTCGCCCTGCTTGGGGGTCATGGCGAGATCCGAGAGCGAGATGCCCATGCGGGTGATGAGTTCGCTGACCGGCTTGAAGAGCGGGTGGGCCATGACGTCGTGCACGACGTGCTCGTAGCCGTCCTGGTCGTAGTACTTGACGATGAGGACCTTGTCGTTCTCACCGATGTAGGTCTTGGGGGTGCGCAGGGTGACGCCGTCGCCGATGATCTGGCGCAGGCATTCGCTGAGCGTGGACATGAGGGCAGCGTGGAAGTCGGCGTAGATGCCCATCAGGTGCTTGGGGTTCTTCTGTTCGAAGGCGGCCCGGTGTTTCATGAAATTGACGGTCTGCTTTTCGCAGCAGGGCTGCTCCGAGCACCAGATGCGGTCGACGTTGCAGGTGGCGCAGAAGGCGTAGCCGTCGGGCTTGGCCGGGAAGTAGGTGGCGACCTTGGCGTTGAGTCCGTGCTTCATGCCGTTGAAGCGGGTGCGCAGGGCTTCTTCGGGGGTCGGGTGGCCGATGAGGTTTTCGCGGACCTTGGCCTTGCCTTCCGGGGTGCGCGGGCCGGTGCATTTGCGCCAGGCTTTCATCGCGGCGCGGGCCCAGTGGGCCTGGGTGGCTTCTTCGCCGCACTGGGAGCAGGACCGGAAGTAGCGCCAGGGGTGAACGTCGTCGTCTTCGGGCGCGGCTTCGACGCGGCCCGGGGTCGCTTCGAAGACGTGCTTGCACGCCTTGCAGCGGAATACGACGGTTTTCAGTTGGGTTTCTTCGGCCATTGGATGACTTTGGTCGTTCGCGGCTGGTAAAAAAAGGGCTTAATCCCGCTCTTCGAGGACGGTGTCTTCGCAGAGGGCGAGGCTGTCGAAGAGCGCTGGCCAGCGGCGCGACGGGATGCCCATGAGGCGCAGGGTGGGCGGGATGGCGGCATGATCGAGGCCGAGCGGACGACCGCTGAGGGGACTGATGCGCCACTGGCGCTTGAGGCGGAAGAAGACGGTGAGCGCTTCTTCGTTCTGGGGCCAGACGGCGAAACGTTCGGCGGCGACCTCGCCCTCTTCTTCGAGGTAGCGCCGGGCGTCGGCCTCGTCGATGCCGAAGCGGACGAGGTCGGCGATGCGCTCCTGCTGGTCTTCCTTGCCGCCGCGCAGCCAGTGCCGCACGGCCTCGATCAGTTTTTTCGGACGGCCCCGATGAGCTCAGCTTCGTAGACGCGGAAGATGGCCTGGGCGGCCCGCGGGTAGTTGCGGCAGAGCTTGGCGAGGGCCTCGAGCGAGAACGGGGCGTTGATGGCGTCGCCTTCCCAGCCATCGACGAAGCGGGCAAGGAACTGGCCGAAGTTTTCCTTTTGTTCGCGGCTCTCGGCGAGCATGGCGTAGAACTCTTCCTCTTCCTTGTGGCGGAAGCGGAACTTGACGACGACGGGCTCGCCGCCCGGGACCGGCAGGGGAACCGGGGCGACGAAGGTGGGCGACGGGTCGAGGCTGAAGATGTCCATTACAGGGCCGTGATCTTGATTTCGTCGTTGCCGGCGGCGCCGGGGGCAAAAACCAGGCCGCACTGGAGCATGGCGATGCCGTCCTGGTCCTGGTATTGCGGGCTGATGAGCTGGATGTTGGGGGCGTCGATCTGGAACTTGTTGCCGGGGACGGTGCCGTGGATGAGCTGCAGGGCGCCGGTGGTGATGTTCTTGATGGACGACCACCAGTCCTTGCTGGCGACGGTGACAGCTTCCATGACGATCTGGCCGACCGGCTTGCGGTCGGTGAGCAGGACTTCGCCCATGGCGGCGCCGATCATTTCACGGAAGACGATGTTGTTCGCCATGTCGCAGGTCAGGCTATGGACGCGGCCGGCGTTGCCGTGCAGGGTCAGGGTCGGGGTGTTGGTCCGATTGACGGCGAGCGGCTTTTGCCAGGCGGTGAGGGTGACGGTGGGGGACGCGGCATCGGCGACGGTATTAAAGAGGCCGGTGAAGCTGAACTTCATGGCGGGCCGGCCGTTGCGGGTGAAGTCGAGGGCGACGGAGCCGCGGGCGCCGGTGAGCTTGTGGAGGACGCCATCGAGGTTGAAGTAGATGGTGCCGGATTCGAAGCCGGTGGAGACGGGCGCGT
>JAEUOD010000036.1 GCA_016791065.1 Dechloromonas sp. | reverse complement strand
CTGCAGAAATACTTAAAGCAAGCTGTTGAGATTTGCATGCAAATGGCTCAAAATTCAAACAATTTTCCGTTTCTTCGGACTCCGGCCGCGTGATTACCTACGAATACCCGTTCAACGAGCGCATCCGCACCTTGCTGCGGCTCGAGGACTTGTTTGAAAAAACGGCGTATTTCGCTCAGGCCGACGGCCAGCTTGAACACCACACGGCGCTCGTCACGATGTTTGAAATCCTTGAGGTGGCTGGTCGAGCCGACCTCAAGATGGACCTGATCCAGGAACTCGAACGCCAGCGCCAGACGCTGCTGGCCTATCGCAACAATCCGGATATTTCCGAGGAAGCGCTTTCCGGCGCCCTCTACGAAATCGAGCAGTCCTCGGCCTCGCTGCTGGCGATGACCGGCAAGATGGGCCAGTACCTGCGCGACAACGACTGGCTGATGGGCATCAAGAGCCGGGCGGCGATTCCCGGCGGCGTCTGCGAATTTGATCTGCCGTCCTACCACTGGTGGCTGCATCGGCCGACCGAGGTTCGCCAGGATGCCCTCTCCGGCTGGCTCAAGCCGATGATCCCGCTACGCGACGCAGCAGCCATCGTCCTGCGCCTGCTGCGCTCCAGCGGCCGGCCCAAGAACTACACCGCGATCAACGGCCAGTTCCAGCTAAATCTAGGCGGTACCGCTGCCCAGATGGTGCGCGTCTCGCTTGATCCGGACGAACCGGCGATTCCCGAAGTCAGCGCCAACAAGTACTTCCTGAACATCCGCTTCACCAAGCCGCCGGCCGGCGAAATCAAGGCTCGTGGCTGCGAGCGCGACGTCGTTTTCGACCTCACCTTCTGCAATCTCTGATGGCTGCGCCGCGCAAGGTTCGCTGCCCGCAATGCGGCGGTGACGCTCTCTGGGCCCCGGAAAATCCGTGGCGCCCCTTCTGTTCCGAACGCTGCAAGCAGATCGACCTCGGCGCCTGGGCAAACGATTCCTATCGCATTCCGGTCCAAGGTGATCCGGGCGATCTCGAGACAGAACTGCCGGATAGTCCGGCTTCCTGAAGCGGTTCAGTCACCAGCCGCGCATCAGCGCAATCCCGTGGGCTCCGGCTTGCTGCGCTTCGCTCAGTATCTCCGGTTTCATGCCGCCTAGTGCCAGGACGGGCAAGGTATTGCCTGAAATCCGTCGACTGAATTCATCCCAGCCCAGCCCTTCCGCTTCCGGGTGGGTCGGGGTGGGCAGGATCGGGCCGAGCAGGGCGTAGTCGAGGCCGAGTTCGCCGGCGCGTGCGATTTCAGCGGCGTCGTGGCAGGAGGCGCCGACCCAGGCGAAATCCGGGCGTTCGCTGCAAGCCGCCAGACTGGCGGCCGACAGGTGCAGGCCGTCGGCGCCGCAGCGCCGGGCGATGTCGGCATCGTCGTTGATCACGACCAGGGCGCCGCGGTCATGCGCGAGGCGGACGACGCCTTCGGCGAACCATAGGCGCTGTGCCGGCAGCCAGCCTTTGTCGCGTACCTGGATCAGGCGCAGGCCGTTGTCCAGGGCAGCTTCCAGGCGTTCGAGCTGGCGTTCGACGCCTTCGGTCTCGGCCATCGTGATCGCCATTGCGGTCGGTAGCGAGAGGGCTTTCAGGATCGGATCGTTGGCCGGCAGGATGGGGCTGACCCGGGCGGCCTCGCCGCATTGCATCCAGGCCACCGCCGAGTGTTCGAGTGGAGCGGTGATGCCGATTTCGCCGTCCCAGGCGGTCACGCGCCAGAAGTTCAGGCGCACCGTGGCGTGGGGGTAGGTGAATTGGCGGGTCAGCCACGGCGCGCAGGCGGTGGCGGTGATGCCCAGTTCTTCCTGGAGTTCGCGAATCAGCGCATCACGAACCGTTTCGCCGGCTTCGACCTTGCCGCCGGGGAACTCCCAGTAGCCCGCATAGACCTTGCCTTCCGGGCGCTGGGCGAGCAGGAATTCGCGGCCATCGCTACGTAGCATGACGGCGGCGGCGACTTCGACGATGTCGCTCATTTCGCCTTCTTTCGCCGGGGCTTTTGCTGGCCGGCCAGTTCCTTGGCGAATTGCCAGGCGACGCGGCCGGAGCGCGAGCCGCGGCCGAGCGACCAGTTCAGCGCTTCACGTTCGCTGGCGGCGATGACGTCTTCGGCGACGCCCAACTCGCGTGCCCAGTGCTGGAAGACCGCCACGTAGTCTTCCTGGCTGAAGGGGTAGAAGGAGATCCAGAGGCCGAAGCGGTCGGAGAGCGATACCTTTTCCTCGGTCGTTTCGCCGGGGCGGATCTCGTCGTTGACGGTATGGGTTTCGAGGTTTTCCGAGAAATACTCCGGCATCAGGTGGCGGCGGTTCGACGTGGCGTAGATCAGCACATTGTCCGGCGGTGCCGCGATCGAGCCGTCGAGCACCGATTTGAGCGCCTTGTAGGCGGTTTCGCCGGCCTCGAAGGAGAGGTCGTCGCAGAAGATGATGAAGCGTTCGGGACGACCATCGATCAGATCGAGAATGTCGGCGAGGTCGATCAGGTCATCCTTGTCCACCTCGATCAGGCGCAGCCCCTTGGGCGAGAACTCGTTGAGCATGGCCTTGACCAGCGAAGACTTGCCGGAGCCGCGGGAGCCGGTGAGCAGCACGTTGTTGGCCGGCTTGCCGGCGACGAACTGGCGGGTGTTGGCCGTGATGCGTTCCTTCTGGTCATTGATGGTTTCGAGGTCGGACAGGCGGATCGGATGCGGGTGGCGTACGGCCTGCAGCCAGCCGCGCCCGTTGCTTCGCCGCCAGCGGTAGGCAACGGCTGACCAGTCGGTTGGCGGCGGCAGCGGCGGGAGGCTGGCCTCGAAACGGGCGAGGGTCGCCTCGACGCGGGTGAGCAGGCGTTCGAGCAGAAGGGGATCGGTCATCTGGGCAGGTATACTTTCGGGCGAAGCTCCGAACTCTAACCAAAGCCATGCTAAAAATCCAAGCCGTCTGCCTGTTCATCGTCACCCTGCTCGCAGGCTGTTCCGTCTTCCAGAGCAGCGAGGCGCCGGTCGCCTGCGCGCCGTGTCCGAGTTGCGCCACCTGTCCGCCACCGGCGGCCGTAACGCCTCCCGCCGCCGTCTTCAGCCGCAATTTCCAGATAGCCAGCTGGTCCGATCTGCCGGGTTGGACGACCGACGATGCCAAGGCAGCCTGGCCGGCCTTTTTGCTTTCCTGCAAGGGCATGGCCAGCCGTCCGCACGGGCCGGCCTGGTGGCGCGTCTGCGAACTGGCGCGCGGCGTCGACGTCCGCTCCGCGCACGATGTCCGTCGCTTCTTCGAGCAACACCTCAAGCCCCATGCCGTCACCAATGGCGAAGGTGGCGCGAACGGCATGATCACCGGCTATTACGAACCCCTGCTACGCGGCAGCCGCCAGAAGGCCCGAGGCTTCGAGCAGCCGGTGCGCGGCGTGCCGGATGACCTGCTGACCATCGATCTCTCGGCCGTCTTCCCCGAGTTGAAGGACAGGCGCGTGCGTGGCCGCCTGGAGGGTAACAAGGTGGTGCCCTACTGGTCGCGGGCCGAGATTGAGGCCCGCGGCGAGCGCCTGCCCGGCAAGACCTTGCTCTATGTGGACGATGCGGTCGAGCTGTTCTTCCTGCAGGTGCAGGGTTCCGGGCGCGTCCAGCTGGCCGACGGTGGCATGGCACGCCTCAACTACGCCGACCAGAATGGCCATCCTTACCAGTCGATCGGTCGCCTGCTCGTCGAGCGTGGCGAACTCAAGCTGGAAGAGGCCTCGATGCAGGGCATCCAGTCCTGGGCACGGGCCAATCCGAGTCGCCTGCCCGAATTGCTCAACGCCAACCCGAGCTACGTTTTCTTCCGCGAAGTTCCGAACAGCCAGGATGGCCCGGTCGGCGCCCTGGGCGTGCCGCTGACGCCGGAGCGCAGCATCGCCATCGACCCGCGTGCAGTGCCATTGGGCGCGCCGGTCTTCCTCGCCACGACGCGCCCCAATTCGGCGCAGCCCCTGAACCGCTTGGTCATGGCGCAGGATACCGGCGGTGCGATCAAGGGCGCCGTGCGGGCCGACTTCTTCTGGGGCTTCGGCAAGGCCGCCGGAGAGCAGGCGGGGCGCATGAAGCAGAGCGGTCGCCTCTGGGTGCTGTGGCCCGCCGACTCTGCCCCCAAATAAAGCGCTGTGCGCACCTAATTGGGGTTTGCGTCAGAAATAAGCACCAAATAAGTGCGATTGAAGTCTTTTTGCCAATCCATAATGCACTGATTTGAAACAAATTTGATGCACTGGAATGGTGCTTGCTTTCCGATCTCCGATTCTTTTTGGGGGTTTCATGGAAACAACGCTTCAATCCGGCAGCAATGTGCTGTTCATCCTGCTCGGCGCCATCATGGTGCTGGCCATGCATGCGGGTTTTGCCTTCCTCGAAGTCGGCACCGTCCGCAAGAAAAACCAGGTCAATGCCCTGGTCAAAATCCTGACCGACTTTGGCATGTCCACCATTGCCTACTTCTTCATCGGCTACAGCATCGCCTACGGCGTCAATTTCTTTTCGGGCGTCGAGACGCTCATGGAAAAGAACGGGTTCGAGATGACCAAGTTCTTCTTCCTGCTCACCTTTGCCGCGGCCATCCCTGCCATCATTTCCGGCGGCATCGCCGAGCGCGCCAAGTTCCATCCGCAGTTGATCGCCACCTTCCTGCTCGTCGGCTTCGTCTATCCCTTCTTTGAGGGTATTGCCTGGAACCAGCATTTCGGCATCCAGGCCTGGCTCAAGGCCAGCTTCGGCGAGGAATTCCACGATTTCGCCGGCTCCGTCGTCGTGCATGCCATGGGCGGCTGGATCGCGCTGCCCGCCGTGCTCCTGCTCGGCTCGCGCTATGGTCGCTACAGCAAGGATGGCCGCATCTCGGCCCACCCGCCCTCGTCGATTCCCTTCCTCGCGCTCGGTGCCTGGATCCTGACCGTCGGCTGGTTCGGCTTCAACGTGATGAGCGCCCAGACCCTCGACAAAATTTCCGGCCTGGTCGCTCTCAACTCCCTGATGGCCATGGTTGGCGGTACGCTCGTCGCGCTGGTTGCCGGCAAGAACGACCCCGGCTTCGTCCATAACGGCCCGCTCGCCGGCCTGGTTGCTGTCTGTGCCGGTTCCGACCTCATGCACCCGATGGGGGCGCTGGTCGTCGGTGGCGTCGCCGGCGGTCTCTTCGTCCTCATGTTCACGCTGACCCAGAACCGCTGGAAGATCGACGACGTCCTCGGCGTCTGGCCCCTGCATGGCCTGTGCGGGGCCTGGGGCGGCATCGCCGCCGGCATATTCGGCAGCAAGGCCCTCGGCGGCGCCGGCGGCATCGCCTTCATGCCGCAACTGATCATGACCGGCATGGCCATCGCCATCGCCCTGGCCGGTGGCCTGCTTGTTTATGGCGCCCTCAAGGCTACCCTCGGCCTGCGTCTTGACCAGGAAGAGGAATACGAGGGGGCTGACCTCAGTATTCACAAAATCACGGCGACGCCGGAGCGGGAGCCGAACTGGTAATTGTTGATTGATCCCGTGAAATAAAGTCTGTCGGAGTGAAATAAAGTCTGTCGGACGATTCTAGACCAGAAGCCCCGCGATGTTGCGGGGCTTCTGGTTTAGGAGTTGGTTTGGATTAGCTAAATCGAAACTACGCCTAAAATTTCCG